>NZ_CP067100.1:3958028-4267254 GCF_016616235.1 Bradyrhizobium diazoefficiens
ACGCTCCCGGCGCTCTCTGCGTGAACGCAAGTAGAGCACGTTGCCGCTGGAGGAGCAATTCCGGCCAAAGTCGGATGGCGGGCAGGGCCTTTCGTCTTTGAATGACTGCTTCCTGTCCTATCCACCGCGGCGCATTAAGCTTGCCGTGCCAGGCGAGTTTTTCGCGGCCGCCGTGCAACTGATGCAGCGTGCGCCGTCTCGTTGAACGAGCTCCAGCGCGAAGGTCCCGGGCGACCACGGGCAAACCTAGGTATAGCGGCTCCAATCCTAGTCATGTCGGCCATTTACCTCCGTACAATTGAGCGCTTCGTACCGGGCGGACTACCCTCACGACCAATCGGGAATGTCGACCAGTCGATCGCGGCAAGCGCACGAGAACGGGTCTGAAGCTTGCGGCTGAAGCATCTGACCGACAGGCAACGACCGAGGACGAGGCCGCCGCCGCACTTCTCGACAGGCAACGGCAAACAACAGAGGGAGACAGCAATGTGCGATGCATCCGTTGTTCCTGAGCGTGCCCTATCCCAGTCTGAACGTTGCTCTACAAGCAATGGCTGCGCGGTGTGTGGCGGCAAGTTCGGTCTGATCCGGTACTATTCCTGGTGCACTGCGCTCTGCTCCAAGAAGTGCGTTGATCGCTTCCGCGCACGGCGCGAACGCGACCGCCAGTGGCTGTTCCGTGCCCTGATTGCGTGAGGCTGAATTGGAGAGCTGACACCGTTCAGCAGGTCAAAACCGGGAGCCGACGCTTTGAACCACTCATGCAAGCTCTTCTGCTCGATGGTTCTCCTCTGCTCCACCGCAGCGGCCCAGGCGCAGGAGACGGGACACGGTGCCGCTCATCGCCAGCACCCACCCCAGGACCGGGAGCTGCACGAAAAATTCTATTCGACCTGGCACATGCCGGATAATCCGAGGCTCAGCTGCTGCAACAGCGCTGACTGCTACCCGACGGAGATCAAGTACATCGACGGCCGGATCTATGCACGGCGCAGGGAGGACGGGAGATACATCCTCGTCCCACCGCAAAAAGTGGAGCGAAACAGGGATAATCCGGACGGCCGAAACCACCTTTGCGCTCCACCGCCCGCACTGTCTCCGTTGGACGGCGTCTACTGTTTCGCTTTGGGAGGTGCCACATGAGATTCGCATTCGTGCTGGTGAATGACAGGACGCCATTCCGGAAAACCTGGTGCTTGCAGTGCTGCGAGGACATCCGCGGCAGCTATCTGCGCGAGATCGGGACCCAACTGCCTTACTGCGACTATGAATGCTACGCGCTGTTCCGCGAAACCCTGGCGGAGCAGAAGGATCGGGTGAGGGCGGCGTCATGAAGTTCGTGGTGGTCAATCATGAGCCGCCGTCGCGCGAGGCCGCGTGCAGCACCTGCTCACAGCCGCTGCGATCCGGCTATGTCCGGCATGCGCAGACGCAGCGCCGCTACTGCGACTACGATTGCTACGGGCGCGACGAACTTGTCAGGTTGTTGATGCCGTGGTGGATGCCCGGGCGCAGAGTGCCGGCCGCCGGGAACATGATCGAGATGTTGGCGATGCTGAGTGCCGTCTCGTGCTGGAGCTGCACGATCCAGATGTGGACCTTCGCAAGAGCCCTGACCGGCGCATATTTGGGCGGCCGCGACCTGATCACGACGGAAGGAGGTGACACCTAGCTGCGCGACTGCACTCGCGTGGAAGCCGCAGCAACGCAACCTCGCAGGCGCCGCGTCCAGCCCCGGCGGCGCCGACTAGGGAGCGGGTGCTGCGGCTGCCACGGGTGCCCTTGTGCTGGTTTCGTGCGTCATCACGCGCTGCTCGCTCTTGCCGGCCACCACGCTGCTGCCCTCGAACCTGGCGCGATAGACCAGCACGTTCTCCATCACGCGCTGGACGTAGTTGCGCGTCTCCGACAGCGGGATGCGCTCGACCCAGTCGACCGGATCGACATTGGGATCCCTGGGGTCGCCGCGGGCCTGCACCCACTCGCGGACCCGGCCGCGGCCGGCATTGTAGCCGGCGAAGGTCATGATCTGGTTGCCGCGATATTCCGACAGGAGCGCACTGAGCTCGGCCGCGCCCATCTGCGTGTTGTAGACCGGGTCCGAGATCATGCGGTCCCAGTCATAGGTCAGGCCGAAGCGCTTGGCAGTGTCGCGGCCGGCTTCCGGCGTCACCTGCATCAGCCCGACTGCGTTGGCAGCCGACTTGTCCCGCTGGTCGAACGAGCTTTCGGTGCGCACCACCGAATAGATCACGCTGGTCTCGATCGCGGGTGCGACCTGCTTGTGTTCGGGGATTCCGATCGTCGGGAAGGCGTAATGGTCGAGCGCGAGCCCGCGCGCCAGCGCCGATTTGCCGACCTCCAGCATCACGCGCGCATCGTTGCGCCGGCCGGCGAGTTCGCCGAGTGCTTCGAGCGCAGCAACGTCGGCGCTCTCCCTGGCGAAATCCTCGGCGTAGTAGAGCACTACGTCGCGCTCGCAGATGCCGTAGAGCATGTCGGCGGCGCGCACGCGCTCGTCCGCGGGCGGGGTGTCGGCTGCGGCCAGCACGGGCGAGGGCGCGCGCAGCTCGATCCGGTCGATGCCGAGCTTTGCACGCGCGAGCTGGCCGTAATAGGCGGTCGGATAACGCGCCGCGGCCTGATAGCTCCTGCGCGCGTCGGCGGTTGCGCCCATGGCCTCGGCGGCACGGCCGCGCCAGTAATGCGCACGCGACAGCGCGATCGGATTGGCGGAGCCTTCGTCGATCGCGGCGAAGTGCGCCATCGCCGTCCTGGGATCGTCGAGATAGCGCAGCGCGATCCAGCCGCACATGAAGTGATAGTCGACGCGGTAGACCTCCATCGCCGGCACGGCCGCCGTGCGCACCACGTCGTAGGCGGTCCTGTATTTGCCCTGGTCGAGCAGCTTGCGCGCCAGCAGGCGCCGCTCGCGCCACCATGCATCGGTGTCCTGCGCGGCCATCATGCCGGGCGCGGCAGCGAGGATCAGCTCGGCGGCGTCATCGATGCGGTCCTTCTGGAGGTGCCATTGCGCGCGGCACAGCACATAGCCGAGATCGCGCCGTGCCTCGGCCGGCACGTCCTCGAGATAGTCCTTGGCCTGGTTGGCCTTGCCGGTGACGGCGGCGCAGGCCTTGACGATCGCGAGCGCGTCCTCGCCGAGCCGTTTGGCCGCGCGCCGCGCGCCGGCATAGTCCTTGGCGCCGAGGCGCTTGTCCATGCGGGCGCGATGATCGTCCGCGTTGAGGAGATCGCGGAACGCCTCGTAGGAATCCTCTTCGCTGCGCTCGGACAATTCGTCGCCGCGCCAGGCCTCGCGCACCAGCCGCGCGGCCCGGTCGGTGTCGCCTTCGGTGAGCAGCACGCGGGCGAGCGCGAACTTGCCCTTGGCGCTGGTCGGCCGGTCCATCGTGAATTTGTGCACGGTGTCCGCATCGCTCTTCTCCTGCCACAGCCGCGCCTCGGCCCGGCGGCGGAGCAGGGCGCTGCTCGGCCAGTCCGGATTGGCGGCGAGGAAGGCGGCGTAGCGCTTGAAACTCGCGGTGCTCTCGGAATGGCGCAGCATGAACCAGTCGGCGAGCTTCTGGCCGGCAGGGTCGGCGATGCGATCGCGCGCCGCGCTGGCGTCATCGGTCTTGCCTTTGCGCGCAAGATCGATCGCGTCCTTCAGCGCGGCGAGATCGCCGGTCAGCGGCGGCGCCGCCGGCTTGTCCGAGGACTCGTCGTCCTTCTTGGACTTGCGCTTGGCCTCGGCATGCTTGCCATGACGGGATTTCGCCGCGGCATGGCGCTGCTTGCCGGCCTTCGCCTCATGCGTCTTCTTCGGCGCGGACGATTTGTGACCGCTCTTTGCCGCCAATTCGGAAGGGAGAAAGGCCAACGCGGCCACGGTAACGACACACGCGAGCGAGCGTAGGCACTGGTTCATTGGATGGTCCCCCTGCGAAACCACTACAAACCAAGGTCCGCGACGACATGCGGCTTGAGAATCAAGGACGACACCAAAAACGATGTCGCGACATCGTTTCGCATTTCTCACGGTCACGCAACAATGCGGCAAAATACGGATGGGAACCGGGAACTTTCGAAAAGTGGCAGAATAGACGGTGTGTCTAACCTCGCTAACAGGGGTTCGGCGACGTTGTGATCGCCTAAAGGCGCTCATCGCGGCGCTCGAAGCCGTTCCCGGCGGTGGCGCTCGCGCACGCTGCTCGACCGCATCGCGCAGTTCGCGACCGATCCGCCAGAGACCGATTGGGATGCCGCTGGCGGCTGGAGCAGAACCAGCCGCTCGCGCGGGAATAATTGTTTCTACTCCATAACCATGTTCGCCATGACCTATTTCCCGGACTTAGGTTGAGTGGCCCTAAGGCGTTTAATGGGGACACGCCGATGACAGAACTTCAGGACAGGCTGGAACGGTTCGAGACGCTCACCGCCGAATGCGAGCTCATCACCAAGCTCGCCACCGACAGCGCAAAGCGCGAGTTCTATCTGAAACTTTCGGAACAGTACCGCAAGCTGGCGGTGGACACGCGGCAGGCGATCGCGACCCGGGCAGCGGCCTGACGGCCGGCGGCAATTTGTTCTTAATGTTTGGCGCGCATCCTGCTGCGATGTGAGCGTCGCGATCCACGATGG
This sequence comes from Bradyrhizobium diazoefficiens, assembly GCF_016616235.1. NCBI lineage: Bacteria > Pseudomonadati > Pseudomonadota > Alphaproteobacteria > Hyphomicrobiales > Nitrobacteraceae > Bradyrhizobium > Bradyrhizobium diazoefficiens. Next base: position 3,962,673 of record NZ_CP067100.1, read on the forward strand.
CTCGCAATGGGAACACCGGGGTAGTTGCGCTGCAGCGTCCCCGCTGACGTCGCTTTGGGCCAATCGCATGCGCCTTCTTGCGGTGATCATCTTTGCGCTGATGACGGCGGCCTGCAACCAGGAGCAGGACATCACCGGCTCGACTCCGGTGTGCGCGATGCGGAACTACAGTTCCTACCATCCCCGCGACATGAACCAGTGCGTCGCCGCCTGCAAGGCATGCGACCACGGCACCACCGTGACCTGCACCACCTCCTGCACCCTCAAGGGCGCGCATTGAGGGGCAGCTTGCGGTGCCTCGGCACCGGAACGATTCACATGAATCAATCATTGAAGTGGCGGGCAGGACGCGGAGTCCTATGGAATGGGTATGCTCGATCCCGGTCGGTTCCTGGTGTCGTGTTCGCATTGCGACGCCTGGCCGATGGCGGCCAATCTGAAACGTTCGAGCTGGACCGCGTCCCCGCACGAGGTCCGTTTCGTCTGCCCGCGCTGCCGCCGCGAGGAGACCGCCATCGTCTCCGCCTCCGGTGAACTGACACCGATCAAGCGCATCGATGCTCCGCCGCGCGACGTCGCCACCGCCTGGGCCCAAGCCCAGCGTCCGCGCGGGCGGACCTGAGCGATCGTTCCAGCCTGTCATTTGGGGCGAAGTCCCCCAGGGACACCATCTGATGCAAATGTGCTAGGGTGGCCGCCGGGAGATTATCCATGGCCGCTGACATGCTTTCGCCTCACGCCCATCATTTCCGCCTCCATCCGGTTGCGCCGCGTCTTGCGCCGATGTTCGGCTTTGCGCTGCTGACATTGTCATCCGCGCTGGCAAGTTTTGCGCTGGCCTGCGCGACACCGTTCGCGGCCTTCGCCGTTATCGCCGCTGCGATGCTGCCGCTGCGTCCGGCGCTGCTCGTCGTCGCCGGCGCCTGGCTCGTGAACCAGAGCATCGGTTTCGGCGCGCTGCATTATCCCGTCGAGGGCAGCACCATTGCCTGGGGCGTCGTCATTGGGGCGGCAGCGTTGCTCGCGACCGCCGCAGCGTCGGCCATTCTGCACATGCTGCCGCAGGAACGGACGCCGCTGATGTTCGCCATCGCGCTCGTTGCCGCCTACGGGACTTACGAACTCGCGCTGTTCGCCGCGACGCCATTCCTCGGCGGCGAGGCCGCCTTCGCCGCCGCCATCGTGACGCGCATCGGGCTAACCAGCGCGGTCTGGCTCGCCGCTCTCGCCGCAATCTGCGAGATCGTCCGCCTGCTCGATCCGCTCGGGCTACGAGACCGAAATTCGGTCATGGCGGTGACCGGGCCCACCTGCGTAGTGCGACCCCCGTCCAGGCCGCCTCGACAAGACTAAAGGGCCAGGCGCCCTGGAGCAAACCGTACGCAGCGCTGAACGCGCACGCCGCCGCGAAGGCCAGCACATATTGCGGCCCCCGCGGCTCGAGCGCGTAGAATAGCAGCATCGCGCTGACCGACAGCAGCCCGAAGATCGTGAGCGCGTCCATCAGCTGGCTGGCGGCTTCGGCTTCTTGGCGACGCCGAGCGCGTGGAAGACGGCGTGCTCCATCACTGGCCACAGCGCAGCTGTTGCCGTCAGCACGGTCGCGGCGCACATCGCCGCCAGCACGGACGAGCGGATCTTCAAGCCGCTCGTCCGCGCTCGCCACACGATCCAGGCCCAGGCGCAGAGCACCACGGCGACCGATAGTGCCGTCATCAGCCCGTGCGCATGGTCGAGCACGGCGATCATGCTCCCGGCGCTGGCGAGCACGACAGCAGGCAATGTGAAGGGCAGCACGCAGCACGCCGTGCAGGCCGCAGCGATCACTGCGGTCGCAACCGCCGCCGTGCCTGCGGCCTTGCTGCCGCCTGGCTCGGCCTTCGCTCTGCGGCCGCATCCCGGCGCCGTTTCTGACGGCAGGTTGCAGGACGGTCCAATAACGCTCATGTGATTCTCCTCAAGCTTGTGCGTCATGGACGTGATCGCTACGCCCTCAAGCCACTTGAGGTTCAAGCGAAAAGTGAGAGCTCCATGAGAATTGGCGTCCTCGCCAAAGCCGCCGGCGTCTCGGTCCCCAGCATCCGTTATTACGAGACCATCGGTCTTCTGGCCGCATCGGCACGGCAGGGCGGCCAGCGCATCTACGGCCCCGACGATCTCAAGGCGCTCAACCTCGTCAGGCACTGCCGCGAGCTCGACTTCTCGATCGACGAGACCCGCGACATCCTTGCTGCGGTCCAGCGCCGGCAACCTTGCAGCGACACGAAGAGTTTCGCGGAGAGGCACCTCGGCTCGATCCGGAAGAAGATCGCCGAGCTACGTGCGCTGGAAGCGACGGTGGCCGCACTGGTCAGCGGCTGCGAGACGACATGCTGCGGCAGCGCGGCGCCGGATTGCGTGATCTTGCAGCCTGGATTGCGCGGCAAATGAGCCGCGTGGTCCGGGTGAGCCAAGCGATACCCGGGAATCGATGCGTAAAAGCTTCCGGATGTCGCCTCGCTCATCCGGGCTGCCAAGGCGTGCCTGCACTCGCGTAGGATGGATAGAGCACTTGCGAACCCATCATGCCTCGACGTTGACGAGAGGGTGATGGGTTTCGCTCCGCTCTCCCGTCCTACGAGCATCTACGACTATCGACTCACCCGAGTGCTGCGGTCATCGCGCCGAGACTGGGCGCCTTCCCCGTGTCGTAAAATCTCAAGTTGTGGATTGTCATCTTCGCGAGGTATTGCGGTAAGCCAATCCGTGTCTTCCTGGTAACGATTGTGCCACCCCTGCAACACTCACCGCCGATTTAACCCTTATCTCTGTCCGTTCGCACCGGCGCCGCTTTTTGGCCACACCTAAACATGAATAAAATGGCTCTAAAGTTTGAGAGACAGCGGCGGTCCTTAGAGCGACGGGAAATCCCAAGGTCGATTCAAATCTTGGCTCTGATTTTTCGGGTCTGAAAGGGTTGGCCGGGGAAACTGGTTTGCGATGGACGCGAAGACCGACAAGCAGAGGCTGCCGAGCCGTCACGTGACGGAAGGCCCTGCGCGCGCGCCGCACCGGTCCTATTTCTACGCCATGGGTCTGACCACTGAGCAGATCCACCAGCCCTTTGTTGGCGTCGCCTCGTGCTGGAACGAGGCCGCTCCCTGCAACATCGCTTTGATGCGCCAGGCGCAGGCGGTGAAGAAGGGTGTCGCGTCCGCCGGCGGCACGCCCCGTGAATTCTGCACCATTACCGTCACCGACGGCATCGCCATGGGCCATGACGGCATGCGCTCCTCGCTGCCCTCGCGCGAATGTATCGCCGACTCCGTCGAACTGACGGTCCGCGGCCACGCCTATGACGCGCTGGTCGGGCTGGCCGGCTGCGACAAGTCGCTGCCGGGCATGATGATGGCGATGGTCCGCCTCAACGTGCCCTCGATCTTCATCTATGGCGGCTCGATCCTGCCCGGCAATTTCCGCGGGCAGCAGGTCACCGTGCAGGACATGTTCGAGGCAGTTGGCAAGCATTCGGTCGGCGCCATGTCGGACGAGGATCTCGACGAGATCGAGCGCGTGGCGTGCCCCTCGGCGGGCGCCTGCGGCGCGCAGTTCACCGCCAACACCATGGCGACCGTCTCGGAAGCCATTGGCCTCGCGCTGCCTTACTCGGCTGGTGCTCCGGCACCGTATGAAATCCGCGACGCCTTCTGCATGACCGCGGGCGAGAAGGTGATGGACCTGATCGCGCAGAACATCCGGCCGCGCGACATCGTCACCCGCAAGGCGCTGGAGAATGCCGCCGCCGTGGTCGCCGCGTCCGGCGGCTCGACCAATGCTGCGCTGCACTTGCCGGCGATCGCGCATGAGTGCGGCATCAAGTTCGATCTGTTCGACGTCGCCGAAATCTTCAAAAAGACACCTTATGTCGCGGATTTGAAGCCGGGTGGCCGTTATGTCGCCAAAGACATGTTTGAAGTTGGCGGCATACCGCTTCTGATGAAGACGTTGCTCGACAACGGATTTCTCCACGGCGACTGCATTACCGTCACCGGTCGAACGATCGCCGAAAACCTCAAAAGCGTGAAATGGAATCCGCACCAGGACGTGGTGCACCCGGCAGACAAGCCCATCACCGTCACAGGCGGTGTGGTCGGTCTGAAGGGCAATTTGGCGCCAGAAGGTGCGATCGTGAAAGTCGCGGGAATGTCCAACCTCAGGTTTACCGGTCCGGCCAGGTGCTTCGACCGCGAGGAGGATGCTTTCGAGGCGGTCCAAAAGCGCACCTATCGCGAAGGCGAAGTCATCGTGATCCGCTACGAGGGGCCGAAGGGCGGTCCCGGCATGCGGGAAATGCTCCAGACCACCGCGGCACTGACCGGCCAGGGCATGGGCGGCAAGATCGCGCTCATCACCGACGGACGCTTCTCCGGCGCCACCCGCGGCTTCTGCATCGGCCATGTCGGGCCCGAGGCGGCGGTCGGCGGCCCGATCGGGCTGCTCGAGGACGGCGACATCATCGAGATCGATGCGGTCGCGGGGACCCTTGACGTAAAATTGAGTGACGCTGAGCTCGCTCAGCGCAAGACCAAATGGGCGGCTCGCGCGACTAATCATACGTCGGGTGCGCTCTGGAAATATGCTCAGCAGGTTGGACCAGCGGTCGGAGGGGCAGTAACCCATCCGGGCGGCGCGCACGAGAAACAGTGCTATGCGGACATCTAGGCGTGCCATTGTTGCGTTTGTGTTGGGGGCGGCTGCGCTGGCCGCGCCGGCGCTCGCCTTCGACGGCGCGCCGGTCAACAAGGACGCCGCCCTCCCTGTCGTGACCACATTGCCCGGCACGGCCACCACCCTGCGCAGCCGGACGGCACCGGTGACGGCGCCCCAGGAAGCCTCACTCAGCGCCCTGCAATATGCCGCCGAGGGCGGTCATCCCATCGCGCAGTGGAAGCTCGGCCGCATGTACGCCAATGGCGACGGTGTGGCCCAGGACGATGTCCGCGCCTTTGAATATTTCAGCCGGATCGCCAATGCGCATGCCGAGGACAGCCCGTCGGCGCCGCAGGCGCAGGTCGTGGCCAACGCCTTCGTCGCGCTCGGCCGCTACTATCTGAGCGGCATCCCGAACTCCAAGATCAAGCCGGACCAGGACCGGGCGCGGGAGATGTTCTCCTACGCGGCCTCCTATTTCGGCAATGCGGACGCCCAGTACGATCTCGCCCGGCTGTATCTGAAGACGCCCGACGCCTCGCGCGAGGATTTCCGCTATGGCGCGCGCTGGCTCGGCCTTGCCGCCCAGAAGGGGCAGCACGAGGCCCAGGCGCTGCTCGGCCAGATGCTGTTCAATGGCGACCGCCTGCCGCGGCAGGCCGCGCGCGGCCTGATGTGGCTGACCCTGGCGCGTGACAGCGCCGGGCCGGAAGAGACCTGGATCAAGGAAAACTACAACCGCGCCTTCGCCAAGGCCTCCGACGACGACCGCGCCATGTGCCTGCAAATGCTGGAACAGTGGGTGCAGGGCCGCCGGGAATAGGCCCCGTAGAGGCGCTGTTACGCCGCCTCGAGATCCAGATCCGCCCACACCGGCACGTGGTCCGACGGCTTCTCCCAGCCGCGCACATAGCTGTCGATGCCGACATTGGCGAGCTTGTCGCTGGCCTGCGGCGACAACAAGAGATGGTCGATCCGCAGACCCTGATTCTTCTGCCACGCCCCGGCCTGGTAGTCCCAGAAGGTGTAGAGCCCGCCCTCGTCGGTGACGGCCCGCAGCGCATCGGTGAGGCCGAGGCCGAGCAGGGACTGGAAGCTCTCGCGCGTCTCGGCCTTGAACAGGGCGTCCTCGGTCCAGGCGGCGGGGTTGTGGACGTCGCGGGCGTGCGGAATGACGTTGAAGTCGCCGGCGAGGATCAGCGGCTCCTCGGACTTGAGGCGCTCCTTCGAATACTCAAGAAGCCGCGACATCCATTTGAGCTTGTAGGGATATTTCTCGGTCCCGACCGGGTTGCCGTTGGGCAGATAGAGGCACGCGATGCGCAGGACTCCTTGCTTGAGCGTCACCACGCCTTCGAGGAAGCGGGCATGGGCGTCCTCGTCATCGCCGGCCAGCCCCGATTTGGTCTCGTCGAAGCGGAGTTTTGAGAGCAGGGCGACGCCATTGAACGTCTTCTGTCCGTGCGTGACGACGTTGTAGCCGAGCGCCTCGATCTCCAGCCGCGGGAAGGCCTCGTCCACGCATTTGATCTCCTGGAGGCAGACGATGTCCGGCTGGCATTCCCTCAGCCAGGTCAGCAGTGGGTCGATCCGCTGCCGGACCGAGTTCACGTTCCAGGTGGCAACTCTGATGGGCATGTCGGCGGGGCTCCGGACCAAGGGCCATGGTTAGAACAAACTGCAAACGCGCCCGTCAAGGACGCTGCAAAATCGCCCACAAAATTAACCCGGCTTAAGCAGGCCGCAGGCCATTGATGCGGAAAAGGTTCCGCGGATGCGATGGCCGGATAAATCTTTGGGACAGACCGAGCCGCGCGACGGCCTGATCGGCGCGTTCCTGTACTGGCTCGGCGGCTTCGAGATCGAGGACGGCCTGACCGCCGATCTCAGCGAGCGCGAGCTGCGCCGCATCCGCGCCAGGCAGATCGACGCGGTGACGCGGGCCATCCCGGTGACGATGGCCGTCACCATGCTCAACGTCGCCATCGTGCTGATCCTGTTCTGGGGGCGGGGCTGGAACGACTTCCTCGCGCTCTGGGGCATGACCCTTGCCGTCACTGCCGCGCTCGCTGTCCGCGCCTGGCATCGCTCGCATCAGGACCCGCCGCAGGAAGCCTCCCCGCGTGCGGCAAGGCAGATGCTGCGGCAGGCCTTCTTCCTCGCCGCGATCTGGGGCACGCTGCCGCTGGCGCTGTTCAGCCGCATCGAGCCGACCAGTCAGCTCATCCTGGCCTGCCTGATGGTCGGCATGATGTCGGGCGGCGCCTTCACGCTGTCGACCTTCCCGCGTGCCGGCCTCGTCTATCTCGCCACCATGACGGTCGCCTGCGCCGGCGCATTGCTGGTGTGCGGCACCGGGCCGTATCTGGTGACCTCGGTATTCCTGCTGCTGTTCGCGTTCTTCATGGCGCGCAACATCGTCTCACAGGGCAACCTGTTCCTCGGCAGCCTCAAGGCCCGGCTCGAGCTCGAGCGGCAGACCGAGATCATCTCGCTGCTGCTGAAGGACTTTCAGGAGAACGCCAGCGACTGGCTGTGGCAGACCGACGCCGAAGGGCATCTCGTCGACGTGCCCGAACGCTTCGCCGCAGTCGCGCAGCTGCCGCTTCCGTTGCTGAAGGGCTCGCATTTCTCCGACGTGCTCGACATGCTCTGTCCCGAGGACAAGAGCGCCGCCTACAACATTGTCGGCCTGATGGAGCATGCCGAGCCGCTGCACGAGATGAACCTGAAGGTCGTCGCCGGCGGCGAGGCGCGGCTGTGGTCGCTGACGGCGAAGCCGGCCTATGACCGCGATGGGCAATTCTTGGGCTATCGCGGCTTCGGCCGCGACGTCACTGAGCGCTGGCGCGCCGAAAAGGCCGAGGCCGAGAGCCGCGCCAAGTCGGACTTCCTGGCGGTGATGAGCCACGAGATCCGCACGCCCATGAACGGCGTACTCGGCCTCGCCAGCATGCTGCTGGAGACAAAGCTCGATCCGGAGCAGCGCGAGGCTGTCACCACGATCCGGGAATCCGGCGACAATCTCCAGCGCATTCTCAACGACATTCTCGACCTCTCCAAGCTCGAGGCGGGTCGCTTCGCGTTCGAGGCGATCGACTTCGCGCCGCAGGCATTGGTCGAAACCGTCGCGACCGTCGCGCGCGCCAGCGCCAAGAACAAGGGCCTCGCGGTCAAGGTCGAGCTCGATCCGAACCTGCCGCCGACGCTGCGCGGCGACGTCGCGCGCATCCGCCAGGTGCTGCTCAATCTTGCCTCCAACGCCGTGAAGTTCACCGATGAAGGCGAGGTGACGATCTCGGCGACCTGCCAGGCGCGCCGCGACCTGCTCGCAACTGTCGAATGGAGCGTGACCGACAGCGGCATCGGCATTGCGCCCGACAAGCTGGGGCAGCTGTTCAGCGACTTCGCGCAGGCCGATGCATCGATCAGCCGCCGCTTCGGCGGCACGGGGCTTGGCCTTGCGATCTCGCGGCGCATCATCGAGCAGATGGGCGGCACCATCGGGGTCACCTCGATGCCGGGTCAGGGCTCGACCTTCCGCTTCACGCTGGTGCTGCCCTGGAGCCAGGCGCAAGCGTCCGACCAGACGGCGGGCGCCGACGAGGCCGACGCGCTCAAGGCGCGCATTGCCGGGCTCGACCAGCCGCTGAGAGTGCTGGTCGCCGAGGACGATGCGGTCAACCGCATGGTCGTGAGCAAGATGCTGGGTGCCTTCGATATCGAGCTGAAGGTTGTGACCGACGGTGTCCAGGCCGTCGGGGCTGCGTCCGATGGCGATTACGACATCGTGCTGATGGACGTGCGCATGCCCGATATGGACGGCCTTGCCGCGACCCGGGCGATCCGAGGGCACGGCGGGCGCCTCGCCGCCGTGCCGATCATCGCGCTGACCGCCAATGCCTTCCCTGAGGACGTCAGGATTTGCCGCGAAGCGGGCATGTCGGATTTCTTGGCGAAGCCGCTGCGCAAGCCCGCCTTGGTCGCGGCGTTGCTGCGCGCGCTGGACGGCCATACGATGTCGGAAGACGCGCCCCTTCAGCCGGAGCTGATGCCGGATGAGGTGGAGTGGACGGACGAAGAGAGACAGATGACGGACGTCTAAAGCGCCGGCTAGGGGTCGAATCCGGCGCGTAGTGTCCGGCCGAGCTCCCCGCCCTTGGGGACCGCGCGATGATTACATCCTACCCCTGTTTTGCCCGACGGGTCAAATGTTTTTCGTAAAAGCCGAAGTGCATCGCGCCGGCGTGCCGGCTACTGTGCATGGGGTTGTTTTTCAGATTTTGAGTCGGGCTAGATCGAGAAGCTGGTCCCGCAACCGCAGGACGCCGTCGCGTTGGGATTGTTGACGCGGAACGAGGCGCCGATCAGGTCGTCGACGAAATCGACCTGCGAGCCAGCCAGGAACGGCTGAGAGGCGGAATCGACCAGCACCACCGCATTGTCCTGCTCGATCACGAGATCGTCGTCGGTGCGGTCGCGGTCGATGTCGAACTTGTACTGGAAGCCGGAGCAGCCGCCGCCCTCGACCGAGATGCGCAGCATCGCGCCTGTGCCTTCGCCCTTGAGGATCTCCCCAATCCGGCGTGCGGCCCGGTCGCTGATGGTCACGGCAGTCGTCATGGCTGGTCTCCGATAGTCCCTTAGTCCCGCGTCACACCAAATTCACTTGCCCAATTCAGTTGGTATCCCGCGCCCGACATAGTTAAGTGCCACCATACGCAGAATCAAATGGATAGGGACTAAATTCGCCGTGTCCGTCGGAATGGCAGCCCCCCGCGCGCCCTATGCCTGCGATCCCGATCGCAGCCGCGGCCGGCTAGTCGCCGAGCCGCCGAGCCGGACCCGGAGCCCGTTCCGGCGCGATTGCGACCGGGTGATCCATTCCACCGCGTTCCGCCGCCTGAAGTACAAGACCCAGGTGTTCGTGTTCCACGAGGGCGATCACTACCGGACCCGGTTGACCCATTCGCTGGAGGTGGCGCAGATCGCCCGCGCACTGGCCCGGCAGCTCGGGCTGGACGAGGACCTCACCGAAACCCTGGCGCTCGCCCACGATCTCGGCCATCCCCCATTCGGCCACGCCGGCGAGCGGGCGCTGGATGCCTGCCTCAAGGAGTTTGGCGGCTTCGACCACAATGCCCAGACCTTGCGCGTCGTCGCCGCGCTGGAGCACCGCTATCCCGAGTTCGACGGGCTGAATCTGACCTGGGAGTCGCTGGAGGGCATCGTCAAGCACAACGGCCCGCTGACCGACCGCAACGGCGCGCCGGTCGGACGCTACCGCGAGCATGGCGTTCCCGTCGGCATCGCCGACTACATCAAGACCTACGATCTCGAATTGTGGAGCTTCGCCTCGCTCGAAGCGCAGGTCGCAGCGATCGCCGACGACATCGCCTATGACGCCCACGACATCGACGACGGCCTGCGCGCCGGCCTGTTCCATCTCGACGACCTCAAGGTGATGCCGCTCACCGCGGAGATCATCGCCGAGACCTCGGCGCACTATCCCGCTCTCGAAGACGTCAGGCGCGGCGCCGAACTGGTGCGCGAGCTGATCTCGCACCTGATCGGCGCGGTGTTCGCGGAGGCGCAGAAGAACCTCAATGCGGTGAAACCGCAGTCGGCCCAGGACGTCCGCCAGCAGAGCCGGGCGCTGATCGCGTTCCCGCCTGAAGTTGCCGAGGAGGAGGCCGCCATCAAGGGCTTCCTCTACCAGCACATGTACCGCCACCAACGGGTGATGCGGGTGATGGGGGAGGCCGAGCAGATCCTGTTCGACTTGTTCGCAAAATACCTGAAATCCCCTGGCGACCTGCCGCCGGAATGGCTGCTCGGGGCGGAGGCGGACAATGGGGGCGACCGGGCCCGCCGGATCGGCAATTTCATTGCCGGAATGACCGACCGTTTCGCCCTGACCGAGCACCAGCGGCTTTTTGACTCGACCCCGGATTTGCGTTAGGCGGCGGCCATGCCCGACCCATCCTCAGCACTGCATTTGTTCGCCGACGTGCTCGCACGCGTGCACGCCGCCTGCCGCGCGCTCGCGGCGGAATCCAACTGGCCCGAGGGCATCGATTTCTCGCGCGTGGTGGTCGAGCCGCCGCGCGATGCCACCCATGGCGACATGGCGACCAACGCGGCCATGGTGCTGGCGAAAGAGGCAAAGGCAAAGCCGCGCGATCTCGCCGAGCAGATTGCCGAGCGGCTGCGCGCCGACGCGCTGATCGCCAAGGTCGACGTCGCCGGTCCCGGCTTCATCAATCTGACACTGAAGCCCGCGGCCTGGGCCGAGGCGCTGCGAACAGTGCTGCGCGAGGCCGCCGATTACGGGCGCATCCGCGGCGGCTCCAAGGTCAATGTCGAATACGTCTCGGCCAATCCGACCGGACCGATGCATGTCGGCCACTGCCGCGGCGCCGTGTTCGGCGATGCGCTGGCGAGTCTGCTGCAGTTTGCCGGCCACGACGTCACGCGCGAATATTACATCAACGACGCCGGCGCGCAGGTCGACGTGCTCGCGCGCTCCGCGTTCCTGCGGTACCGCGAGGCGCTCGGCGAGAACATCGATGCGATCCCGGAGGGGCTCTATCCCGGCGACTATCTGAAGCCGGTGGGCGCTGCGCTGGCAAAGGAGCATGGCGACAAGCTCCTCGCGATGAGCGAGGCCGAGTGGCTGCCGACGGTGCGCGCCAAGGCGATCGCGATGATGATGGACGAGATCAAGGACGATCTCGCCGCCCTGAACATCCGTCACGACGTGTTCTTCTCGGAGCGCTCGCTGATCGAGAGCGGCAACAACAAGGTTGCCGAGACCATCGATTTCCTGAAGGCCAAGGGCGACATCTACGAGGGACGCCTGCCGCCGCCGAAGGGCGCGCCGGTCGAGGACTGGGAAGACCGCGAGCAGCTGCTGTTCAGGGCGACCGCCTACGGTGACGATGTGGATCGTCCGCTGATCAAGTCGGACGGCAGCTACACTTACTTCGCCTCCGACATCGCCTACCACAAGAACAAGTTCGACCGTGGTTTCGCCGAGATGATCGACGTTTGGGGCGCCGACCATGGCGGCTACATCAAGCGCATGCAGGCGGCGGTGAAGGCCACGACCTCAGGCAAAGGCTCGCTCGACGTCAAGATCGTCCAGCTCGTGAAGTTGCTGCGCAACGGCGAGCCGGTGAAAATGTCGAAGCGGAGCGGGGACTTCGTCACCTTGCGTGAGGTGGTGGATGAGGTCGGCCAGGACGCCGTCCGCTTCATGATGCTCTACCGCAAGAACGACGCGGTGCTCGACTTCGACCTCGCCAAGGTCATGGAACAGTCGCGCGACAACCCGGTGTTCTACGTCCAGTACGGTCACGCCCGCGGCCACTCGATCTTCCGCAACGCGCGGGCCGAGGTGTTCCCGGAACTCCCCGAGGAGGCCAACAAGCGCATCGCCTGGCTCAGTGAGTCGGCGATGGAACGGCTGTCCGACCCGGTCGAGCTCGACCTTCTCAAGCGCCTCGCAATTTATCCGCGGATGCTGGAAGCGGCCGCCAGCGCCCACGAGCCGCACCGAATTGCCTTTTATCTCTATGATTTAGCCAGCGAATTTCACGCACTTTGGACGAAGGGGCGCGATTTGCCCTATTTACGCTTCATTATCAATAATGATGCAGATCTAACAAAGGCGCGGCTGGCCATGGTCCAGGGCGTCGTCTCTGTCCTGGCATCGGGCCTCGCCATCCTCGGCGTCCATGCTCCGGACGAGATGCGGTAGTTTGGGGCGAACTACCTAAGGGGAATTTGGGGGTAACCGGCAGAAGCCGGATCGCTTAGACTTGGTTGACAGCCTTGTGGGTCGAAAGCCGTGCCTTGGTCGAGGGGCGCGCGGCTTTCCCGAAGGGACGCATCATCACGATGGCCGAACGATATCACGATAGACCGTTTCCTTCCGATGACTATGGTCGCGGTGGCGACCTGCATGCGAAGGCGGAAAGCGATCCCCTAGCCGAGCTCGCCCGCCTGATCGGTCAAACCGATCCGTTCGCTGCGCAGGGACGGCCCGCCCACCCGCCGGCGCCTACGCAGAGCTACCAGGACGACAACTACGCGCAGGACGATGATCAGCAGGATTATGCCGAGGAGGCTCCGCCGCCTCCGCCCGGACCGCCGTCATGGATGCGGCGCGCCAACGTGCAGCCGCAGCCGGCACCCGAACCCGACTATCCTGCCTCTGTGAGCCCGGTTCATCCGCTGCATCGCTATTCAGCCCAGCCGGCTGCCCCCGAGCCTGATTACCATCAGCCGCAGGCTTATCCGGATCACGGCTATCAAGATCAGGCTCAAGCCTACCAGGAGCAGGCCTATCAGGAGCCGTCTCCGCAGCCCGATCCGTCGCGCTACGACGATGCGCTCTACGGACGGCTGGAGGCGGGCGAGCAGGACTATCAGCGCGATCCCGCTTATCCGGACGACCCCTACGCGTTCCAGAGCGACTATCCCGAAGCGGACCTCGACGAGCCGAAGAAGCAGCGCGGCGGCATGATGACGATCGCGGCGATCCTTGCGCTGGCCGTGGTCGGCACCGGTGCGGCCTTCGCCTACAAGACCTATGTCGGCTCGCCCCGCAGTGGTGAGCCGCCGATCATCAGGGCCGACAACACGCCGACCAAGATCGTGCCGGCGCCGACGGACTCCTCGGCCAAGCTGCCGGATCGCATGGCGAGCGGCGACGGTTCCGAGAAGATCGTGCCGCGCGAGGAAGCACCCGTCGACGTCAACGCCAAGGCCAGCGGTCCCCGCGTGGTATTCCCGCCGCTGAACCAGAACGCCAATCCGCCGACGGTGGCGAGCGTCTCGCCCTCGGCGGTGCCGCCGCCGAGCGCAGGTCCGATGCCGGGCAACGGTACGATGCCGAACAATTCGCCGCGCCCGGTCAGGACCGTGGCCGTGCGGGGCGACCAGACCGATAGCGCCGCGCCGCAAGCCGCGGCGGCCAAGCCCGCGGCAACGGCCCCAAAGCCGGTCGCTGCGCCCGCTGCCCCAGCCGCACCGCGCAATCCGCCGACCTCGGCCAATGCCAGCGCGAATCAGCCGCTGTCACTGGCCCCGCAATCGGCGCCTGCCGAGCCGCCACAGCGGATGGCTGCGACCACCCCGACGCAAATCGCGCCCGCCAGCAGCGGCGGTGGCGGCTACGTCGTGCAGGTCTCCTCGCAGCAGACTGAGGAAAGCGCTCACGCCTCCTACCGGGTGCTTCAGAGTAAGTACGGCAGCGTGCTCGGCTCTCGCGCGCCGGTGATCAAGCGCGTCGATCTCACCGACAAGGGCAAGGGGATCGTTTACCGCGCCTTCGCCGGTCCCTATGGATCGGCCGAGGAGGCGACGCAGGCCTGCAACAGCCTGAAGTCCGCAGGCCTGTCGGCCTGCTTCGTCCAGAGGAATTAACGGCCGTTTCCTTGACCCCCTCGCAGGGCAGGGTTAATCGGCCCTTATGAGCACGCGGGCCTTCATTACCGGCGTTTCCGGAACGGAACTGACCGCCGCCGAGCGGGAGTTTATCCGCAGCGAACGCCCATGGGGTTTCATCCTCTTCAAGCGCAACGTCCAGACGCCGACGCAAGTTGCTGCATTGGTTGCTGAATTGCGGTCGGCCGCGAATGCGCCCGATGCGCCTGTCCTGATCGACCAGGAGGGTGGACGGGTGCAGCGACTGGGGCCGCCGCACTGGCCGGCCTACCCGCCAGGCGCCGTTTTCTCGAGCTTGTACGACGCTGATTCGGCGCTTGGGCTGACGGCGGCACGGCTCAGCGCCCGCCTGATCGCGGCTGATCTGGCCGAGCTCGGCATCACGGTGGACTGCCTGCCGCTCGCAGATGTGCCGGTGCCGGGTGCCGACGCCGTGATCGGGAACCGGGCCTACGGCACCTCGCCGGACAAGGTCGCGGCGATCGCCCGCGCGGTTACCGAAGGTTTGGAACAGGGCGGTGTGCTCCCCGTTCTGAAGCACATCCCCGGCCATGGCCGGGCGACCGCCGATACCCATTTCAAGCTGCCCACGGTCGGCACCGCCAGGGACGAGCTCGACCGGACCGACTTTGCGGCGTTCAAGCCGCTGGCCGACCTGCCGATGGCGATGACTGCACATGTTGTGTTTAGCGCCGTCGACCCCGCCCATCCGGCGACGACTTCTGCGACAATGATCGCTGACGTGATTCGCGCCGCAATCGGGTTCCAGGGTTTGTTAATGAGTGATGACGTGTCGATGAACGCGCTGGCGGGCACGATCGCCGAGCGGACCCGCGCCATCTTCGCGGCCGGCTGCGACATGGCCCTGCATTGCAACGGCAACATCGAGGAGATGCGGGAGGTCGCCGGCCAGACGCCTGAACTCGCGGGCAGGGCGCTCGAGCGGGCGAACGCCGCGCTTGCCGCGCGCAAGCCACCGCAGCCGTTTGATCGCGCGGCCGCCCGCACTGAGCTGGACGCATTGATCGCACGGGCAAACACGGCATCCGCATGACCGCAGAAATCCTATCGTTTGAAACCGGGCGGCCCGCAGAGCTCGCCGAAGGTGAGCCGGCGTTGGTGGTGGACGTCGAGGGCTATGAAGGTCCGCTCGACCTGCTGCTCGCGCTGGCGCGGCAGCAGAAGGTCGACCTCGCCAAGATTTCGATCCTGGCCCTCGCCGACCAGTACCTCCACTTCATCGAAGCCGCGCGAAAAATCCGGCTGGAGCTTGCGGCCGACTATCTCGTGATGGCCGCGTGGCTCGCCTTCCTGAAGTCACGCCTGCTGCTGCCGGAGCCGCCGAGTGCCGAAGGCCCGAGCGCGGAGCAGATGGCGACGGCGCTCGCCAACCGCTTGCGCCGGCTGGAAGCCATCCGCGAAGCCGCCAACCGGCTGATGAACCGCCCGCAATTGCAACGCGACATCTTCCCGCGCGGCGAGCCCGAGCACATCGCCGAGATCAAGCATCCGAAATACACCGCGACCCTGTACGACCTGCTCACCGCTTATGCCGCGCAGCGCCAGTCGCGGGTGCTGGCGAGCGTGCATCTGGCCAAGCGCACGGTGTGGTCGCTCGCGGAAGCGCGCGCCACGCTGGAGCGGCTGGTCGGCAGCATCAGCGAGCAGGATGACTGGGGCGTGCTCGACGACTTCCTGATCCGCCACGTCGCCGATCCGACGCAGCGCGCGACGGTGTTTGCCTCGAGCTTCGCCGCCGCGCTGGAGCTGGTGCGTGAAGGTCAGCTCGAGCTGAACCAGAAAGAGGCGTTTGCGCCCATCTATTTCCGGAAGGGGCGTCCCAAACCGGTCCCGGATGCAGCTCCTGCGCCCGACGCGCCGGTCGCTTAAGTGCAAGAAGGAGAATCTGCCATGGCAAGCCTGGCTGAAGTGCGGGTAGAAGAGGCCGAGCCGATGGAGAACGAGTCCCAGGCGCGTCCCGAAGAATTGCGGCTGCTGGAAGCGCTGCTGTTCGCCTCGAGTGAACCGCTGGATACCGCGACGCTGGCCAAGCGCATGCCCGAGGGCGTGGACGTCAAAGCCGCGCTGGAGCAGTTGCAGGCCGACTACGCCTTGCGTGGCGTCAACCTCGTGCGCGTCGCCAACAAATGGACCTTCCGCACCGCCGGTGATCTGTCCTGGCTGATGACGCGCGAGAGCCACGAGACTCGCCGCCTGTCGCGCGCGGCGATCGAGGTGCTGGCGATCATCGCTTATCACCAGCCGGTGACGCGTGCCGAGATCGAAGAAATCCGCGGCGTCGTCACCTCGAAGGGTACGCTCGACGTGCTGTTGGAGACCGGCTGGATCAAGCCACGCGGCCGCCGCAAGACGCCCGGCCGTCCGCTGACCTTCGGAACCACCGAGGAGTTCCTGTCGCAGTTCACCCTGGAACAGCTGGGGGACCTGCCGGGCCTGGAAGAGCTGAAGGGCACTGGCCTCTTGGATTCGCGCCTGCCGACTGGCTTTAGCGTGCCGACGCCGTCGGACGATCCACAGCTGCGCGAGGACGAGGATCCGCTGGAACCGGGCGAGGAACTCGATCTGGCTCTGGCCCCGGCGGTCGAGCCCGAAGCGCCGGAAGGCGGCAATGAAGGTGGCGCCGAGGGCAGCGCTGACGAATGACGCTCTGCCCCCTGCGACCAGTTAACGCTTAGCAAGATTACGTAGTGCCGACAGCGAATTGGCGCTGCGTTGGTCCTTGTTTTTGACACCTGCCAAGCCTAGGTTTCGGTGAAGATCGGCCGGGTCCCCGGCCATGCGCGTTTGGAGGGTTGCAGGATGGGTTCACTCAGCATTTGGCACTGGATCCTGGTGATCGCAGTGGTCCTGCTGCTGTTCGGCCGCGGCAAGATTTCGGATCTGATGGGCGACGTGGCGCAGGGCATTAAGGCGTTCAAGAAGGGCATGCAGGACGACGAGAAGGTCGCCGACAAGCCCGAGCCGGCCAAGTCCATCGAGCACAACGCCGCACCGACTGCGGCCCGGTCCGACGTCGGCAGCAAGGCCGTCTGAGCAGAGAGCACGCGAGACGCGGGTAGCGGCCCCGATCCTGCGCGCAAGGGATTGGGCCGGCCGCGGCTTCGCGTGAACGGAAGACCTCATGTTCGACATCGGGTGGAGTGAACTGGTCCTGATCGGGGTCGTGGCCCTGGTTGCCATCGGCCCGAAAGAGCTGCCGGGCGTGCTGCGCATGGTCGGGCAGTGGATGGGCAAGGCGCGCAAGATGGCCGCCGAATTCCAGGGCCAGTTCCAGGAAGCGATGCGCGAGGCCGAGATGGCCGACCTCAAGAAGAGCTTTGATGAGGTCAAGGAAGCCGCTTCCAGCTTTTCCGGCAACAATTTGATGACCTCGCTTCAGAAGGACGTCAGCGACTCGCTCCGCGTCGATGCGCTGGATAGGCCGGCTGAGACGTCGACGACCACCGCCGTCGAGCCGCCGTCGACCCCAACGACACCGAAAGCGCCGACGCCGGAGACCTTCGTGGAAGCCGAGGCGCATGCGGCCGTGACCGAGCCGCTCGCCATCACCCGCGAGGTCGAGCCGGCTGAGGTGATCCAAGACCACGTCACTCACGACACCGCGCCATCCGAGGCGACCAAGGACGCCAAAGCGTCATGAGCGACGCCGATATCGAGGCCAGCAAAGCCCCGCTGATGGACCATTTGATCGAGCTGCGCTCGCGGCTGATCAAGGCGCTGCTCGGCTTCGGCGTGGCCTTCATCTTCTGCTTTTTCTTCGCCAAGCAGATCTACAACGTGCTGGTCTGGCCCTTTGTGTGGGTCGCGGGTCCCGAGAACTCCAAGTTCATCTACACGGCGCTGCTGGAATATTTCATCACCCAGCTCAAGCTGGCGCTGTTCGGCGCCGGCTTCATCTCGTTCCCGATCGTGGCGACGCAGATCTACAAGTTCGTGGCGCCCGGCCTCTACAAGCACGAGAAGCAGGCCTTCCTGCCGTATCTGGTCGCGACCCCCTTCTTCTTCGTGCTCGGTGCTGCGCTGGTCTATTTCGTCGTCCTGCCGATGCTGGTCCGCTTCTCGCTCGGCATGCAGCAGGCCGGCAGCGACGAGACCGCGCAGATCCAGCTCCTGCCCAAAGTCGGCGAATATCTGTCGCTGATGATGTCGCTGATCTTCGCCTTTGGCATCGCGTTCCAGCTCCCGGTAATCCTGACGCTGCTCGGCCGCATCGGCATCATCACCTCGAAGATGCTGCGCGAGAAGCGCCGCTATTTCATCGTCATCGCCTTCGTCATCGCGGCCGTGCTGACCCCGCCCGACGTCCTAAGCCAATGCTCGCTCGCGATTCCCTTGCTGGCGCTCTATGAAGGCTCGATCATCGCGGTGGCGATGGTGGAGAAGAAGGCGGCCGCGTCGTCGCAGGCCTCCACCGGCACCGACGTGTCGACGCCGGCCAATCCGGCGGAGTAGGGGCCACACTCGCTGTCATTCCCCGCGAAGGCGGGGAATCCAGTACGCCGCGACCCATCGAGGAATCAGTCCCGTCTCTGGAATACTGGATCGCCCGCTTTCGCGGGCGATGACAGAGTGCTAGGGGAGACGCGCTGACGTACAACGTTCGTCGTTGTATGTTTACGCGCTGACCCAGGACCACGGCCATGCACGATATCAAAGCGATCCGCGACAATCCGCAAGCCTTCGACGCCGGTCTCGCCCGGCGTGGCCTGAAGCCGTCGTCGGCCTCGCTGCTCGCGATCGACGAGAAGCGGCGCGCGGCGATCCTGGCGTCCGAGCAAGCGCAGGCGCGGCGCAATGCAGCGTCCAAGGAAATCGGCGACGCCAAGAAGGCGAAAGATGAGGCGCGCGCGGCCAAGCTGATGGCCGAGGTTGCGGAGCTCAAGACCACGATGCCCGAGCTCGAAGCCGCCGCGACAGCTGCCGACGAGGAGCTGACCAAAGAGCTGTCCGCGATTCCGAACATTCCGTTCGACGAGGTGCCCGACGGCCTCGACGAGCACGGCAACGTGCAGCACCATGTGTTCGGCAAGGCCCGCAACTATTCGTTCGCGCCCAAGCTGCATGATGATCTCGGCACCGCGCTCGGCTACATGGATTTCGAGGCGGCGGCAAAACTCTCCGGCGCGCGCTTCGTCGTGCTGAAGAAGGGGCTAGCGCGACTCGAACGCGCGATCGGGCAGTTCATGCTCGACCTGCACACCAACGAGCATGGCTACACCGAGATCAACCCGCCGCTGCTGGTGCGCAACGAGGTGATGTTCGGCACAGGTCAGCTGCCGAAATTCGAGGACGACCAGTTCTGGGCGATCAAGGGCGAGTTGCTTGCGGCGCCCGATCACGAGCGGCTGAAGACCGACCGCCTTGGCCTCATCCCGACGGCGGAAGTCTCGCTCACCAACCTCGCGCGGGAATCCATTCTTGACGAGAAGCAGCTGCCGATGCGGCTCACCGCGCTGACGCCATGCTTCCGCGCCGAGGCGGGCGCTGCCGGGCGCGATACGCGCGGCATGATCCGTCAGCACCAGTTCACCAAGGTCGAGCTGGTCTCGATCACCACGCCCGAGACCAGCAAGGACGAGCTGGAGCGGATGCTGGCCTGCGCCGAAGAGGTGCTGCGCCAGCTCGACCTGCACTACCGCGTGATGACGCTCTGCGCAGGGGATATGGGCTTCTCGTCGCAAAAAACCTATGACATCGAGGTCTGGATGCCCGGGCAGGGCGACGGCGGCATGTTCCGTGAGATTTCGAGCTGCTCGGTCTGCGGCGACTTTCAGGCGCGGCGCATGGATGCGCGCTCGCGCGGGCCGGACGGCAAGCCGCGCTTCGTGCACACGCTGAACGGCTCCGGCACCGCGGTCGGCCGCGCGCTGATCGCCGTGATGGAGACCTATCAGCAGCAGGACGGCTCGATCGCCGTCCCGGACGTGCTCCAGCCCTATATGGGCGGGCTCAAGGTGATCGCGCGCGACTAATCGCGTTGCTCGGCTGTCACGCTGGAAACGTTTGGTTGCGAAGATCGGGCGGCCGGTTATCCTGCCGGCCACCCGACAACGCGAACCCAACCGTTCATGGCCTTGCACCGCGACATCTTCTGGGTCGGCAGACAATGGGCGGTGACGGGCGCCGGCATCCAGGCCGTCGACCAGCGGCTGCGCGGTGTTCTCGACATCGAGATCGCGCGGCTCTGGGATGACGATCTTGTGCAGAGCCGGCGGGCTAAGCCCGGGGTGAATGCCGCGGATTTCGACAAGGCGCTGACGGTGGCCCGCGCACGCTTTCCGCAGACGCCGGTGTCGGATCCGTTGGTTGCGCAGCTGGAGGCGCTCGGCGTGATCGAGGGGCCCGTCCCAAGTCCGGTCGTGCCGGCGATGAAGCTGCGTGCGGAAGGCCGGCTCGCGCGCTTTCTGCCGCAGTGGCGCGTCCGCCGGTAACAAGACGGGACGCGGAACCTGGCCGGACCCAATCGGCGCGGTTTGCCTGATCGGCCCCGGCCGGATAAGACGGCTCAGGCCCGCTTTCTGGAAACGACCTCTCGCATGCGCATTCTCTGCACCAACGACGACGGCATCCACGCCCCCGGCCTCAAGGTCGTGGAGGAGATCGCGCAGGCGCTCTCCGACGACGTTTGGGTCGTTGCCCCCGAGCTTGACCAGTCCGGCGTCTCGCATTCGCTGTCGCTGAACGACCCCCTGCGCTTGCGCGAGGTCGGACCAAAGCACTTCGCCGTGCGCGGCACACCGACCGACTGCGTCATCATGGGCGCGCGGCACATCCTGGGTGCCAAGCTGCCGGATGTCGTGCTGTCCGGCGTCAACAAGGGACGCAACGTCGCCGAGGACGTGGTCTACTCCGGCACCATCGCCGGCGCGCTGGAAGGCACGATCCTGGGCTTGCCGTCGTTCGCGCTGTCGCAGGAGTTCAGCGTCGAGACCCGTGAGCGGCCGCCATGGGACACCGCGCGCAAGTTCGGTCCCGACATCCTGCGCAAGGTGATTGCCGCCGGCATTCCCAAGGATACCGTCATCAACGTCAATTTCCCGTCCTGCGCGCCGGAGGATGTGCTGGGCATCCGCGTCACGCGTCAGGGCAAGCGCAATCTCGGTTTCCTGCGGATCGACGAGCGCAGGGACGGCCGCGGCAATCCCTATTTCTGGATCGGGTTCGAGCGCGCAGCGATGATGGATACGCCGGCAGACGGCACCGATCTGGCGGCGCTTCGCGACCGCTACGTCTCGGTCACGCCGCTCAGGCTCGACCGCACCAATGAAGCGTTCTCGGAAGAGTTGAGCGCGACGTTAAAGTGAAGGCGATTTGGACATAGCGGCTAGCCGCCGCGCAGCGCCGCTTCGATGGTCTTGCCGAGCGCGTCGAGCTGAAACGGCTTCTGCAGCGCCGGCCGGTCGCGGTACTGCTCGGGCAGGCCGGAGGAGCCGTAGCCGGTGGCGAAGATGAAGGGGCAGCCCTTGGCCTGGATGAGGTCGGCGACCGGGGAGATGACCTTGCCGTTGACGTTGACGTCGAGAATGGCGATGTCGAACTCGGTCGCCTCCGCGAGCCGCATGGCCTCGCTGATATCGCCGGCCTCGGCGGCCACTGTGTAGCCGAGCTCTTCGAGCATGTCCGCGACCATCATCCTGATCATCACCTCGTCCTCGACGAGGAATACAGAGCGGCCCGAAAGCCCTGTCGCAGTCATTGTCGTTGAGTCCTTGCCCGTTTGCGGAAAACGTTCGCAGATATTACGAATCGACGCAATGCGCGTTTCAGCGAACGGACACCCGAAAAGGGTGTTTGCGGCGAGCCCGACGCAAGCCATTTTATGGTCAAATGCCGCAACAGAGCGCCATGTGGGGTTCCTGAGCAGGAACAAGACCCCTGCGGCGGCTTTTGGCAATGCAAGTGACAAGCAGACCTGACGAGGCGACACAAGCAGCGATGCCCCCCAATCAGCACCCGCCGGAAAAGATGATGTTTCAGCTCACGCTGAGGCGTCGGGGCATCAGCGATCAGGCGGTGCTGCGGACCATGGAGGAGGTGCCGCGCGACGAGTTCGTCGACGAGGCCGATCGCGAGGGGGCCTATCGCGACAGTGCGCTGCCGATCGCCTGCGGCCAGACCATTAGCCAGCCCTTCGTGGTTGCCTACATGACCGAGCAGCTCCAGCTCCAGAAGCAGCACCGCGTGCTTGAGATCGGCGCCGGCTCGGGCTATCAGGCGGCAGTGCTGTCGCGGCTAGCAGGCCAGGTGCTTACGGTCGAGCGCTATCGCAAGCTTGCCGACACGGCGCGCGCCAGGCTTGAAAAGCTCGGCTGTCACAATGTTGAGGTGATGCTCGGCGATGGTCTCAACCTGCCACCCAATATCGGCCCGTTCGACCGCATCATCGTCACCGCCGCGCTGGAGCAGCTTCCGGAGAACCTGGTCGAGCGGCTTGAGGTCGGCGGCATCCTGATAGCTCCGGTCGGTCCGCATCAGGGCGTGCAGACGCTGATCCGCCTGAGCCGCACCGCGGCCGGGATCGAGCGCAAGGAACTCGTCGAGGTGCGCTTCGTGCCTGCGCTGCCCGGCGTGGCGCGGGAGCTGTAGATTCCCGGATTGGCTGTGCTGCCAACATCTTATTGGGAGGGTTAAGCCGTTATTTACTCGGCGCGTGTTTACTTAAAAGACCAGTTCTGTTGCGTACGAGTGAGTAACCATGTCTGTCGTCGCCGAGTTGCTTTACTCGCGCCGCGTGCCGCAGGTCGCGGTGCTGGCGCTGATCTCCTTCAGCTTTGCGGGGTGCAGCGCCGACATGTCGTCGCGGCTGTCCCAATCGAATTTCTCCAATCCCTTCGCGTCTGAGCAGACCGGTTCGGTGCAGCAGGCCCCGCCGCCGCAGCGCGAGCTGCCGCAATATGCGCGGCCGCAGACCCAGCCCGGCTCTTACCAGTCGCAGCCCTTGCCGCCGCCCGCGGTGTCCGCGCCGCAATCCTATCCCGTTGCGGCTGGTGGTGGCGTGTCCGGAGGCGGTCGCGGCGTCAGCTCCTATGCACCCCCGACGCAGCCGCACCTCGAGACCACGGCCACCGTGCCGCCGCGCTCGGTCGCGGCCGCCCAGCCCGCCGGCGGGACCAAGATCATCGTCGGCACCAGCGACACGCTCGACGTGCTCGCCAAGCGCTATCACGTGACGCCGCAGGCGATCCTCGCCGCCAACGGCTACAAGGGCCCGCGCGCGCTTTCGCCCGGCCAGCAGCTGATCATTCCGCATCCGGCCACGGCCGCAGCGCCGGCCCCGGTGATGGCGCCCGTCGCCGCAGCGCCTGCTGCGAAGCCGGTTGCAGTCATGGCTGCGCCATCGAGCTCCCACTTCGTCAACCGCGGCGACACGCTCGTCAGCATCGCCCGCAAGAACCACATCTCGGCGGCCGAGCTTGCCCGGGCCAACGGCATCGAGCCGTCGGCCAAGCTCAAGCTCGGCACCAAGCTGATCGTGCCCGGTGCCAAGACCGCCGCTATTGCGGCGTCGGCTGCTGCGGCTCCGGTCGCGGCCGCTCCGGTTGCGGGGACGTTCCAGCCGGTCGCGGCGGCTCCGGCGCAGGCAACCAAGATGGCGGCCGCCGCCGCGCCGGTGCAGAGCGCGCGCCTCGCCCAGGCCACAGCCAATGTCGAAGAGAAGCCTGCGGAGGCTCCGGCGAAAGCCGCCGAGACCACCAGTGCGCTGCCGACCTTCCGCTGGCCGGTGCGCGGCAAGGTGGTCACGAGCTACGGCGCCAAGACCAACGGCAAGTCCAACGACGGCATCAATCTCGCGGTGCCCGAGGGGACGCCGGTCAAGGCGGCCGAAGACGGCGTCGTCGCCTATTCCGGCAACGAGCTGAAAGGTTACGGCAATCTGGTCCTGGTTCGGCACTCCAATGGCTACGTCACCGCATATGCCCATGCGAGTGAGCTGTTGGTGAAGCGCGGCGATACCATCAAGCGCGGTCAGGTCATTGCCAAGTCGGGTCAATCCGGGGAGGTGGCGTCGCCGCAGCTCCACTTCGAGATCCGTAAGGGATCGAGCCCGGTTGACCCGCTTCAATTCCTGAACGGGGCGTAAGGCCTACGCAGAGTAGGACACGCAATCGCCACAAGCACACTGTCATCGCCCGCGAAAGCGGGCGATCCAGTACGCCGCGGCCTCTCGATCGATCACAACTGTCTCTGGAATACTGGATTCCCCGCTTTCGCGGGGAATGACAGTTGTGGGTTGGGCTATAACTCCGGCTACGCCACCGTCAGCTTCACACCCATTCGTCCCGCCAGCTCCTGCACGAACTGCCAGGCGACACGGCCCGAGCGCGAGCCGCGTGTGGTCGACCATTCCAGCGCCTCGCGCTCCAGCGCCTCGTCGTCGACGTTAATGCCGAAATGACTGCAATAGCCGCGCACCATGGCGAGGTATTCGTCCTGGCTGCAACGGTGGAAGCCAAGCCACAGGCCGAAGCGATCCGACAGCGACACCTTCTCCTCGACGGCTTCGCCGGGATTGATCGCGGTCGAGCGTTCGTTCTCGATCATCTCACGCGCCAGCAGATGGCGGCGGTTCGAGGTGGCGTAGAGGATGACGTTCTCGGGCCGGCCCTCGATGCCGCCTTCGAGCACGGCCTTGAGTGACTTGTACGACGCATCATTGCCGTCGAAGGAGAGATCGTCGCAGAACACGATGAAGCGGAAGGAGGAGGCGCGTAAGCGCTCCATCAGCGCGGGCAGGCTCTCGATGTCCTCGCGATGGATCTCGATCAGCTTCAACCTGTCCGCCGGCTTGCGCTCCGCATTGATGCTGGCATGCGCGGCCTTCACCAGCGACGACTTACCCATGCCGCGCGCGCCCCAGAGCAGGGCGTTGTTGGCGGGCAGCCCATTGGCGAAGCGCTCGGTGTTCTCCATCAGGATGTCGCGCATCCTGTCGACGCCCTTCAGCAGGAACAGCTCGACCCGGCTGACCCGTGGCACCGCCGAGAGTCGGCCGTCGGGATGCCAGACATAGGCGTCCGCCCGTTCGAACGCCTCTGGGATGACGGCGGGCTTGCGCTGGGCGGCGAGATGCGCCGCAATGGTCTCCAGTGCGCGGACAATGCGCTCCTGGGAGAGGTCGGCCGGGGCTGCCTTGAGCTCAGCCTTGGGGCGATTTGCCGCGATGCGGGCGGGCTTGCGGGCAGGGGTGTGGGGGCCTTTGCCGGCCGGGCTTTTGCTTGGTTTTTTGGGCATATCTGAAGTTCCTGAGAACGCAGCCTTATCGGGCCTGACGGCGCGCTGCAAGGTGGCCAAAAGGGCGGTCTGGCAGCGTTGCAATTGGGGCGGTGGCCGCTATAGTCCGCGCGAATTTGACCGAACCGGTCGCCTTTGAGGGCCTGACCGGCTGTCCCCCGTTCTCACGAGGATCGTCCGAATGCTGATTACCCCTGCGTATGCCCAGGCTGCGGGCGCCGGCGACACCAACAGCATGTTGATGTCGCTGCTGCCGTTCGCCCTGATCTTCGTGATCATGTACTTCCTGATTCTGCGTCCGCAGCAGAAGAAGGTGAAAGACCACGCCGATCTCGTGAAGAACATCCGCCGCGGCGACACCGTCGTGACCTCGGGCGGCCTTGTCGGCAAGGTCACCAAGGTCGTCGACGACGACCAGATCGAATTCGAGATATCCGATGGCGTGCGCGTGCGGCAGATGCGCCAGATGATCTCCGGCGTGCGTGCCAAGGGCGAGCCGGCCAAGGAAAGCGCGAAGGAAGCCGCCAAGGACGACACCGCGGCGAAGTGAGCGCTTTCCCGCGAGTTTCCTAAGTTTGCTGCAAGCTCCTGATCTGACAGGTCCAGTCGATGTTGTATTTCACGCGGTGGAGGGCGCTCGGGATTATCCTGACAGCGCTGATCGTGTGCCTCTGCGCGGTCCCGAACTTCTTCCCCGAGGCGCAGGTCAAGACCTGGCCCGCCTGGGCGCAGCGCCGGCTCGTGTTGGGTCTCGATTTGCAGGGCGGCTCCTCTCTGCAGCTTGAAGTCGATTCCGCATATGTGAAAAAGGAGCGGCTGGAGCAGATCCGGGACGACGTCCGTCGCGTGCTGCGCGAGGCCAAGATCGGCTTCACCGGCGGCGTGACGGTACGCAACGACGCGGCCGAAGTTCGCATCACCAAGGACACCGATCTTCAGCCTGCGCTTGCCAAGCTGCGCGAGTTGGCCCAGCCGATTGGCGGCCTGATGGGGTCCGGCGGACAGCGCGACCTTGAAGTCGTCGACGCCGGTGGCGGATTGATCCGCCTCAGTATTCCGGAGGCCGCGATGCTCGATCGCATGCGCAAGACCATCGAGCAATCGATCCAGATCGTCGAGAAGCGCGTCAACGAGCTCGGCACCGTCGAACCCATCATCCAGCGTCAGGGTAACGACCGCATCCTGGTGCAGGTGCCGGGTTTGCAGGATCCCACCCACTTGAAGGAATTGCTGGGCAAGACCGCGAAGATGGAATTCCGCATGGTCGATCCCTCGGTGCCGCCGGACCAGGCGCAGCAGGGCAGGATTCCGCCGGAGTCCGAGTTCCTGGCGGCCGCCAATCCTCCGCCGCCCGGCTACGTCGTGAAGAAGCAGGTGCTGGTTGCGGGCGGCGACCTGAAGAACGCCCAAGCGACCTTCGACCAGCGTACCAATGAGCCGGTCGTCAGCTTTCAGTTCAACACCTCGGGAGCGCGCAAGTTCGCGCAGGCGACGCAGGAGAATGTCGGGCTGCCCTTCGCGATCGTACTCGACAACAAGGTGATCTCGGCGCCGGTCATCCGCGAACCGATCACCGGCGGTCAGGGCCAGATCTCCGGCAGTTTCACCGTGCAGTCGGCCAACGACCTCGCAATCCTCTTGCGCGCCGGCGCGCTGCCGGCGCCCCTGACGGTCGTGGAAGAGCGCACGGTCGGTCCGGGCCTCGGCCAGGACTCGATCGAGAAGGGCGAGCTCGCCGCCTATGTCGGCTCGATCCTGGTCGTTGTGTTCATGCTGTTGACATACCGGCTGTTCGGCGTATTCGCCAACATCGCCGTCTGTATCAACGTCGCAATGATCTTCGGCCTGTTGTCGCTGCTCAGCGCCACACTGACGCTGCCCGGCATCGCCGGCATCGTGCTGACGGTCGGTATCGCGGTCGACTCCAACGTGCTGATCTATGAGCGCATCCGCGAGGAGTTGCGCGGCGGCAGAAGCCCGATCTCGGCGATCGACGCAGGCTTCACCCGGGCGCTTGCCACCATTCTCGACTCCAACATCACCACATTCATCGCCGCTGCAGTGCTGTTCATGATCGGCACCGGTCCGGTGCGCGGCTTCGCAGTGACGCTCGGCATCGGCATCATCACGACGGTCTTCACCGCCTTCACCATGACTCGCCTGATCGTGGCATGGTGGGTGCAGTGGAAGCGGCCGAAGACTGTGCCGATTTGACAATTCGAGGCCGGCTGTGACCACTACTCAACTCGTTCTCACTTCTCTCGGCGTCCTGATTGCCGTGCTGACCGTGGTCAGCGTGCTTGGCCTCCTGCCGTCGCTGCGCATCGTCCCGGACAATACGCATTTCGACTTCACGCGCTTCCGCCGCATCAGCTTCCCGATGTCGGCTGTGCTGTCGATCGTCGCCATCACGCTGTTCTTCACGCACGGCCTGAACTTCGGCATCGACTTCAAGGGCGGCACCTTGATGGAGGTACGCGCCAAGTCAGGCTCCGCCGATCTTGCGCAGATGCGCACGAGCCTTGGCAGCCTCGGTCTCGGCGAAGTCCAGCTGCAGCAATTCGGCGGCCCCGCCGACGTGCTTCTCCGCGTTGCTGAGCAGCCGGGCGGCGACAAGGCGCAGCAGGCAGCCGTCGACAAAGTTCGCGGCGCCCTCGGCGAGTCCGTGGAGTATCGCCGCGTCGAGGTGGTGGGCCCGCGGGTCTCCGGCGAGCTGCTGGGTTGGGGCATGGCCGGCCTGATGCTCGCGATCGGCGCGATCCTGCTCTACCTCTGGTTCCGCTTCGAGTGGCAGTTCGCGCTCGGCGCCATGATCGCCAACGTGCACGACATCGTGCTGACGATCGGTTTCATGTCGATCAGCCAGGTCGATTTCGACCTGACCAGCATCGCGGCGCTGCTCACCATTCTCGGCTATTCGCTCAACGACACCGTCGTCATCTACGACCGTATCCGCGAGATGCTGCGCCGCTACAAGAAGATGCCGATGCCGCAGCTGCTCAACGAGTCCATCAACTCGACGCTGTCGCGCTCCATCATCACCCACTTCACGGTGACGCTGGCGCTGCTGGCCCTGCTGCTGTTCGGCGGCCATGCGATCCACAGCTTCACCGCGGTGATGATGTTCGGCGTGGTGCTGGTCGGCACCTACACCTCGATCTTCATCGCGGCCCCGATCCTGATCTATCTCGGCGTCGGCGAACATCGCGAGGATGCGCCCGAGACGGCCACGCCGGCGAAGAAAACCAAGGCATGATCCGAACCCTATGCCCTCGCACGCGTTTGCGGGGGTAGTCAGCCCATTCGGACGAGGCTCATGGCCGGCGATCCCAACGCTCCGCATTTTCCGCGCTCGGCGCCGATCGAGGCCTATGGCAAGGGCGGTTTTGCCTTTGCCGGCATGTCGCACCGCGGCTCGCTGCTCTGCCTGCCCGACGCGATCTGGGCCTGGGATGTGACCGACCCTGCGCAGATCGACCGCTATTCGCTGGACCGCGTGTTCACGGCCGCCAACAGCATCGACACGCTGCTGATCGGCACCGGAACCGGGCTCTGGCTGCCGCCGCCCGCCCTGCGCCAGGCGCTGAAAGCGGTGAGGGTGGTGCTGGACACGATGCAGACCGGCCCCGCCGTGCGCACCTACAACATCATGATCGGCGAACGGCGGCGCGTCGCGGCTGCGCTGATCGCCGTGCCATGAGCAGCGCCGCGCCGCCGCCCGACACCGTTACCTTCTGCGCCGACCTCGTGCGTAGCCACGACTTTCCGCACTATGCGGCGACGTTGTTCGCGCCTGCCGCCGAGCGCCGCGCGCTATTGGCGCTCTACGCCTTCAATGTCGAGATCGTCCGCGTCCGCGACCAGGTGAGCCAGCCGTTGCCCGGTGAGATCCGCTTTCAGTGGTGGACCGATCTGCTCGCGGGCCATGTCCATGGCAGCGCCGAGGGCAACCCGGTGGCGGCGGAGCTGCTCCGCGCGATCCGCGATTTCGACCTGCCGGTCGAACCGCTGTCGCTGCTCGTCGATGAGCATCAGTTCGACCTCTACAACGATCCAATGCCGACCATGGCGGCCCTGGAAGGCTATCTGGCGGCGACCTCATCGGCGCTGTTCGCGCTCGCAGCCCGCATCATGGCGCCACCTTCGGACGCGACCGAGCATCTCGCCCGGCATGCCGGATTGGCGCAGGGCATGGTCCAGGTCATCGTCAACCTGCCGCGAGACGCCGCGCACCGGCAATTGTTCCTGCCGCAGCAGGTGCTGGCGCGCCACAATTGCAGCATGGAGGACGTGTTCGCCGGCAAGGAGACGCCGAACCTGCGCGCCGCGCTGGAGCAGATCGTGGGCGAGGCGCAGCAGCATTTGGCGACAGCGCTCTCGTTGCTGAGGAAGGTGCCGGCCGCGGCCCGCGCGGCCTTTCTGCCGCTGGGACAGGTACGGGCCGATCTCAAGCGCCTGTCGCAGCCCGGCCGCAATCCATTCGCCCCGCAGCCGATCTCGCGGCTGCGCGCGCTGTGGACGCTGTGGCGCGCTTCACGTTCCCGGGAATTTACCAAATAGCGGGTGGCATAT
Source organism: Bradyrhizobium diazoefficiens (assembly GCF_016616235.1). Classification (NCBI taxonomy): domain Bacteria; kingdom Pseudomonadati; phylum Pseudomonadota; class Alphaproteobacteria; order Hyphomicrobiales; family Nitrobacteraceae; genus Bradyrhizobium; species Bradyrhizobium diazoefficiens. Next base: position 3,992,640 of record NZ_CP067100.1, read on the forward strand.
CGCCTGAGCCGGCCAAATGCTCTATGCTGTCCCATGGCCGAGTTGTCCCAAAGCAAGTCTGTCGATCCCGGCGGCTTTCCGGTCGCACCTGAAGACATTCACGCCGCCGCCGAGACCATCCGCGGCGCTGTCGTCGAGACGCCATGCAACTACAGCCGGACGCTGAGCAGCATCTGTGGCTGCGACGTCTGGCTGAAATTCGAGAACCTCCAGTTCACCTCCTCGTTCAAGGAGCGCGGCGCCCTCAACCGGCTCACCGCGCTGACGCCAGGAGAGCGCGCGCGTGGCGTCATCGCGATGTCCGCGGGCAACCACGCACAGGGCGTTGCCTATCACGCGAGGCGGCTCGGCATTCCCGCCACCATCGTCATGCCCGTGGGCACGCCGATGGTGAAGGTCGAGAACACCAGGCACCACGGCGCCGAAGTGGTGGTGACGGGCGCGACGCTGGAGGAGGCTGCGGCGTTCGCGCGCAACCATGGCGAAGCCCGTGGCATGATCTTCGTCCATCCTTACGACGATCCGCTTGTCATCGCCGGACAGGGGACGGTGGGGCTGGAGATGCTCAAGGCCGTGCCGGAGCTCGACACGCTGGTCGTCCCGATCGGCGGCGGCGGGCTGATCAGCGGCATCGCCATTGCCGCCAAATCAATCAAGCCGTCGCTGCGGATTCTTGGCGTCGAAGCCTGGCTCTACCCCTCGATGTACAACGCCATCCACGACGGCAATCTGCCGGCGCGCGGTGACACGCTCGCCGAAGGCATCGCGGTGAAATCGCCGGGCAAGATCACCACCGAGATCGTCCGCCACCTCGTCGACGACATTGCGCTCGTCAACGAAGCCGAGCTCGAGCGCGCGGTCGCGACCCTGATCTCGATCGAGAAGACCGTCGTCGAGGGCGCCGGCGCCGCCGGCCTTGCCGCGCTGATGTCCGATCCGTCCCGCTTCGAAGGCCAGAAGGTCGGCCTGGTGCTGAGCGGCGGCAATATCGACACGCGACTGATCGCTTCGGTCCTGACGCGGGAGCTGGCCCGCGAGGGGCGGCTAACCCAATTATCACTCGATATTCCGGACCGGCCCGGGCAATTGGCAGCCGTGGCGGCCCTGCTGGCCGAGGCCGGGGCCAACATCATCGAGGTCTCGCACCAGCGGACCTTCTCCGATCTGCCGGCCAAGGCGACGCTGCTGCAACTCGTGATCGAGACCCGCGATGCCGCGCATCTCGACGAGGTCATGGCCAGGCTCGGGGCCTCTGGACTGAGCGCACGCTGCACGTGAACGTCGCATCGCGACATCCGACGCGATCGCTACTCCGGCAGACCCGCAATACGAAGTGCGTCGCCAAGGGATGAAGCGAGCGCTGGGTCACAATTGACGCCCGCAAACTGGCGGCCATAGCGAAAGGTCGGGTGCAACTCCAGCACACGCGCAGCCGCCGCCTTCGCTTCCTGCAAGCGTCCGAGCCTTGCCAGAGCCGCGGCCAATTGCACATGGGTAATGCTGTGGCGGGGATTGGCCTGGACCGCGCGGTAGGCGGCGTGACAGGCCGCCTCATACCGCCCACGATGGAAGTGCCCCAGAGCCTGCGCGTCGAACGCTGCGAAAGCCCAGGAATCGAACGGGCTGAGCCGCATGCCCTTTTCGCTCCATTCGATCGCGCGGTCGGCATCGCCACCCCAGCCGAGCATGACACTGCCAAGGATATAGGTCAGCGCCGATGAGGGGCTGATCGCGAGCGCGGCGTCAAGTGCAGTAAAGGCCGCTGCGCGATCATGCCCATCCATGCCGATCGAAAATCCGGCCAGGGTGAGGGCGACCGCGTCATCCTGCCCGTGGGCGATGGCGGATCGTGCGTGGCGGATGGACGCCGTACGATTGGTCTCCTGCAAACCGGCGCGCAGGAACAGGCAATGATGGCACATCGCAGCGTTGCCGTGAGCCAGCGCATAGTCAGGTTCGAGCGCGATCGAACGTTCGAGCAGCACCAGCGCCTGTGTGACCTGTTCCGGCATGCCGGAATCGACATCCGGCTGGGCACGCAGGGCGAGGTCATAGGCATCGAGGCTGTCAGGCCGCTTGCGCCTGACCCTGTTGAGCTCGGCGCGCCGCAGGCTCGGCGCGATGGCGCCGACGACCGACATCGCGATGTCGTCCTGGAGGGCGAAAATATCGTCGGAACGGCGGTCGTAGCGCTCGGCCCATAGATGCACGCCGGTCGAAGCGTCGATCAGCTGACCTGTGATGCGCACGGTCGTGCCGGTCTTCCGGACGCTGCCTTCCAACACGTACCGCACGCCGAGCTCTCGGCCGACTTGCTTCACGTCGACCACGCGGCCCTTATAGGCGAATGTCGAATTCCGTGCGATCACGAACAGCCATTTGATGCGCGACAGGCCGGTGACGATGTCGTCGACCATGCCGTCGGCGAAGTAGTCCTGCGCCGCATCGCTGCTCAGATTTGAAAAGGGCAGCACTGCGACCGATGGCTTCTCGGGCAGCGTCAGCCGTTGCGCTTCTGAGGCGGCCGATGCGTGATCCAGCATCCTCACGGACGGACCGATATAGCGATAGCCACGTCGCGGCAGGGTCTCGATCCAGTGGGCCTCTCCCGAGATATCCGCCAGCATGCGCCGTACAGCTGCGATCTGAACGGTCAGGTTGCTGTCTTCGACCGTTTGGTTGGGCCACGCCGCCTCGATCAGCTCATCCTTGGAAACCGGCGCGCCGGCCCGCCGCACCAGCAGGGCGAGAAGCAGCACTGCGCGCTGGCCGAGCGGGGTCGGCTCGGCCCCACCGAAAAGAATCCCCGCGTCAGCGTCGAGCCGGAATGGACCAAATTCAAGGATCGCGGCCATAGCCTAAGAAGGGCACATTTCGCAGCGTTTTTGCAACATTTTCCGAACGGCTTCGCGACTTTCCGCCGCAGCCGGATCACCATGGCGCGGTTTTCAAGGGAAGCCGCAGCGAGCTTTGGAGGTTCACATGAGCGCGAAACCAATTATCCGCAGGCCCGGCGACACCAAAGGGGTCATGCTCCGCGGCCACCCGATGGCCTTTCTCGTGACCGGCGAGGACACCGAGCATACCAGCATGTTCGACTGGACGATCCCGGCAGGGTTTGCCACCGGCCGGCACGTTCACCGCGTGCAGGAAGAGACTTTTTACATGCTGAAAGGCGAGTGCGAATGGCATGTCGGCGACGAAGTCGTCCGCGCCACACCGGGGACGTACCTCTTCATTCCGCCGGGGGTGCCCCACAACATCACCAATGTCAGCGAAAAAACAGCCCGCGTGCTCATGACGGTGTCTCCGCCGGGGCACGAACGTTACTTCGAGGAGCTCGCCAGGCTGACCGCCAGCGGACCGCCGGATGCGAAAGCCATCAGCGAATTGCGCGCCCGCTTCGATACTGATCAGCTGTCGGCGCTGACGACCACGGTTTGAAGTTCGCGCTATCGCCTGGCCAAACCCGTGAGGTGGTCGATCAGCCGATCGATCTCGGCTTCCGTGTTGTAACAATGCGGGGACGCCCGCACGACCGGCGGCAGGGCGCGGATTTCGGCATCGATGCGGGTGCTCGCAGGGTCCGAAGCGCCGATCGTGATGCCGGCTGCCGCGGCGCTGCGGACGATCGCATCGGCGTCATGCTCCTCCATCGTGAAGCTGACGATCGCGCCCGGCGTGCGTCCGAGGTCGCGAATTTCGACGCCGCGAATGGATGCAAGGCCGGCACGCAAGCGATCGGCGAGCATGCGGCAGCGCTGTTCGATCGGGCCAAGACCGATGTCGAGCGCATAGTCCACTGCAGCGCCCAGCCCCAGCCGGGCCGCATAATTGTTCTCCCAGGTCTCGAAACGGCGCGCATCGTCCCGAAGCCGGTATTCATCTCGTGCGACCCAAGGCGCCGCGAAGTGGTCGATCATCGGCGGCTCGAGGCGTTGCAGCAGCGGCCCGCGAACGTAGAGAAAGCCGGTGCCGCGCGGGCCGCGCAGGAATTTACGCCCGGTCGCCGACAGCATGTCACAGCGGATGGCTTCGACGTCGACCTCCATTTGGCCGACGGCCTGGCAGGCGTCGAGCAGATAAGGGATGCCGTGCGCCCGGGCGATCTTGCCGATCGCCGCTGCGGGATTGACCAGCCCGCCATTGGTCGGCACCCAGGTGATCGCTATCAGCTTTACGCGCGCATCGATCATGCGTTCGAGCGCGCGGACGTCGAGCTCGCCGGTGGCATCGCTCGGCACGATGTCGATGATCGCGCCGGTGCGTCTCGCGACCTGAAGGAATGCGACGTAATTGGCGGCGTATTCCGCCTCGGCAGTCAGGATCCGGTCGCCCTCGCGGAACGCAAGCGCGTAGAACGCCATCTGCCAGGCGACCGTGGCGTTCTCTACCAGCGCAATCTCGTCGGGCGCGGCATTCAGCAGTCGGGCTACCGAGCCGTACACGGCGTCGAGCCGATCGGCCTCGCGGTCGGCGGCGGCATAGCCTCCGATCTCGCTCTCCAGATCGATATGCTGCTTCATCGCCGCGACGACGGCCGTCGGCATGAGGGCTGCGCCGGCGTTGTGGAGATATGCGAGCCGGGAAGCGGCGGGCGTGTCGGCGCGTATCCTGTCGATGTCGATCACGTACTGGTCTCCGCATCCGCTGTCCCGGTCCTATGAATTAGGCGTGATGACGCGTACGAGCAAGCTTGTGGGTCGCTTGGAATAGAATGGCGGATTATTGCTCGATCTTGGTATCTAATTCCAATACGGCGGGTTATCGGCCTAAGCTTTGAGAAAACCGGCGACTCCGAACGCGGTATCCTCGGAGGATCGGAAAACCGGCCATGCAAGAGAAAACGCAGATATCACGCTCGGCGAGCGGAGCGCCCAGGACCGACATCACGCGACGGATCGACCTCACGACCCTCAGGCTGTTCATCGCAATCTGTGAAGAAGGCAATTTGACGCGCGCCTCGCAGCGCGAAGCGATCGCGCCCTCCGCCGTCAGCAAGCGCATGCATGATCTCGAGGAGCTGCTCGAGGTCGCCTTGTTCGAGCGGCACCCGAACGGCATGGCGCTGACGCCGGCCGGCGAGTCGCTGCTGCATCATGCGCGCGTGACGCTGCTCAATGTCGAGAAGATCGCAGTCGACATGGCCGAGCATGCGCGCGGCGTGCGCGGTCATGTACGCATGTTGGCCAATCTGTCGTCGATCGTCGAGTTCCTCCCCGACGATCTGCCCGGCTTCTTCCGCTCGCACGAACTGGTGCGCCTTGATCTGCAGGAGCGTCCCAGCGCCGATGTCGTTCGCGGCGTGGAGGAGGGCGTGGCCCAAATCGGCATCTGCTCGGCCGACGTGTCGACGCGCGGTCTGGATCGGTTTTCCTATCGGCGGGACCGCCTCGTCATCGTGGTGCGGTCCGACCATCCGCTAGCTCGGGCGACGGACCTGTCCTTCGCCGATACGCTCGACTACGACCATATCGGCCTGTTTGCGACGAGCTCGATCTATCTGCGCTCGCAATACACGGCGCAGCAGATCGGCAAGTCGATCCGGCTGCGGGTTCACGTTCCTGGTTTCGATGCCGTGTGCAGGATGGTGCAGGCCGGGATGGGCATCGGCCTCATTCCCGACCGTGCGTTCGAGGTCCTCAGTCACGGCATGAACCTGACCGCTATCGAATTGACGGATGACTGGGCCGATCGCGAGCTGGTGCTGGTCGCGAGAGATCGGGCAGGGTTGTCGGCGACGAGCCAGCTGATGCTCGACCATCTGCGATCGCTTGGCAGACCACATTGACGCTGCCCTCGGCCTCGTTCGTCATCCGCGAACGCGTGTTCATCAAAGGATATTGGACTTAACACCCTGCACTCGGCGACACCACGATCAAACAAGATCGAGGAGCGCCGGACGTGGACGGACCACTATCGGGAATACGGGTCGTTGAACTCGGAACTTTGATTGCGGCGCCCTTTGCGGCACGGCTGTTCGCCGAGTTCGGCGCCGAAGTCATCAAGATCGAGCAGCCTGGCAGCGGCGATCCCTTGCGCAGGTGGCGCAAGCTGCATCAGGGCACCTCGCTCTGGTGGTACCTGCAATCGCGCAACAAGAAATCGATCGCGATCGATTTGAAATCGCCTGATGGTCGCGACGTGGCCCTTCGCCTCGCGGCACAAGCCGATGTTGTGATCGAGAATTTCAAGCCGGGCAGTCTCGAGAAGCTTGGCCTCGGCTGGGACGTGCTGTCGAAGCTCAACCCGGACCTGACACTGGTGCGCATCTCCGGTTACGGCCAGACCGGCCCCTATCGCGACCGCTCCGGGTTCGGTGCGATCGGCGAGGCCATGGGCGGGTTGCGCTTCACCACGGGCGATCCGGACAGCCCGCCGGCGCGCGTCGGCATCAGCATCGGCGACAGTCTTGCCTCGCTCCATGGTGTGATCGGCGCGCTGATGTCGCTGCTGCGGGTCAAGACGGGGCAGGGCCGCGGGCAGGTCGTCGACGTCTCGCTCTATGAGAGCGTGTTCAACCTGATGGAGAGCCTGGTCCCCGAATACGATCTCATGGGGCATGTCAGGACTCGCACCGGCGGGGCGCTGCCGGGCATCAGTCCCTCCAATACGTACCCGAGCTCGGACGGTCGCCACGTCGTCATCGCCGGCAATAGCGATGCGATCTTCAAGCGGCTGATGCAGGTGGTCGGCCGTCTGGATCTTGCAGACGATCCGGCGCTCGCAAGCAATGACGGACGGGTCCGCTGCAACGCCATGCTCGATGCCGCCATCGCCGGCTGGACCTCGGAGCGGACGATGGACGAGATCCTCGAGCGCCTCGATGCGGCTGATGTTCCCGCGGGCCGGATCTATTCGGTCGCCGATATCGTCGACGATCCCCATTACGCCGCCCGCGACATGATCCTGTCGACCGAGCTGCCGGGCGACGTCACCGTGAAGATGCCGGGCATCGCGCCAAAGCTCTCCGACACGCCCGGCGTCGTCAAATGGCCGGGCCCGACGCTGGGACAGCACACTGATGAGGTGCTGAGGGACCTCGGCCTGCAGGCTGGAGATATCGCGCAGCTGCGCCGAAGCGGAGCGGTGCAATGACGGCAACGCCGCCCGATATCATGATCCAGGAGGTTGCCCCGCGCGACGGCCTCCAGATCGAAGCGAAATGGGTTGAAACCAGCGACAAGGTCCGGCTGATCAATTCGCTGTCCGCGATCGGGTTCGGCCGCATCGAGGTCTCATCGTTCGTGTCGTCGGCGGCGGTCCCGTCGCTGCGCGACGCGGCGGACGTCTTCGCCGGCATCGAGCGACGTCCCGGCACGATCTATGCGGCGCTCGTCCCGAACCGAAAGGGCGCCGAGCTGGCGCTGGCGGCGCGCGCTGACGAACTCAATTTCGTGATGTCGGCGAGCGAAACGCACAATCGTGCCAACATGAACATGACGCACGCGCAGTCGCTCGCGTCGCTCGGCGAGATCGTGGAGCCGGCCCATGCCGGTGGCGCCTTGGTCAACGCCACCATCGCGACCGCGTTCGGCTGCCCGTTCGAGGGCGTGCAGCCGTTCGAGAAGGTTCTCGACATCGTCAGGCGCTATCTCGACCTTGGGGTCGACGGCGTCACGCTTGCCGATACGACGGGCATGGCCAATCCCAAGCAGGTCTCGCAACTGGTGGACGAGGGCCTGATGCTCGTGCCTGCCGATATGCTCACGCTTCACTTTCACAACACGCGCGGTCTCGGATTGGTCAACGTGCTCGCGGCCTACGACACAGGAGCGCGCCGCTTCGATGCAGCACTCGGCGGCCTTGGCGGCTGTCCATTTGCGCCGGGCGCCACCGGCAACGTCTGTACCGAAGACCTCGTCAATCTCTGCCATGAGATTGGCTTGCGGACCGGTCTCGACCTGCAGCGCTTGATCGATCTGTCGTTCCGATTGCCCGGACTGGTTGGACATGAGGTGCCGGGGCAGGTCGCCAAGGCCGGTCGCCCCCTCGATCTGCATCCCATACCCGAACGACTGCGGCGTTCTGCCTGAGCGGCCGCCAAGCAAAATCTCAAAGCCAAATGGAGGAAACCATGACGATTGCCACGGCGGCGCCGGCCGACCTCGATACCGGGATCACAGAGCATCAAGTGATCAGGAAGATCGCGTGGCGGCTGATGCCGCTGATCATCGTCTGCTATTTCTTCGCGTTCTTCGATCGGGTCAACATCAGCTTCGCCAAGGCCGCGTTGCAGGCCGATCTCGGCCTCAGCAACACGGCTTACGGCTTTGGCGCCAGCCTGTTCGTCGTCGGCTATGTGCTGCTGGAGGTGCCGAGCAACATGCTGCTCTATCGCTTCGGCGCACGGCGCTGGATCGCCCGCATCATGATCTCCTGGGGGCTGGCGACGGCCGCCATGGTCTTCGTTCACAGCGAATGGCAGTTCTATGCGTTGCGCTTCGTGATCGGCGCGATGGAGGCCGGCTTTGCGCCCGGCATTCTCTACTACCTGACGCTCTGGTTTCCGAAATCGCATCGCGGCCGCATGACGTCCGTGTTCTTTCTTGCGACAGCGTTCTCAGGGATCATCGGCGCGCCGATCTCCGGCCTCATCCTGAACTATCTGAACGGCCTGCATGGTCTCGCCGGCTGGCAATGGCTGTTCCTGGCCGGCGGTATTCCGTGCGTTGCCCTTGGCTTGATCGTGCTGCTGCGCTTCGACGACGGGATCGAGCAGGCCGAATGGCTGAGCGATGACGAGCGACGCCTGGTCTTGGTGCAGCTCGATCGCCAGAAGGGAGAGATTGGCGACCATTCGGCCTGGCGTTCGCTTCTGATGCCCGGCGTGCTTTTGCTCGGGTTCATCTACTTCCTGATCCAGATCGCGTCCTACGGCCTCAATTTCTGGGCGCCCGACCTGATCAAGGCGGCCGGCGGCGGCAGTGCGGCTGCGATCGGCTTCCTCACGGCCGTACCTTACATCTGCGGCGCCGTCTGCATGATCGTCGTCGGGCGATTGTCGGATGCCTCGGGCGAGCGCCCGAAGTTCGTCGCGGGCCTGATCCTGGCTGCGGCGGTAGGCTTCTTCGCCTCCGGTGCATTCGACCGGAACGTGGTCACGCTGGTTGGTGCGCTTGCAATCCTTGGTGGAGGTGTGGTCGCGGCCATTCCGACGTTCTGGACTTTGCCTCCGAAGATTCTCGCCGGCGCCGGCGCGGCGAGCGGGATCGCGCTCATCAACACGCTCGGGCAGGTCGGCGGCATCGTCAGCCCGGTCATGGTCGGCTCGGTGAAGGACTGGACCGGCAGCACGACGCCGGCGCTCTATGTCATCGGCGGCTTGTGCGTGCTGTGCGCAGTCCTGCTGCTAACGGTGCTTCCGCGTGACCTGAGGGCCAGGGATGTCGCGGAACCCGCGAGGTAGGCTGCGGCAATCGGCGCGCCTGGGTGACTCGCGTCCAGGAGGGCTCAGATGCAGAGGCTGAGCAGCTTGATGTGGCAGCCGCTGGATTTGGACTTGCTCGCGGGCGCAATCTCGCGCTTCACGGCAACCAGCGGCTCCCTGTCCTTCTTGCCTTTGCCCTTCGGCTCATAATCGCCGGCGATCACCATCACCCAATAGGTGCGTTTGCCGCTGGCATTTCTGGCGCTGGCGATGCCGACGCGGGAGGCGTTGTGGAGCAAGAGGTTCTTGCGGTGGCCCGAGGAGTCGATCCATTGTCCGAGCGTCTTCTCGAAATTGTCGTAGCCGTAGGCGATATTCTCGGCAGCGCGGCCCGCGCCCGCGGGCGCGACGCGCTTGTTGAATGGACCGAGCGCGTCGTGGCTGAGATCGTCCTTGGCCGCCATCGCGCGCGCCTGGTCCATGGCAATGCGGTCGAGCGTAGCGTCGCGGACGACGCGGACCTCACCGTGCTTGAGGCGGAAGCTCGAGATCAGCTCGGCCGGGGTCTCGGCCATTGCGGGCGCAGCCGCCAGCAGCAGAAAGCCGGCGATCAGCCCGCCAACCAAACGATGCGTCGTCGTCCCCCGCCTGCCCATAACCCGCCAAGCCCACCTTTGTTCGACCGCTTCTCCATCGCCAATGTGGACGCTTCAAGGCACCGAGGCCCCCAGCGCTAGCTCGTCGGCAGGTCCGCCTCGAAGTTGAAGCGGTCGCGCAGGTTCTTGCGCTGCTCCAGGATGTCCCTGAGGAAGGCGCGGTCCTGGTCGTTTCTCATCATCGGCTCGATCAGGTCGAGCTGGTTCATGGCGACCAGCTGCAGGATCTCGGTGCGCGGCTTGCCGCTTGTGTCGCGCGGCAACGCATGCACCACCTGGATGTGTTCCGGCGGCTTCGGGCCCTTCGCGGCGGTGAGCTCGATGCGGAGCTGGCCTTCGAGCGTGGCCTGATCCGCCTCGACGAAGGCATAGAGCCCGACGCCGGAGCGGCGGTCGGCGAACGCGACAATGGCCGTATCGCGCACGGCTGGATTCTTGCGGATCAGCTCGGCCAGCACCGGGGCGTCGTTGACGAGCCGCCGGCCGCCGCCCTCGCGGTCGGTGAAGTTGAACAGGCCGCGGGTGATGGCCCGATAGACCTTCTTGCCGGTGGCCAGCCACAGGCTCGCGGCGAACGACTTGTTCGCCAAAACCTTTCGCTCGCGCGGCGTCAGCGCCTCGGGCGCGTAGGAGCGCTTGTGCTTGAGCAGATGCCGCAGGTCTTCATAGGCGAGGATGCGATAGAGCCGTCCGCGCCGGTTGAAGCACGCTGCCAGCTGGAAGTCGGTCACATAGGCGCGGCCATCGCGGCCGACCAGCCAGTTCTGTTCCTTGGCAAGATCGTTGTGGCAGATGCCGGCGCGGCGCAGCCGGCGCAGCGCGGCCTTGGCCGAGCGGAAGTAGGCGACATCGCCATGCGGCTTGGCCAGATGCAATGCGACGCCGTCGACGAAGCCGCGGACCAGGGCGCGGCGGCCGGCCCACAGCAGCTCGGGACCGACGTCGAGACCTTTGGCGTGCACCAGCGCATGCCTCTCGCGGGCGAACAGATGTCGCGCTAGAGCGAATGACCACCACGGCACTTCATCCAGCCGGCGCAGCACCGCGTCGACCTCGCCGCCGTCGCCGCGGAAGCGGCCGCGCTCGACGGTCGAGAACACGTCGCGCTTGAGCAGCACGCCGTCAGTCCAGCGCGCCGAGAGCACCGCGGCGTCGTCTTTGGGGAGGCTCATCGAAGGCTCACGCAGCGGCAGCAATGCGCAGGTGATCGGCGATCCAGCGATCGAGATCGGCGAGCGCCCGTGCGCTCATCGCCTGCTTCTTGGCCACGGTCTTCTCGTTGCCGCGCAGCCGCGTACCGTCGGGCTTCTTGGTCGGCACGCTTGCGAGCGGGGGGAACAGGCCGAAATTGATGTTCATCGGCTGGAACGAGCGCGTGCCCGGCTCGACGGTCTCGATATGGCCGCCGGTGATGTGACCGAGCAGCGATCCCAGTGCCGTCGTCGCCGGCGGGCTCGCGAGCCGCTCGCCGCGAGCATCGGCTGCCGCATAGAGGCCGGCAATCAGGCCGACGCTGGCGGATTCCACATAGCCTTCGCAGCCGGTCATCTGGCCGGCGAAGCGCAGCCGCGGCTGCGCACGCAGGCGCAGCTGGCTGTCGAGCAGCTTTGGCGAGTTGAGGAAGGTGTTGCGATGCAGGCCGCCGAGACGGGCGAACTCGGCCTTCTCGAGGCCTGGAATGGTGCGGAAGATGCGCTGCTGCTCGCCATATTTCAGCTTCGTCTGGAAGCCGACGATGTTGTAGAGCGTGCCGAGCTTATTGTCCTGGCGCAGCTGGACGATGGCATAGGCCTTGGTTGCGGGATCGTGCGCATTGGTGAGGCCGACCGGCTTCATCGGCCCGTGGCGCAAGGTCTCGGGGCCGCGCTCCGCCATCACCTCGATCGGCAGGCAGCCGTCGAAATAGGGCGTGTTGGTCTCCCACTCCTTGAACTCGGTCTTCTCGCCCGCGACCAGCGCGGCGACGAAGCCGTCATATTGCTCCTTGGTCATGGGACAATTGATGTAGTCGGCGCCATTGCCGCCGGGGCCGACCTTGTCGTAGCGCGACTGGAACCAGGCCACCGACATGTCGATGGACTCGCGGTGCACAATCGGCGCGATCGCGTCGAAGAAGGCGAGCGCGTTCTCATCCGTAAGTTCGCGGATGGAATCGGCGAGCGGGGCGGAGGTGAGGGGGCCGGTTGCAACGATCACGTTGCTCCAGTCGGCCGGCGGCAGGCCTGCGACCTCGCCGCGGGCGATCTCGATCAGGGGATGGTCGTTCAGCGCCTTGGTGACGGCCGCCGAGAAGCCGTCGCGGTCGACCGCCAGCGCGCCGCCGGCGGGCACCTGGTTGGCATCGGCTGCGCGCATGATCAGCGAGTCGAGCCGGCGCATCTCCGCATGCAGCAGCCCGACGGCATTGTTGGCGGCGTCGTCCGAGCGGAACGAATTGGAGCAGACGAGCTCGGCCAGCCCGTCGGTGCGGTGCGCCTCGGTCATGCGGTCTGGCCGCATCTCGTGCAGCACCACGGGCAGGCCGGATTTGGCGACCTGCCAGGCGGCCTCGGAACCGGCAAGGCCGGCGCCGATCACATGGACGATGTTGGATTGGGGTCCTGTCATGGAGCGGACAGGTAGCGCTTTTTGGCGGCCAGTGGAATCGCCGAGATCGAGTTTTCAGCCGCTAGAGACGACAACGCCCGCACGAGGCGGGCGCTATCGGTTCGTCCAGTAAGGGCTGAACGATATCAGCCCTGGTACTGACCGGCGGCAACGCGCGGGATGTCCGAGCGATCGAGGCCGATGTCGGCCAGTTCGCGATCGCTGAGCTGGGACAATTCGGCAACATTGCGCTGATAGTCCCGGAAAGCCTGGATCATGCGGATGAGCGAGAGCAGCATTGGTAGTCTCCTGTAGTTCGATTCAGCTCTTGCCGGAGCCTCATCGTTGAAATGAATATATATGAGAGTAGTGCAGTGCGAAAGTTCCGATGTTGCGATGCAGCTAAGCGCAGCGTGCATAGCGCTGGTAACGGACGATTAACCTGCAGGCAACCTCGCCCGAACGAAGGACGAAGCGGACCTCATTCTGTCATAAAGCTCCGTGGATACACGGGCTTAAGGCGGCTGTCGGGACGGTCCTCTCCCATGCGGAAATAGATTGCGTTCCCGCTGTCCGCAAGGCGAGCGTCCAGCGTCTAGGCCCAAGTCTCGCATGCGCAAACCGCATGCGATGTTGGCCTATAGAAATGAATTTTGATTCACTTGAGGGGTGCGCGCGTAGGGACACCAGCTAGCGATTCGGCGAGCTCTTAGCCGGCGGCCGGATGTTTTAGGGGGCGTGCGCGAGCTGGGTGGCGAAATAGGCGACGGTCTTGGAATAGACCTCGCTCTTGTTCCATTGCTGTAGCACCGCAAAATTCGGACTGCCGGGTTGCCAATCCTTGCCGCGCTGCCAGCCATAGCTGGCGAGATAATTGGCGGTGGAGGCGAGAACGTCGGGCGCATTGTGAAGGAGATCGCGCTTGCCATTGCCGTCGAAATCGACAGCGTATTTCAGCCAGGACGACGGCATGAACTGGGTCTGACCGAGCTCGCCGGCCCAGGCGCCCTTCATGTCGCCGGGGGCCAGGTCGCCACGCTGGACGATGCGCAGCGCATCCATCAGCTCGGCGCGAAACTGCTCGGAACGACGGCAGTCATAAGCCAGCGTCGCTAGCGAGCGGATGGTCGCGAACTTGCCGGTGTTGACGCCGAAATCGGTCTCAAGACCCCAGATCGCGACCAGCACCTCGCCGGGCACGCCATAGGTCTGCTCGATGCGGGAGAGCACCGAGCCGTATTGCTTCATCATGTTGGAGCCGCGCGTCATCCGCGGCGGCACCATGCGGCCGGAAAACTCCTCGAAGGTCTGGGTGAAGACTTTTTGCGACTTGTCACGGTTGAGCACGTTCTGGTCGAGCGTCACGCCGGCAAGCCCGGCGGCAATGGCCTGCTGCGAGATGCCTTTGGCAGCGGCGTCCGCTTTGAAGTCGGCAAGCCAGGCGTCGAAATTTCCGGAGCCGCAGGCGACCGCAGCAAGTACTGGCTGGGCGGACAGGATGGACGCGGAGAGGGCGAAGGCTGCGAGAGCGAGACGAGAAATCGTCGGGGTCATCAGATGAAATGGATTCCGTGAAGTGATCTGACCGGCGGCGCAATCTCGATTGTAACCGCGGCCAAAGCAAGGCGTATGACGGTTCGCGATCCTGCCCGAGCGAGGCTCGGACAGGACCGCATGTCACGATATCGTCAGCCGCCCGTCCTGTTACGCCAGGGGAAGAGGTTGGCGGGGAAGTCAGCGGCCGGCTTGCGCGGACGCTGCGGTGGGGGCGGCACCGGCCGTGCGCCGGGCTCGGACACGATCACCTTGCGGTAGAGGTGCCAGGTGGCATGGCCGAGCAGGGGGATCACCACAGCAAGGCCGAGGAAGGCCGGGATCGTGCCGAGCGCCAGCAGCACCGCCACGATCACGCCCCAGGCTGCCATCGGCACCGGGTTCTTGGCGACGACGCGGAGCGAGGTCACCATCGCCTCGAATGCCCCGGCATGGCGGTCGAGCATCAGGGGGAACGACACGGCGCTGATGCAGAGTGCCGCGAGCGCGAACAGGAAGCCAGTGCCGCAGCCGACCACGATCAGCCACCAGCCTTGCGGAGTGGTCAGCACGCGCGTCACGAAATCGGAGATCCCGGTCACGCCTTCGTAGCCGAATGCCGACACATAAATGGCCTGCGCGGTTGCAACCCAGGTCACGAACAGGGCGAGCAGCAGCGTGCCGAGGCCGAGCATCGCGCCGAACGAGGGCGAACGCAGCACCTCCATGGCATCCCAGGCGCTCGCCTCTTCACCGCGTTCGCGCCGGCTGGAGAGCTCGTAGAGACCGAGCGCCGCGAACGGCCCGATCAGTGCAAAGCCGGCGGCCAGCGGAAACAACAGCGGCAACACCGAATAGCCCATCACCACGCGGGCGAGCACGAGGCCCAGCACCGGATAAATCACGCAGAGGATG
This sequence comes from Bradyrhizobium diazoefficiens, assembly GCF_016616235.1. NCBI lineage: Bacteria > Pseudomonadati > Pseudomonadota > Alphaproteobacteria > Hyphomicrobiales > Nitrobacteraceae > Bradyrhizobium > Bradyrhizobium diazoefficiens. Next base: position 4,007,700 of record NZ_CP067100.1, read on the forward strand.
ATGGCGTGGCTCGGCACCGCCTTGAAATCCTCCCAGCCGCGCTTCAGCGCGTCGTGCAGATCGGAGAGTTGGATGGTACGGATCACCGGTCCAGCCGCGTCAGTGGGCCGGGCCATCGTCGGGACATTGCCCTGGTAGAATGTGGCCATGGTCGCTAGCTCCCTTGCCAAGCGGCCGAGTCCGGCGCCGGTAACGGCGCAAGCGGCCGCCATTCTCTGAGTTGCGCGATCCCGAACCAGACGCGAATTCCGGAAGGCATCGCAAGCTGAGCGTGAAGGGTACGCCTATTTCCGAGTCCTGTCGCTCACGCTTGGGTGAAATTCGATGCCGCAGCGCAACTTCGAATGTGTCATTCGGTCGTCATTTCGCCGCAGATAAGCTGATGCTGCTTGTTGGCTCGCGGAACTTCGCGGGCGCAGCGGCGTAACTTCGTCTATAAGGCCATTCAGGGTCCTTCCAACGGATCCTTTTCGGGGAGCAGACATGAGCATTTTCGGGAAAATCATGGGCGCGATCTTCGGCAGCCATCCGGCTTCCGCCGCACCCGCAGGCAGCGCACCGTCGAACAGCGCGCCTGCAGGCGCTGCGCCGAGCGGATCGGCGCCGTCATCGGCTCCCGGTGCAGCGCCCGCGGCAACGGTCGACGTCGCCGCGATCGTCGACAAGGCCGCGGCCGCGCACAAGGGCGAGAAGCTGGAGTGGCGCACCTCGATCGTCGACCTCATGAAGGCGCTCGACGTCGATTCCAGCCTTGCCGCGCGCAAGGACCTCGCCAAGGAGCTCGGCTATACCGGCGACATGAACGACTCGGCCAGCATGAACGTCTGGCTGCACAAGCAGGTCATGTCCAAGCTCGCCGCCAATGGCGGCAAGCTGCCGCCGGAGATCAAGCACTGATCGATTGCTTGGTCATTGCCAGGCATTAGCAGGGCCCGCGATCTCGCGGGCTCTTTTGCTTTCAGGCGACGAGGTCGGCATCTTCCGGATGCCGATCGAGATAATCGACGACGAAGCCGCAGCCCGCGATCACTTTCCTGCCGTCGCGGCGGATCAGCTCCAGCGCGCCCTTCACCAGCTCCGACCCGACGCCGCGGCCGCGCAGCGCGCGCGGCGTTTCGGTGTGAGTGATAATCACCGCGGACGGCGTCAGCCGGTAATTGGCGAAGGCGATTTCGCTGCCGACGTCGAGCTCGAAACGGCTCTTGTCCTTGTTGTCGCGAACCGATGCCGCCATGCCAGATCCTTCCGACGTGCCTGTTGCTTGCTGATCTAGGAGCGCGGGCCCGCCCTTGGCAAGGCGCGGCCGAGGGAGGTTGCTGCAGGGCAGCTATCCGCACATGCCACGCGAGAGCCCCCAAAAATTCCCTCGTCCCGTTCTTGCAAGTTCCGCGGCCGACCCCACGTCCTCTAGAGGACATACGCCCGAATGCGGCCGGCAAGGTCGCTAGACATTCGGTGTGTCATGATCGCCGGCCGCAGACGTATGCCTCTTTGTAGGAGGGTACGATGTCGGACTTTGGTTTCTTGAATACTCATCGAACATGGGAAGACTGGTGCGGGATGCTGCTCGGCGCGCTGATTGTGGTCTCGCCGTGGTTTCCGATTCAGGATCGAGTGCCCCTCGCTGGACACGACATGATGATCCTGAACGCGGTCGCAGGCGGCCTCGTCGTGTTTGGCATCAGCCAGCTCGAATATGTCGCGCTGCAGCGCTGGCAAGAGGTGGCGACGATCCTGGTCGGACTGTGGCTCATCGCCTCGCCCTATGTCCTCGGCTATTCCGGTGAAGGCGCGCTTCGCATCTATCACACGAGCCTCGGTGCGGTGGTGGTGCTGCTCGGCCTGCTCCAGCTGTGGCAGGATTGGGATCTGAACGACCAGGACATGCTGAGGCACGGACGATAGGCGGGGGATATCGGCGGGTCCGCCGGCGACGGACGGCGGGCCTGCATGCTCATGGTTTCACCAGGTCCTGATAGTCCGGATGCTTCTCGATCCACGCTTTCACGAACGGACATTGCGGGATCAGCTTCAATCCGGCCGCGCGGACCTCGTCGAGCGCGCCTTGCACCAGTCTTGAGCCGACGCCCTTGCCGCCGAGCTCCTTCGGGACCTCGGTGTGCTCGAAGGTGATGACGTCGCCATCGAGCTTGTAATGTTCGGTCGCAAGATGCCCTTCGACCTCGAGCTCATAGCGGTGATGGGCCTTGTTGTTGATGACGTCGCTCATGTCGTCTCCGATCAGCCTTTCAGCGAGTCCGCCGGCCAGGGGTCACGCACGAAGTCGTAACGCCCGGTCAGGTCGGCGGGTTTCCGCTCGTTGGGGTGGCCGATGATGGCCGTTCGGTTCAATTGCTCGCTTTGGCGAGCCTGGAATCTTCGGGCTGCGGCTGCGGACGAAGGCAGCCTTGGCAGATGACCAGGGAGCGGTTGACCCTGGCTTCCTGTTCGTCCGCCATGCCATCCTGCGCGTGCCACCATTCTCCGGAGGAGGGCTGAAGTCCCGCTTCCGCCCGGTTGCGCTCGGCGCCGCTGCCGCGCGCGGCACGTGATGATAGGCCCGAGGCGGAACGCGGCTGGTTGGGATCCTCGCCGGCACCGTCCCAAGCATAACGCGCGGGCCTGAAGGCAGGATCGGGTGCGAGATAAGCTTGCGGGGCGACGGCACATCCGCCGAGCGCCAGCGACAACAGGAGGACGGCGGGCGCTTTGACCATGATGCGGCACTCTGTACGCGAGAACTGACGGAGGTTGCGCCGATCATGTTTAAAATTCCCTGAACGTTTGGCTGGGCTGCGCCGCGCCTCACGGTCTTGCGGCGGCATGTTCGATGGCGATAAATGGCCTGCAATGAGCGGACCGCGCGCGCCGTCCGCCGCCGGAGAGGAAGCCCGATGCAGCCCTTGCGCATGTCCCGCCGCGTCATGAATCTCGCTCACATGCTGACCCAGAATGCGCGGCGGCATGGGACGCGCCTCGGCTTTGTCTGGGGGGACAAATCCTGGACCTGGCGCGAGATCGATGCGCAGGTCTCCGCGCTGGCCGCGGCGCTCGCCGCGCGCGGCATCAGCAAGGGGGACCGCATCCTCGTGCATTCCAAGAACGGCGACGAGATGTTCTTCTCGATGTTCGCAGCGTTCCGGCTCGGTGCGGTCTGGGTGCCCACCAATTTCCGTCTGATGCCGGACGAGGTCACTTATCTCGCGCAGGCCTCCGGCGCGAAAGGATTCCTGTGCCATGCCGATTTTCCGGAGCATGCCGCGGCCGTGACGGGCGGAGCGCTGGAATTCACCTGGAGCATCGGCGGCAAGGCCGCCTTCGGCGAGCACTCTGTGGCCGATGCGATCGCCTCGAAGGCTGGTACCGTCGTCGAGAACGTCGCGGTCGAGCATGACGATCCCTGCTGGTTCTTCTTCACCTCGGGAACCACCGGCCGTTCCAAGGCGGCGGTGCTGACGCATGGCCAGATGGGTTTTGTCGTCACCAACCATCTCGCCGATCTGACGCCTGGAGTCACCGAAAACGATGCCTCGCTTGTGGTGGCGCCGCTGTCGCATGGTGCCGGCGTGCATCAGCTGGTGCAGACCGCGCGTGGCGTGCGCACCGTGCTGCTGCCGACCGAGAAGTTCGACATCGACGAGGCGTTCCGCCTGATCGAGAAGCACCGTGTCAGCAATCTCTTCACCGTGCCGACGATCCTCAAGATGATGGTCGAGCACCCCGCCGTCGACAAATACGATCACTCCTCGCTGCGCCACGTGATCTATGCCGGCGCGCCGATGTATCGCGAGGACCAGAAGACGGCGCTGAGGAAGCTCGGCAAGGTCATCGTGCAGTATTTTGGACTCGGCGAGGTCACCGGCAACATCACGGTGCTGCCCGCGGCGCTGCACGATCCCGATGACGGGCCGCATGCGAAGATCGGCACCTGCGGTTTCGAGCGCACAGGCATGCAGGTTTCGATCCAGGATGACGAAGGCCGCGAGCTCGGGGCAAACCAGAGCGGCGAGATTTGCGTGATCGGGCCGGCCGTGCTCGCCGGCTATTACGACAACCCCGAGGCCAATGCGAAGGCGTTCCGCAACGGCTGGTTCCGCACCGGCGACCTCGGCCACATGGACGAGGAAGGGTTTGTCTACATCACGGGACGCGCGTCGGACATGTACATCTCCGGCGGCTCCAACATCTATCCGCGCGAGATCGAGGAGAAGATCTTGACCCATCCCGCGGTCGGCGAGGTCGCCGTACTCGGCGTGCCCGATGCGACCTGGGGCGAGGTCGGCGTCGCCGTCTGCGTTGCGCGCGAGGGTGCGAAGCCGGTGAGTGAAGCCGAGATGGCGGCATTCCTCTCACCAAAGGTCCCGCGCTACAAGATGCCGAAGCGCTTCTTCTTCTGGGAGGCGCTGCCGAAATCCGGCTATGGCAAGATTCCAAAACGCATGGTGCGCGACGAGCTCGAGGCGCGCGGGCTGCTCGATCTCGACAAGACGAAGACGGGCTGAGCGCAGGCGATGCGGAGTATCAAGCAGCCGGGCGCGCTTGTTGCCGAACGCATCCAATGGGTGGAGGCGAGGGGGCGTGCCTTTACGTTCACCCTTCAAGCCGGCCTGCCGCTGCTGGAAGCCGCGCACCGCGGCTTTGCGGCGGAAGGTTTTGCGGGCGGCGTGCTGAATTTCGGCCGCGGCGCGCTCGGGCCGTTCGCCTATGTGATGCCGGCGTTGTCGAAGACCGGCGAAAACGCCGCGTTCTACAGCGACACCTATCGGCCCGCAGGCGTGACGCGCACCAGGCTCGGCAGCATGACGCTCGGCATGCGCGACGGCACGCCGTTCTTTCATTGCCACGGGCTCTGGACCGAGGCGGACGGCAAGGCGAGCGGCGGCCACATGCTGCCGGACGAGACCGTTGTCGCCGAGCCATTCGCGGTCGAAGCCTTCGGCATCGACGGCGCGATGTTCGCCGCCGAGCCAGACCCCGAGACCAATTTCAAGCTGTTCGGGCCGGGCACGGCCGCGAGCACCGGTGCGCGCACGACGAGCCGCGCCTTCGCGTTGCGGCTGCGGCCGAACCAGGATTTTGCTGGCTGCCTCGAAGAGTTTTGCCGTGCTCACGGCATCGCGCGTGCGAAGATTCATGGTGGTGTCGGCTCGACCATCGGCGCGCGCTTCACCCATGGGGGCGTGACTGAGCCGTTCGCTACAGAGCTGGCGGTGACGGCAGGCGCGATCGCGCCGGGTTCCTCCGGTGCGCTGGAAGCTGCGCTCGATGTTGCGCTGATCGATTACACCGGCGGCATTGCGGAGGGCCGTTTGGTCCGCGGCGACAACCCCGTCTTGATGACCATGGAGCTGGTGCTCGAGGTGCTGGGCTAGTCTCGCCGGGCGATCATCAGTGAGCAGGTAATTTGGCAATGGCCAGGTACGTGGATTCACTCACGCTCGATAGGCCTGAGTTCGATCCTTGAAACAGGTTGAGCAAGGGCGATTGAGCTTGATCGATGCTCTCGCTGTTTCTGACGTCGTACATGGCGGAGAAACGGTTCAACAGCTTTTCGACCTTCGCGGGATCGGACAGATCCTTGATCTTCATGTATCTGTCCACAAACTTGGCCTGTTGATCGATCGGCATCGCCGCCATCGAATCGGGCAGGTTGAAGGTGGTCCTGAACACCTCCGAAAGAGCCTTGTCGGCAAGGATGTCGTATGCGGATGTGACGTCGCCCGCCTTGCGCTGGAAATAGAGCGCCAGCCGCACGCCGGGATTGGTATTGCCTTGCTGCTGCTCCAGGCTTTGCTGGAGATAGTTCGACTGCGTTTCCCGGAATTGATCGCGCTTCTGTGGCCCCATCATCGGGAGGCGTGCGACGTTGCCCTTGCTGTCGAAATTGAACGACGCCACGATTTCGGCAAAGCGAGGATCGCTCTGCGTGTTCGCAAAACTCTTCGGATCGTTCAGGTCGGAGGCGAAGATCTTCTTGAGAAATTCGGTGCTGACCTTCCTGGGATCCAACCCCTTGGCCAGCAGAATGAAGTCGACCATCGGCCGGTTTGCAAGCAGATCGGAAACACTGTCGATGCCTGCGATCGCCTCCTGATAAGCCGTCGCATCCTTGGTGGCTTCGGCCCGAACTGCCGCCTGCTGCTGGGTGCTCGCCGTGCTTGCGCTTTTCACCGCTGAAATAATGTAGTCCTTTGCAATCTGGAGGACTTCGGCAGCATCCTGCGCCACCAGGGGGGTCGTCAGATTGCCTTTTGCATCGAAGTTGAAGGCGCGTGCGAGTTGAACATATCGATCGTCCTTGAGAGTATAGACGTAGCTCTTGGGATCGCTGAGGTCGCTTTCGAGGACTTTTTTCATGGTGGCCGGCGAGATCTCTTTGGGATCGAGGCCGACGGCGCCCAGTGCAAAATCATACACGCCAGGCGTCGACACGAACGCATCGACTGATTTGATCTTGAGGAGGTCCGCTCTGAATTGCTTGATGGCCACGGCTTCGTAGATCGGGCTTGCCGCCGCGTAGACGGCGGCCTTGCTGTCGTCGAACCGTTGTTTCGTGAGCGCGATATTTGCGGCGGTCTGCGCCGGCGTGCCGGCCGGAAGCGCCCCGTCGGGCAAGAACTCGAATGCGCCGGCCAAGTCTACAAACCCGTCAATCGTCGCGATCTGGTCGTTGAGATCGGAAACGCTCTTCGTATACGACTCCATGTGATATTTTTCGATCAGGATCTGGACCTTCAACTGGGTCACGTCAGCGCCTGGTTGCGAGAGTTGGGCTGTGTAATCGGCGATCTTTGTATTGGTGGCGCTCACATCTGATTGGGCTTGAGCAAGCTGGCCGTTGAGGCCGGTCAACTGAGACGCGAAGGTGGTGTTGACGTAGCTGTTCGGCTCGGATGGATCGGAGCGCAGGACCTGGCTTATCGTGTCACGCGGCCATTTGCTTTCATCGATCCCGAATGCCGAGTAGACGTAGTTGCGAAGACGGTCGTTGTTCAGGAACTGGTCTGCGGTGCGGATGCTGCCGATCTGGGCGCTGTAGTAATTCGAATCGTCGGCAAGTGCATCGACCCGGCTCTTCCTGGTCGCTGTGTACAGACCGATCATCTCTTCGGTCTGGTTGTCCGATTGCGCAACCGGCGTCGCGGTGCCGCTAAAGGAAAATGCCGCGGCAAACTCCCGGTAGCGCTTGTCGACCAGCTTGTTGACGAAGCTTTGGGAGTTGGAGAGGTCACTCTCCAGCACCTTTTTCATGAACGCCTTGGCGTAGGCCATGTCTTCCAGGCCATACGCCTTCATCGCATAATGATAGAGGCGATAGTCCTTCATGAACTCATCGACGGTCTTCACCTTGCCGATGTTGGCTTTGTAATACGCGGCCTCTCGCGCGACGTCGGGTTGCTGCTCGACCCGGGTCAGGGACTGCTTGAGATTGCGCGTAATGTAGTTGTAGCTGAAATAGGTTGATACCATCGCGCATTCCTTGCGGCTTTACGGTCCCGGACGTCCTCATGCCGGGTTTTGTTTCTGTTTGTTGCTATCTGTTTCTCAGATGCTGCTTTCGCGAGGATTGTGTTCCTGATATGTTCCGGCCGGAAGACGGGTCAGAATAGGTTGGAAGCCGGACATGAGCCGAAGAAGCGGTCGAACCATCAACCTGCCGGCGCCTTACCTGAAACGGGTCTGGCTCGACCCCTCGCAGGTCCACGACCGCAAGGTCTATCCGTTTTGCCTGCCGATTTTTCCGGATGATTTCGAACTCAACTTCGAGGCCGCCATCACGGTCATCGTCGGAGAGAACGGCACCGGGAAGTCGACGATCCTCGAGGGGATCGCGGCGCTCGCCGGCTACGACGATGCCGGGGGCGGCAAGGGGTACATGCCGGTCGATCACTCCGAAGCCCGCGAGAGGATGGGCAGCCAACTGTCCAGGGCGCTCCGCGCAAGCTGGCTGCCGAAGATCACCAATGGCTGGTTCCTTCGTGCCGAGAGCTTTTTTTCGGTGGCGCGATATCTGGACAAGGCGGCGCGGGATGCCGGCCAGGTCGGCCCCGATTTCCTGTCGCATTCCCACGGGGAAGGCTTCCTGCGCTTCTTCGAAGAACGCTGCCAGCGCCAGGGCATTTTCATCTTCGACGAGCCGGAATCCGCGCTCTCGCCATCGCGGCAGATCGAATTCCTCAAGCTGCTGCGCCGCATGGACGAGTCCCGAATCTGCCAGGTCATCATGGCGACCCACTCGCCGATGCTGATGGCCTATCCCGGCGCGCGGCTGCTGCGGCTCGGGAAATACGGGCTGGAGCCGACGAGGGTCGAAGAGACCGATCATTATCGGGTGATGCGGGAGTTCTGCGACGATCCGCGCGGGTTCGTGGAGGCGACGCTGGAGGAGTGAGGTTGGACTGACGATCGGTCTCTCCATCGTCATTGCGAGCGAAGCGAAGCAATCCAAAATCCCCTGCGGAGACAGTCTGGATCGCTTCGCTGCGCTCGCAATGACGGAGTGTGATGTTAGTCGCTCCTCTCGTGTCCTGGACGCGACGCAGCGCGCAAGCGGTGCGGCGCAGAGCCGGGACCCAGGAGACGCACTGATCGCTGGTGCGTGGGCCTCCGGCTCTGCAGCGCACCGCCGAAGGGGGGCGCTGCGCTGCGTCCGGGGCACGAGAGCGGAATTCATCTTGGCATCCGAATCCAAATCGTAAGCGCGGCTTCGCATTCTCGCGGCCTATTCCGCCCGAGCTTTGCCTTAGTCGCCGCCCTCGAAAGTGCCGAGGGCGCAGGGAAGGCCGGGTGCCGGCCGGGCACCCACGGTCCACTGTGCGAAGCGTGTGCTTGAAAAACTGCACAGCGGCATACAGGTGAAGCCAAACATCCGGCCTTCCCTGCGCAGTGGTTTGACGGCTTATGTCGCGCTCTCCCCGGGGAGCGATGCACTATTGCCCCCGTCGCCTTGCGGATGGCTGATGCACGGACCCGGTCGGGCCGCCACATCACCGCAACACTTGGCGCACAGACCCCGGGCGCCAGGACCACACGATTTTGCCGTACGCGAGGCTGCACCGGTCGTGTGCGCGCAGCGTTCGCTCACGGTTTCCCGCCCTGCAAACCACCGTCGCGCCGACGCCGCCTGCGTCCACCACGTCCCATCCCGCATTCGTGACGATCGCGATACGCCCCTCGGCTCGGAATAGGATGGCCGCAACATGCGTTAATTCCGAATTCGAGTAAAGCGAATTATTTTGGCTAAGGCGGATTGACCGCGATGTGGGGTGTTTTGCCCGTCGGGCAGCGCTAGGGATGGTGGACAAGTGCGCAATGTGCAGGGAGAGCTAGCGAGGCGTAACCCGCCGCCTTCGCGTTGGGACGGGCCGGCGGATTACGCTTCGCTCATCCGCCCTACGATCTCGGCCCGGCACAACGTGCGCGCAATATCGTCCATCCGCTCGAACACAATGTCGGGCGCGTGCGCCCGCAGCGCGGCCGGCGCCGCGTAGCCCCAACACACTGCGCCGCAGGCGATACCTACCGCACGAGCGGCCTCGATATCGCGCACCTCGTCGCCGATCGCAATCGCCCGCGCAGGGGCCACATTTGCGCGGGCGATGACCCGACGGAATTTCGCGGGCTTGCCGAACAGCGACGCTGCGCAGTCGAAATGCGAGAACAGGGCGGCGGTCGCACCCAGCTTCGCCCGCGCATTGGCTTCGCTGTCAGACGTCACCAGCGCCAGCTGCACGTCGTTCTCAGCCAGCGTCCGCAGCATCGTCTCGACGCCGGCAAACAGCGAAATCTCCGCCGCTGCCTCGCCCTTCAACCGCCGGGCATGCCGCGCGATCGCCGGCAGCTTCCACAAGGGTACCTCGAGCCCGGAGAGGATTTCGCGCGTCGAGGCATGCCGCAGCCCCTCGACGTCCTCATCCGCGACGCGGCGAAAGCCGAAGCGATCGGCGACATCGTTGATGGTGCGCAGGAACCACGGGAAGCTGTCGACCAGCGTGCCGTCGAGATCGAAGATGGCGAGGGCGTAGGGCATGGGCGGGGAAGTGCGCGCATCGGGCCTGCTGGCGATCCGCTGACAGATGCTTTTGGAGATGCTATATTGATCTCAGAGGTGACAGATGTCGGAGCTACTGGCAAGGATTACGGTCGATCCGCAGCGTATGCATGGACGCCCTTGCATTCGCGATCTGCGCATCACGGTTGCCGACGTCCTGGGGCTGCTGTCAGCGGGACAGTCGCGGGAGAGCATCCTCGAAGATTATCCCTATCTGGAAGAGTCCGACATTGACGCGGTGCTCGCCTATGCTGCGCGTCAGGTCGATCACCCGATCATAGCGGCCAAATAGCTTGCCTTATCTGATCGACGCTCAGCTTCCTCCTGCCCTCGCGGAAGCCATGCGTCGCGCCGGATACGAGGCGATCCATGTCGCCGAGGTCGGGATGGCAAACGCGATCGACGGGATGATCTGGAACGAGGCCATTTCCCGGTCGGCCATTCTCGTCACGAAGGATCGCGACTTCTCGCTTCTCCGCGCCGCAAAGCGGCAGGGACCGGTCGTGCTTTGGGTGCGTATTGGCAACATCGACAATCGCGCCCTGATCCGCCAGTTCCTCGGCGCCATGCCGCAAATTGTCGAAGCGGTAGCGCGTGGCGAGGCGGTCGTCGAATTTGCCGCCAGCTAGACTAGTCATAGCCCAGTCGGCGACCGGGCTGATTTGGCACATCCTCGTTCACATCGATATAGATCTTATCGACACAGCGTTGCACGGTGCGATGATAGTTCCCGCCGCGCCATTCCCCCTCGCGGATCTCCACATCGCTAACCTGTGCCACGGTAAGGCAGCGCCATTCGCCACCGGCTGGCAGCTTGCTCCTGCTTAATCCGCCAAATTGAAAGACCAACGCCCGTTCTTGTCCGTTAGTATGTCCGAGAATGTGGGGGCATACTTCACGACGAACACCGTTGTAGTTTAATGAAACGGGCACGCGCCTCAATATCGCCTGTGCGAGCATTTCGTAAGCAGCACTATGGCTGGACCTGACGATTTCGAAGGCTCTGTCGCGTGTACGCCCATACCGATAGACGGAGAAGTCTTCGCCGAAACTCGCCGCTCGCGTAATCCCAAGCCGTTCCATCACAGCGAAGCTCGTTCGGTCTACTAACGAGAAGTCCTGATCCCGAAATGAAGCTCCTATCCCCCAGGCCACCTCGAGGTCAGCACTGGTAACCGGCTCGATGCGCACGACGCTGTTGCGAACACGATCCCAAAATGTTTCAGCCACGTTCCGGTTGAATCGGCTTCTAAGTAATAGCCATGTCTCGGCGAGCACTTGATCGGTCATCACCGGATCAGGAAAACTTTGGAGGATTGCTTTGGCTACGGAATTATTTCGGTCTCGCTTTGCGACCGCTGCAAACCAGACCGACGTGTCAACAAAGACACTCAACGGCGGCGCGATTTGAGCTTGAGTTTCATTTTTTTGCGCCCGCGTTGCGAGGGATGCACATCCAGTATCGCTTCCGCAATCATTTCGTCTTTCTGATCTGCGATCTCGGTTTCTGGCCCTTCTTCGGCGAGATCGAAAACAGTGGAAATGTCGAGCTTTCTGTCCGCTTCGCCCAAGTCGTCGACCACGAGCCGCCTCACATATTCGGCGAACGATATCTTCTTCTCGGCGGCTTTGGCTTGTGCCCGCCGCCGAGTTTCTGGATCGAGCGTGACTTGCGTTCTGTCGCTCATGGGCTGCTCCGAGCCGACCCCAGCGCCATCATGCCATCATACCCCGGCTTTAGCAATATCAGCCGAGGCAGGTCTCAGACCTTAACCGAATCTACTCCGCCGCCTCGCTCGTGCTCCGCCGCTTCGGCTTCCGCGCCTTCTTCAGCACCGGCTCCAGGAATTTGCCCGTGTAGCTCCGCGGCGCTTTCGCGATGTCTTCCGGCGGGCCCCAGGCGACGATCTCGCCGCCGCCGTCGCCGCCTTCGGGGCCGAGGTCGATGACCCAGTCGGCGGTCTTGATGACTTCGAGATTGTGCTCGATGACGACGACGGTGTTGCCCTGCGCGACCAGCTCGTGCAGCACCTCCAAGAGCTTCTTGACGTCGTGGAAGTGCAAGCCGGTGGTCGGCTCGTCCAGGATGTAGAGCGTGCGGCCGGTGGCGCGCTTGGACAATTCCTTGGCGAGCTTGACGCGCTGGGCTTCGCCGCCGGACAGCGTGGTCGCCTGCTGGCCGACATGGATGTAGTCGAGGCCGACGCGGTGCAGGGTCTGGAAGGTCTCGCGCACGCGCGGCACCGCCTTGAAGAACTCGGCGGCCTCCTCGACGGTCATGTCGAGCACGTCGGCGATGGACTTGCCCTTGAACAGGACTTCGAGCGTCTCGCGGTTGTAGCGCTTGCCCTTGCAGACGTCGCAGGTGACGTAGACGTCGGGCAAAAAGTGCATCTCGATCTTGATGACGCCGTCGCCCTGGCAGGCCTCGCAGCGGCCGCCCTTGACGTTGAAGGAGAAGCGGCCGGGCTCGTAGCCGCGCGCCTTGGCCTCGGGCAGGCCGGCGAACCATTCGCGGATCGGCGTGAAGGCGCCGGTATAGGTTGCAGGATTCGAGCGCGGGGTGCGGCCGATCGGCGACTGGTCGATGTCGATGATCTTGTCGATGTGCTCGAGGCCTTCGATGCGGTCGTGCGGGGCGGCGCCTTCGCTGGCGTTGTTCAGCTTGCGGGCGATGGCGCGATAGAGCGTGTCGATCAGCAGCGTCGACTTGCCGCCGCCGGAGACGCCGGTGACGCAGGTGAACAGGCCGAGCGGAATCTCGGCGGTGACATTCTTGAGGTTATTGCCGCGCGCGTTCACCACCTTGATGGTGCGGCGATGGTTCGGCGGGCGCCGCTCCGGTACCTCGACCTCGAGCTCGCCGGTGAGATATTTGCCGGTCAGCGATTTCGGGTTGCGCATGATCTCGGCCGGGGTGCCCTCGGCGACGATGTGGCCGCCATGCATGCCGGCGCCGGGGCCGATGTCGAGCACGTAGTCGGCGAGGCGAATCGCGTCCTCGTCATGCTCGACCACGACCACGGTGTTGCCGAGGTCGCGAAGTCGCTTGAGCGTGTCGAGCAGGCGCGCGTTGTCGCGCTGGTGCAGGCCGATCGAAGGCTCGTCCAGCACGTAGAGCACACCAGTCAGGCCCGAGCCGATCTGCGACGCCAGGCGGATGCGCTGGCTCTCGCCGCCGGACAACGTACCGGAGGAGCGGGAGAGGGTGAGATAGTTGAGGCCGACATCGAGCAGGAAGGTCAGGCGCTCGCGGATCTCCTTCAGGATGCGTCCGGCAATCTCGTTCTGCTGTGCGTTCAGCGCCTCAGGCACGGTCTCGAACCAGGCGCCGGCGCCTTTCACCGATAGCTCCGAGATCTCGCCGATATGCTTGCCGCCGATCTTGACGCAAAGCGCCTCGGGCTTGAGGCGGAAGCCGTTGCAGGCGCCGCAGGGCACGTCGTGGAAATACTTTGCGAGTTCCTCGCGCGCCCACTCGCTCTCGGTCTCGCGATAGCGGCGGTTGATGTTGGTGATGACTCCCTCGAACGGCTTTTTGGTATCGTAGGAGCGCACCCCGTCCTCATAGGAGAACTTGATCTCGTCCTCGCCGGAGCCGTAGAGGATCGCGTCTCGCGTCTTCTTCGCGAGGTCCTTCCACTTGGTGTCCAGCGTGAACTTGTAGTGCTTGCCGAGCGCGGTCAGCGTCTGCACGTAATAGGGCGAGGACGACTTGGCCCAGGGCGCGATCGCGCCCTTGCGCAAGGTCATCTCCTTGTCGGGGATGACGAGATCCTCGTCGACATGCTGCTCGACGCCGAGGCCGCCGCAGGCGGGACACGCGCCGTAGGGGTTGTTGAACGAGAACAGGCGCGGCTCGATCTCGGGAATGGTGAAGCCGGAGACCGGGCAGGCGAATTTTTCCGAGAACAGGATGCGCTCGGGGCCGCTCTTGTCGTGGATCTTTGCGGTCTTCTTTTTCTCTTCAGCGGGCGCCGCGGCCGCGGCCGCGGGCGCGTCAGCGAACTCGACCACGGCCAGGCCTTCGGCGAGCTTCAGCGCGGTCTCGAAGCTCTCGGCGAGGCGCTGGCCGATGTCGGCGCGCACCACGATGCGGTCGACGACGACGTCGATGTCGTGCGGGAATTTCTTGTCGAGAACAGGCGCTTCCGCCAGCTCGTGGAAGGTGCCGTCGATCTTGACGCGCTGAAAGCCCTTCTTGAGCCATTCGGCGAGCTCCTTGCGGTACTCGCCCTTGCGGCCGCGCACGACCGGGGCGAGCAAATAGAGGCGGGTGCCTTCGGGCAGCGCCAGCACGCGGTCGACCATCTGCGACACGGTCTGGCTCTCGATCGGCAGGCCGGTGGCCGGCGAATAGGGCACGCCGACGCGGGCCCAGAGCAGGCGCATGTAGTCGTAAATTTCAGTGACGGTGCCGACGGTGGAGCGCGGATTCTTGGACGTCGTCTTCTGCTCGATCGAGATCGCCGGCGACAGGCCGTCGATCTGGTCGACGTCAGGCTTCTGCATCATCTCCAGGAACTGGCGGGCATAGGCCGACAGCGATTCAACGTAGCGGCGCTGGCCCTCGGCGTAGATGGTGTCAAAAGCGAGCGAGGATTTGCCGGAGCCGGAGAGGCCGGTGAACACCACCAGCTTGTCGCGGGGAATCTCGACGTCGATGTTCTTGAGGTTGTGCTCGCGCGCGCCACGGATCGTAATTGCGCGCAGGCTTGAGCCCGCGTTCTGCTGTTGGCGCTTCGCCTTGATCACTTCATCCATCCGAGTTGCCCTCAAGGAATCCCATGGGCGCGCGACCGCGCCAACGCTGGAGGCACGCTTCGCCGGAACCGGGATCGGCACCGATGGGTATGGCAGCGAACGTAGGAAGAACGAGAACGGATTTCCAGTGGGACTTGCGAATCGTCAACGGATTGTTGGCGCGCTGGCGGCATCTGGCAGGAGCGGCGGCATCCGGAACAGCCGAAGGGCCGGCGCGAGGCCGGCCCTTCGTTCGCGGTTGAGTGCAGACTTGGGGTGCAGACTTGGGGGAATCCGCACGTGAGCAGGACCTGGGGAGTCCTTGGGGATTCGTAGCCGGGGCTCAGTATTTGACGACGACCGGGCCGCCCCAGCGATAGTTGACGCGGATCAGGCCGATATCGACGTCCTGCCCGATCCGTTCGGTGCGCACGGGCGGGACGAGGATCGCGCTGGCGAGGTCGCCGCCGTGATGTCCAAGGAACAGATGGTCGTACTCGCCGCCGACCGACCAATTCTCCGCAAAGGCGTATTCCACGCCAAAGCCGGCGCTATAGCCCCAGCGGGTCTGGTTCAACGTGTTGGATACGACGCCAACGCTCGGAATGAACTCGTCGTATCTGTCGTGCGCGACGGCTGCGCCCGCCTTGCCGTAGAACAGCAGGCTGTTCACGGTGTAGCCGAGCTGGCCGGTGAACAGACCAAAGCTGTTGATCGTGGTCCGGTTGTTGAGCGGCGCCAGCGCGAAGCTGACATTGCTGCCTTTGAAGTCGGCCCAGTTGCCCTGGGCTTCGACGCCGAGCACCCAGTGCGCCTTCTGCCAGCGATAGCCGAGCTGGGCACCTGCTGTGCCGCCGCTTGCATTGTGGCAGCCTTCGCCAACGCCCGGGTCGATGGGAACGCCGGCGACGGCGACGACACTCCAGCAGGCATGCGCAAGGCCACCGCCGCCATTGATGCCGACATAGACGCCCGTCCAGTCGAAGGCGAGCACGGGCGCCACCACCGGCGCCTTGCCGTAAAGCGGAAGATCGGCAGCACCTGCCGGCGCGACCGCACCGAGTGCAAACAAGCTGACCGCGGCCAGCGCGCAAGTCTTCAGCGCGCAAGTCTTCAGCGCCGATGCCTTCATTTCACGTCCCCAACTCAACGAGCCATTCTGCCTGAGGCGATCTGCACCCCATGACTCCCAGACGATTCGGTCCGCTGCCGCACGAAAACAAAAAGGCCGGCGCGAGGCCGGCCTTTCGTGACGATGACGTCGGTCGTGAAGATCAGTACTGCAGCTCAGTACTTGGCGACGACCGGGCCGCCGAAGTGATAGTTCACGCCGACCTGCACGGTGTGGAAGCTGATCGTGCCGGACGCCAGGGGAGCACCGAGGCTGGAGAAGTAGTTCTCGCTGCCGAAGCTGCGATAGAGGTACTCGCCCTTGACCGACCACTGCGGAGCGAAGAACGCTTCGACGCCCGCGCCGACGGTCCAGCCGGAGTGCCACTTGCTATCGGAAACGGTCACGCCCAGCGCGCTGAGGCTGAGCTTGTTGTCCATCCAGGCATAGCCACCGGTGCCGTAGAACAGCACCTGGTTGACCGCGTAGCCGATGCGGCCGCGCACGGTACCCATCGCGTCCGCCTTCGAGCTGAAGGTCGTGGACACAATGCCGAAGCCCGGCACGGCGACGGGACCGGTGGCCGAAGCGCTGACGTCAGCCCAGGCGCCGTCGGCCTCCAGGCCGAACACGACGTTGCCGGTCTGCCAGTTGTAGCCGGCGGTGCCGCCGACGAAGCCGCCCTTCATCTTCGGGTCGCCCGAGGCGTTTTCCCAGGCACCGCCACCGACGATACCGAGGTAGAAGCCGGTCCAGTTGTAGACCGCGACAGGAGCCACCGGAGCCTTGGTGTAGGGGCGCGCCGCGAGATCGGCGGCCGAAGCCGGGGCGGCGAGAGCGAACAAACAGGCCGAAGCCAACAAAACCTTTTTCATTTTCAAGTAGTCCCAGTCCCAGTTTCTCATGTTGCCTTCCGCGAGCAGAAGGGCATCGGACGCCGTGGTCCAACTGACGTCGTGCTTACACCACTAAAGCTGCAAGTTGTGTCTCTCAAAAGCCACAACAGCCGCAAAACGTAATGATTGCTGACAGATTGTCGCACCGCCAAGCAGGCACCGCCCAGCAGAAAGGCCGGCGCGAGGCCGGCCTTTCAAATCGAGATTGGAACCAAAGATCAGTACTTTGCGATCACCGGGCCGCCCCAGCGATAGTTCACGCGAATCAGCCCGATATCGACATCCTGGCCAATCCGGTCGGTGCGCGTGGCGGCACCGCCTGGGAAACCCAGGAAGTTGCC
Source organism: Bradyrhizobium diazoefficiens (assembly GCF_016616235.1). Taxonomy (NCBI): domain Bacteria; kingdom Pseudomonadati; phylum Pseudomonadota; class Alphaproteobacteria; order Hyphomicrobiales; family Nitrobacteraceae; genus Bradyrhizobium; species Bradyrhizobium diazoefficiens. Next base: position 4,024,842 of record NZ_CP067100.1, read on the forward strand.
GGAGGCGGTCATCGTGACGTTGCGATTGCCGAGGAAGAGATGATCATACTCGAAGCCGACCGACCAGTTGGGTGCGAAGCCGAACTCGATGCCAGCGCCCACCGTGCCGCCCCAACGAGTCTCGTTGGCGCTGTCGAATAGCAGACCGGTCGGGACGTCGAAACTGCGGTAGCGATCGCCGACCACAGCGGCGCCGCCCTTGACGTACAAGAGCACGTTGTTCCAGGCGTAACCGACTTGGCCGGTGATCAGACCGAAGGCGTCGATCCTGGACTGATTGCGGATACCCGTGGCGAACAGGACAGTGCTGACGTTGTCGCCCCTGAAGTCGGCCCAGTTGCCTTGGCCTTCCAAGCCGAACACCCAATTGGCCGATTGCCAGCGATAGCCGATCTGGCCGCCGACCGTGCCGCCTGTGGCGTTGTGGCAGCCTTCGCGCACCAGTGCGCCGGTGCCTGGCGAGACGAAGTCCCAGCACTTGTGAGCCGAGCCGCCACCACCATTGATGCCAATGTAGAAGCCGCTCCAGTCGTAAATCGCAGCAACGGCTGGCGCCGGAGCCTTGGTGTAGGGACGCGCTGCGAGATCCGCCGCGCTTGCCGGAGCCGACAGGCCCAAGGTCACTGCACCGATTACACCGCACAAAATTTTCTTCATTGTAGTCTCCCCAGTTTCACCGCTTCTGGGTCCCCGAAGCGGAAGATCAGGCGCGACGCCCAAATGAATCAATTCCGAGGCGAGCCTAGCCCGAAGCGCGGGCAGAGTCCGTCTCCGAAATGCCACACTCGCGAACTGCTTGAACTCGGTCCAACTTGATGAATGTTAAGAGTTTTTTGTCGTTGGCGGGAACCCGAAAAGGTTCCATCCACAGCGTGCCATTTTTCAGCGATCTGTGGCCCAGCAATCGTTTGCCTTGTACAGGAACAAATCTGGAACAAGGCCGGCGTCGATGCTATATGTGGGGATAACCCGAGGGGTGACGGGCTGATCAGCCCGCCCGAGCGTATAGGGTCGGCCAATAGGGCGGCATCGCGGCGCGAGGGCCGGCCCTTTGAAATTCAGTGGCATCTGGAGTGGAGAGCGGCGATGGCGGGAAGCGTCAACAAGGTCATTCTGGTTGGAAATCTCGGCAAGGATCCGGAAATCCGCCGCACCCAGGACGGGCGGCCGATCGCGAATTTGAGCATCGCCACCTCGGAGACCTGGCGCGACAAGAACAGCGGCGAGCGCAAGGAAAAGACCGAGTGGCACCGCGTCGTGATCTTCAATGAAGGGCTGTGCAAGGTCGCCGAGCAGTACCTGAAGAAGGGCGCCAAGGTTTACATCGAGGGTGCACTCCAGACCCGCAAATGGACCGACCAGAGCGGCGTCGAGAAGTACTCCACAGAGGTCGTGCTCCAGGGCTTCAACTCGACCCTGACGATGCTCGACGGCCGCGGCGGCGGGGGAGGCGGCAGCTTCGGCGACGAGCCGGGCGGCGATTTCGGCTCCTCGGGTCCCGCCAGTGGCGCGCCGCGCCGTCCCGTTGCCGCGACCGGCGGTGGCCGCAACAGCGACATGGATGACGATATCCCGTTCTGACGCTTACGGGGGCGTCTCTCCTCGAACGGTACGTGCTCGCGCAAAGCGGCAGGATTTCTTACCAATTGGTTGGTGGAGCTCGGCTTTTCCGGGCCTGCTTCAGGTGCTGCCTCAAGCCTTTGACGGGCGATGATGTGAATGGTATTAACTTCATGTTAATCCTATTTACATGGCTCTCCCGCCGGTCGGAGGACGCACCGCATGAGTCTTGCGCCGCTGCTTGAGGCCGCTCCAGCGATCCCGCTGCACGCCTTTGCCGCGATGGCGGCCTTCGTGCTCGGCCTCGTTCAATTCGCCGCCCCCAAGGGCACGCTGCCGCACCGGACGCTCGGCTGGATCTGGGTTCTCCTGATGATCGCGGTGGCCGCCTCGTCATTCTGGATCCACGGCATCCGCGTCGTCGGACCGTTCGGCCCGATCCATCTGCTGTCGATCTTCACCCTCGTCGTGCTGCCGCTCGCGGTGTGGCGGGCGCACACCCATCGCATCGCCGATCACCGGCGGATGATGATCTTCATATTTGCCGGTGCGCTGGTGGTGGCGGGACTGTTCACACTTGTGCCCGGGCGGATCATGCACCGGGTGATTTTCGGGGCGTGACGGGCCGTTTGCAAGGGCCGATTTCGAACCTGCTTCAGGCCGTGGTGCGGAGAGCGTAAGTCTCTGGAAAAACAGTCGGAAAAACCGCTTCCCGCACCCTTGCAAGGGTGGTTATCAGGGCCTCGATGCGCTATATGATTCCCAGATAAACCCTCACCGGATTTCCCCTTGGCTGACGACGACAACAAGCCCGGCGACCAGCCGGCGCAACCCTCGGACATTCGCCCCGTCTCGATCTACGAGGAGATGAAGAAGTCCTATCTCGATTACGCCATGAGCGTGATCGTGTCGCGCGCGCTGCCCGATGCACGCGACGGGTTGAAGCCGGTGCATCGCCGCATCCTGTTCTCGATGAACGAGGAAGGCTACACGCCCGACAAGAAGCACAAGAAGTCGGCCGGCATCGTCGGCGACGTCATGGGCCAGTACCATCCGCATGGCGACCAGGCGATCTACGACGCGCTGGTGCGCATGGCGCAGCCGTTCTCGATGCGGGAACTGTTGGTGGACGGGCAGGGCAATTTCGGCTCGGTCGACGGCGATCCGCCGGCGGCGATGCGCTACACCGAGTCGCGCCTGACCAAGATCGCGCTCAAGCTGCTCGACGATATCGACAACGAGACGGTCGACTTCCAGGACAATTACGACGGCTCGACCAAGGAGCCGGTGGTTCTGCCGGCGCGGTTCCCGAACCTGCTGGTCAACGGCGCCGGCGGCATCGCCGTGGGTATGGCCACCAACATTCCGCCGCACAATCTCGGCGAGGTCATCGATGCCTGCCTGGCGCTGGTCGACAATCCGTCGCTGACCATCGACGAACTCAACAACATCATTCCGGGTCCGGATTTTCCGACCGGCGGCATCATCCTCGGGCGCCAGGGCATCCGCAGCGCCTATCATCTCGGCCGCGGCTCGATCGTGATGCGCGGCAAGGTCGAGTTCGAGACCATTCGCAAGGAGCGCGAGGCGATCGTCATCACCGAGATCCCGTATCAGGTGAACAAGGCGACGATGGTCGAGCGTATCGCAGAGCTCTATAAGGAAAAGAAAATCGAGGGCATCTCCGATTTGCGCGACGAGTCCGACCGCGACGGCTATCGCGTCGTCGTCGAGCTCAAGCGCGATGCCGTGCCCGACGTGGTGCTGAACCAGCTCTACAAGTTCACGCCGCTGCAGACTTCTTTCGGCGTCAACGCCGTCGCGCTCGACAGCGGCCGGCCGCAGACGATGAACCTGAAGGACATGCTGACGATCTTCGTCGGCTTCCGCGAGCAGGTCGTCACCCGCCGCACCAAATACAAGCTGCGCAAGGCGCGCGAGCGCGCGCATGAGCAGGTCGGACTTGCGATTGCGGTCGCGAATATCGACGAGATCATCAAGGTGATCCGGACATCGCCGACGCCGGCCGCCGCGCGCGACACCCTGATGACGCGCGACTGGCCGGCCCGCGACGTCGAGGACATCATCACGCTGATCGACGATCCCCGTCACCGGATCAACGAGGATGGCACCATCCGCCTGTCGCTGGATCAGGCGAAGGCCATCCTGGAACTGCGCCTGGCACGCCTCACCGCACTCGGCCGCGACGAAATCGGCGAAGAGCTGGCAAAGCTCGCCGGCGAGATCGGCGAGTATCTCGCAATCCTGCACTCGCGCGCCCGCATCCTCGACATCATCAAGACCGAGCTCGCCGAAGTGAAGGCCGAATTCGCCACCCCGCGCCGCACCGTGATCATGGAGCAGGAGGGCGAGGTCGAGGACGAGGACCTGATCCAGCGCGAGGACATGGTCGTCACCGTCTCGCACGCCGGCTATGTCAAGCGCGTGCCGCTGTCGGCCTACCGGGCGCAGCGCCGCGGCGGCAAGGGCCGCGCCGGCATGCAGACCCGCGACGAGGACTTCGTCAGCCGGCTCTTTGTCGCATCGACTCATACTCCGGTGCTGTTCTTCTCCTCGCGCGGCCAGGTCTACAAGGAAAAGGTCTGGCGGCTGCCGATGGCTGCGCCGAATGCGCGCGGCAAGGCGCTGATCAATATCCTGCCGCTGGAGCAGGGCGAGCGCATCACCACCATCATGCCGCTGCCCGAGGATGAGTCCACCTGGGGTCAGCTCGACGTGATGTTCGCAACGACCGGCGGCAACGTCCGGCGCAACAAGCTGTCCGACTTCGTCGACGTCCGCCGCTCCGGCATCATCGCCATGAAGCTCGACGAGGGCGAAGCGATCGTCGACGTCCAGATCTGCACTGAGCGCGACGACGTGCTGCTGACCGCCGCGGGCGGCCAGTGCATCCGCTTCCCGGTCCCCGACGTGCGCGTGTTCACCGGGCGCACCTCGATGGGCGTGCGCGGCATTGCGCTCAGTGAGGGCGACAAGGTGATCTCGCTGGCGATTCTGCGCCACGTCGAGACCACGTCCGACGAGCGCTCGGCCTATTTGAAGATGCGCCGCGCGGTCGCCGGCGAAGCCACGGCAGAAGAGGCGCCCGTGGACACCGAGGCCGAGGAGACCTCCGGCAGCTTCCAGCTCGCCCAGGAGCGCTATGTCGAGATGTCGGCGCAGGAGCAGGTGGTGCTGACCGTCTCCGTCAACGGCTACGGCAAGCGGACCTCGTCCTACGAGTACCGCACCACCGGGCGTGGCGGCAAAGGCATCGTCGCCATGAGCGTCAACAACCGCAACGGCAACCTGGTCGCGTCCTTCCCCGTGGAGGATGCTGATCAAATCATGCTGGTCACCGACAAGGGCCAGCTGATCCGCTGCCCGGTCGAAGGCATCCGCATCGCCGGCCGCTCGACCCAAGGCGTGATCGTGTTCGACACCGCCGAGGACGAGCACGTGGTGTCGGTCGAGCACATCACGGAAGAGGCGGAGAGCGGGAACGGGGCGAATGGCGAATAGGGAGTAGCGTTGGCTATTCCATTCGCCCCTGGCCATTCGCGACGCTAAATCTCCAGCTCCGTGCCGAACTCCACAACCTGCTTGGTCGGCACGCCGAAGAACGCGGCGGAGCGTTCGGCGTTGCGCTGGAGGAAGGCGAACAGGCCTTCGCGCCAGACCCACATGCCCGGAATGTCCTCGCGCGGGATGATGGTCTCGCGGCCGACATAATAGGTGGTGTCGGAGAGATCGATGCCGGGCAGCTTGCCCTGGCGGCAAGCGAGCGTCAGTCCCTCATAGATCGTCGGGTTCTGCATGAAACCGTAATGCAGGATCACGCGGGTGATGCCGGGGATGATCTCCATCACCTCGGCGCGTGCCTCGTCGGGGACGTGCGGCACCTCCTCGATCAGCACCGTGACGAGGACGATGCGCTCATGCAGGACATGATTGTGCTTGACGAACTGGGTCAGCGCGAGCGGCACGCCATTCGGCGCCGACGCCAGAAATACCGCCGCGCCGGGCAGCCTGGCATTGCACTTGTTGACCGCCGTCTCGATCAGGTCTTCCTCGGGCTGACGGAGCTTGCCGCGCGCTGCTTCGACCAGCTTCACGCCGCTGCGCCAGGTCAGCATCAGGAAGGCGACGAGGGCTGCGAGCAGCAGCGGAAACCAGCCGCCCTCGAACAGCTTGATCGAATTGGCCGAGAAGAAGATCACGTCGATCACGAAGAAGAAGCCGTTCACCGCGACCACGAGCCAGGGCGAATAGCCCCACTGGATCGCGACCAGGGCTGCGAGCAACGTGGTGATCGCCATCAGCAGCGACACCGCGATGCCGTAGGCGCCGGCGAGCGCGTCGGAGGTGCCGAAGCTTAGCACCGCGCCGAGCGTGGCGGCAGCGAGCAGCCAGTTGACCAGCGGCACGTAGATCTGGCCGATCGCTGCGCTGGTGGTGTGGCGGATCTGCATGCGCGGCAGGAAGCCGAGCTGGATCGACTGCTGGGTCAGCGAGAACACGCCGGAAATGATCGCCTGCGAGGCGATCACGGTGGCGACCGCCGAGAAGGCGACCAGCGGATAGTGCAGGACATCTGGGCAGAGCTGGAAGAACGGGTTCTCGATCATGGTGGGATCGGTGATCAGGAGCGCGGCCTGGCCGAAATAGTTCAGCACCAGCGCGGGCAGGCAGATCGCGAACCAGGCGAGGCGAATCGGGAAGCGGCCGAAATGGCCCATGTCGGCATACATGGCTTCGCCGCCTGTCACCGCGAGGAAGGCGGCGCCAAGGATCGCGAAGGAGATGTGGAAGTCCTGGTGGATCAGGAAGTCGAACGCATAGAACGGGCTGAGCGCGGCCAGCACGGCCGGCGCCTTGACGATGCCGTGGATGCCGAGCGCGGCGAGCACGACGAACCAGGCCAGCATCACCGGTCCGAAAATGCGGCCGATAAAGCCCGTGCCCTGCTTCTGCATCATGAACAGGCCGATCAGGATGGCGACGGTGATGGGGACCACGACAGGCGCGAGCGAGGGCGCGTCCACCTTCAAGCCTTCGATGGCTGAGAGCACCGAGATCGCCGGCGTGATCGCGCCGTCGCCATAGAGCAGCGCCGCGCCGACGAGACCGACGACGAGCAGATGTGCGCGCCAGGTCCCGGGTTGCGCGTGGCGGGCATGCAGCAGCGCCAGCAGCGCCACGATGCCGCCTTCGCCGCGATTGTCGGCGCGCAGGATCAGCAGCGCATATTTCAGCGAGATGATGAGCAGCAGCGCCCAGAGAATAAGCGAGGCGACCCCCAGGACAGCGTCATGACTTAGGGTGCCGCCATGGGCAGCCGCCTTGGCGGCTTCCTTCAGGGCGTAGAGGGGGCTGGTGCCGATATCGCCATAGACCACCCCGAGGGCGCCCATGGTCATGGCGAGCGGCAGCGGATCGGGATGGTGGCCGGAAGCAATTGCAGGCGTACTGGACAATGGGGATCCCCCGATGGGATCGCGCCCGGCGGGACATTCCGACGGGCGCGATCATCGCGCAGTCTGCGACGGGACGCTGCAAATTTCCACGGGGTTTCTTTGGAGTTTTATCTGACGCGAAGCTGACACCCGACTACGGGGTCCGGTTGGCCGTCACCAGGCGCGCCTCGCGGACGTTGGCCTTGGTGCCGGCGCGGCGCAGGCACGCGGCCTCGAAATTCGGCCAGGCCCGCTGCGAGCAGTCCTTGCCGATGGTGCGGATATCGAGGCGGTCGCTCTTGGCGAGCGGCTGCGGGACGCTGGCTTCGACTGATGGCGCAAAGCCGGGAAGCATGGTGAGGGCAGCGGCCACAAACGCGGCGATCGCAATCGCTGAGATGGTCTTGATCATCGACGGTCCCCTGTGATGCGGCCGCTACGCCCAACGTACGGTCCGTATTTGTTGGGTGGATTAGTAACCATGGCCAGTTTCCGGACGTCTTCGCGGACGTCGGAAATGGTTTCGTTCGCGCTCCGTTTTGTTTCGTGACCGCCCCCAGGACGAAACAAACCGCCCGTTGCCGACATGCGGCGGGCAGAATTCGCGGGAAACGGGCGGGCTACCGCTAGGAACGGGCAGGGAACCTGTTCGGCTTGCCGGGCCGGGCCGGGCGCGGTAGGACGTGGCCATGCCGCGCATTGCATTCTACCCAGGTTCCTTCGATCCCATCACCAACGGCCATCTCGACGTGGTCCGGCACAGCGTCGCGCTGTGCGACAGACTGGTTGTCGCGATCGGGGTCCATCCCGGCAAGAAGCCGCTGTTCTCGGCCGAGGAGCGGCTGAAGATGCTGAACGACGTCTGCGGGCCGGTGGCCGCCCAGGCCGGCTGCGTGCTCGAGACGACGACGTTTGACGATCTGTCGGTGACCGCGGCGCGCACGCACGGCGCGACGATCATGATCCGGGGCCTGCGCGACGGCACCGATCTCGACTACGAGATGCAGCTCGCCGGCATGAACGCTGCCATGGCCCCTGAGGTGCATACGGTCTTTCTGCCGGCATCTCCGATGGTCCGCCCGATCACCGCCACACTGGTACGACAGATCGCGGGTATGGGTGGCGACGTCTCGAGCTTCGTGCCGCCGCTCGTTGCATCCCTGCTCAAGGCCAAATTCGCCGGATAACGGCGCACTTCTTCACCCCACCTGATCCGGAGTTTTCATGACCCGTCGTCTCGCAATTCTTGCCACGATGTTCGTCGCGCTGATTGGCGCAGTGCCGGCGGTGGCGCAGCAACTGCCGGCCAATCTCGACAAGGCCAACGCCATCGTCATCGACACCACCAAGGGCCGCATCGTCATCAAGCTGCGCACCGACATCGCGCCCCAGCATGCCGAGCGCATCAAGCAGCTGGCGCGTGAGGGCTTCTACAACAACGTGCCATTCCACCGCGTCATGGACGGCTTCATGGCACAGACCGGCGATGGCCAGAACGGCAACGGCACCGGCGGCTCGAAATATCCGAACCTGAAGCAGGAATTCTCCAAGGTGCATTTCGCGCGTGGCATCGTCGGTATGGCCCGGCGCGGCGACAGCGTCGACAGCGCCAACTCGCAGTTCTTCATCATGTTCGCCGACGGCGGCAGCCTCGACGGCCAGTACACCGTGATCGGCGAGGTCGTGCAGGGCATGGACGTCGTCGACAAGCTGAAGAAGGCTCCGCCCGGCGCCCCCGGCGGCACCGTCACCGATCCCGACAAGATGGTGAAGGTGCAAGTCGCTTCCGACATCAAATAGAAACAGGAGAACGCCATGGCGCGCTGCGGCAACAGGCTTGTGCCGGCTGCCGCGGCGCTGTTCCTCGGTGTCTCCGGCGCGGTTGCCGAGGATGGCAAGGTCAATACCATCGCGGACATCTCCAGGTATCTGCAGACCTGCTGGAAACCGCCGCCGGCCGCCAAGGCCCGCCCACTCGACATCACCGTCATCGTGAGCTTTAACCGGGCCGGAAACATTTTGGGCCATCCGCGAATTTCCTATGAATCCGCGGATGCCTCCGACGAGGACCGGTTGCAGTACCGCATTGCGGTGATGGAGACATTGCAACGCTGCACGCCGTTGCCATTTACCGATGCAATGGCCGGCGCTGCCGCGGGGCGTCCATTCGCAATCCCGATCCGCAGGCGGAAGACTTCACCCCCAACGCAAGAGAGACCAGCATGAGCGTTACCGAAAACACCTTGATCCTCGAGACCACGCAGGGCCCCGTCACCATCGAGATGCGTCCCGACCTCGCCCCCGGCCATGTCGCGCGCATCAAGGAGCTGGTCCGCGAGGGCTTCTACGACGGCATCGTGTTCCACCGCGTGATCGAGGGCTTCATGGCGCAGACCGGCTGCCCGCAGGGCACCGGCACCGGCGGCTCCGGCAAGAAGCTCAAGGCCGAGTTCAACAAGGAGCCGCATGTGCGCGGCACCACCTCGATGGCCCGCGCCGCCAATCCCGATTCCGGCGACAGCCAGTTCTTCATCTGTTTCGACGATGCCCGCTTCCTCGACAACCAGTACACGGTGTGGGGCAAGGTGACCGAGGGCATGGAGAACGTCGACAAGATCAAGCGCGGCGAGCCGGTGCAGAACCCCGACAAGATCGTCAAGGCGCGGATGGCCGCGGACGCGGAGTAAGCGTTTCCCCTCATGGTGAGGCGGCGCGAAGCGCCGTCTCGAACCATGAAGGCCGAGCTGATGCAGCGGGGCCTTCATCCTTCGAGACGCGCGTTCCGCGCTCCTCAGGATGAGGAGTAACCGTGTGGCGCTGAGCCCGACATGCGCACCGATCTCTTCGATTTCGACCTGCCGCCCGAGCGCATCGCCTTGCGCCCGGCGAGCCCGCGCGACTCCGCGAAGATGCTGGTCGTGGAAGGCGGCGCGCTGCGCGACCAGACCGTCGCCGACCTGCCGCAATGGCTGCGGCCGGGGGACCAGCTCGTCGTCAACGACACCAAGGTGATCGCGGCGCAATTGAAAGGCCGCCGCATCGGGCGCGAGACCGAGCCGAAGATCGAGGCGACGCTGATCAAGCGGCTCGACGGCTCGCGCTGGCAGGCGCTGGTCAAGCCGGCGAAAAAGCTCACCGCCGGCGACCGCATCCGCTTCGGCAATGAGGGCAAGGTCTGCCTGCTCGGTCATCTCGACGCCGAGGTCGAGGCCAAGGGCGCCGAGGGCGAGGTGACGCTGTCGTTCTCGTTCCACGGGCCCACGCTCGATCAGGCGATCGCCGATCTCGGCAGCCCGCCGTTGCCACCCTACATCGCTTCCAAGCGTACGCCTGACGATCAGGATCTTGCCGACTACCAGACCATGTTCGCGGCCAACGAAGGCGCGGTTGCAGCGCCCACCGCGGGGCTGCATTTTACCCCCGCGCTGGAGCAGGCGCTGCGCGTGCGCGGGGTCGGCATCAACCGCGTCACACTGCATGTCGGGGCAGGGACGTTCCTGCCGGTCAAGGTGGACGACACCGAAGGCCATAAGATGCACGCCGAGTGGGGCACGATCTCGGCTGAGACGGCGGAACGGCTCAACGGCGCGCGGAAGAACGGCGGCCGCGTCATCGCCGTCGGCACGACGTCGCTAAGGCTGCTCGAAAGCGCGGCCGGCGAGGACGGCACGATTCAGCCGTTCGCCGCCGAGACCTCGATCTTCATCACGCCCGGCTACCGCTTCCGCGCGGTTGATATATTGATGACGAATTTCCACTTGCCGAAATCGACGCTGTTCATGCTGGTCTCCGCGTTCTCGGGGCTGGACACGATGAAGGCCGCGTATGCGCACGCCATCGCCAGCGGCTATCGGTTCTATTCGTATGGCGATGCGTGCCTGTTGTTCCGGGCGGTGGGTGGGCAAAGCGAAGCGTGCCCACCATCGCTCTTGAATGCCCCGCAAGCGTCGTGGGCACGGCGCTTGCGCGCCTTTGCCCATCCTTACGAGACCTTCTGTTACGCCATCACCCGCTGCGGCAGCAGCTCCGCGATCTGTACGGCGTTCAGCGCCGCGCCCTTGAGCAGCTGATCGGCCGCCACGAACATCGAGATCGAATGCCCTGAGGGATCGCTGAGATCCTTGCGGATGCGGCCGACCAGGACGTCGTCCTGGCCTGAGGCGTCGATCGGCATCGGGAAGTAGTTCTTGACGCGGTCGTCGACGATCTTGACGCCGGGCGCCCGCGCCATGATGGCGCGGACCTGGTCCTCGGCGATCGGCCTCTCGCATTCGAAGGTGATGGCCTCGCAATGGGCGCGCAACACCGGCACGCGGACGCAGGTGACGCCAATGGCAATCTTGTCGTCCTCGAAGATCTTGCGGGTCTCCTTGATGACCTTGGTCTCTTCATCGTTGTAGCCGGTCTCTGGGTCGACGGCGGTGTTGTGGTTGAAGAGATTGAAGGCGTACGGGTGCGGCATCACCTTGGGCGTGTAGACCTGCCCGTTGAGATTGGCGCGGGTGGACTCGACGAGCTCGTCCATCGCGGCAGCGCCGGCACCGCTTGCCGCCTGGTAGGTCGAGATGATGACGCGCTTGATGCGATTCCTCTGGTGGATCGGCCAGAGCGGCACCAGCGCCGTGATCGCGGCGCAGTTGGGATTGGCGATGATGCCCTTGTGGTCGCGAATGCGGCTGCCGTTGACCTCGGGGATCACCAGCGGCACGTTCGGATCCATCCGGAACGCGGAGGAGTTGTCGACCACGACGGCGCCGGCCTTGACCGCAACAGGCGCGAACTTCTTGGAGATGCCGCTGCCGGCGGAGAACAGCGCGATGTCGACGCCCTCGAAGGCGCGCTCGGTCAGCTCCTCGATGACGACGCTCTGCCCGCGAAACGACACTGTCTTGCCCGCCGAGCGGGCGCTGGCGAGCGCCTTGAGCTTACCGACGCGAAAGCCGCGCTTGTCCATGGTGGCGATGAATTCGGCGCCCACCGCACCGGTGACGCCGACAATCGCGACGACGGGATCGTTACTCACTTTGTCCTCCATTGAGATCGATTTAGACAACAAAAAAGCCCCGGACCATCGAGGGCGGGGCTTCGGTAGAGCTGATGCGTTCCAGTCGACGACTACGCGCGCACGCCTCCCCAGGCCCCGAAGGCCGTGGTGGTTTTGGTCGTGCGTTTGGTGGTCGTGAACATGGCGCGACTTATGCGGGAGAGTCTGGCGCCCGTCAATGGCTTTTCGGCGGGATTGTGGCGAGCGCCGATTCCGCGGCTATTTGGCTCGGGCGCCCGGCGGCTCCAGGATGACTTCCTTGAGATCGTCGCCGCTGATCACCACGATCGCGAAATTGAGCCGGCCGCGCTCGCGCACCAGGCCGCCGCTGATCGCCTTGCCTGAGGCTGCGTGCTCGGCAACGCGCACGGCGTCCGCAAGGCGGTGCCTGATCGCGCCGAGCGCCGCGAGATTGTCGCGATCCTCGAGGTCAAGCTCGGTAAGGGGAAGGGCGGCTTCACCGCCGACGAGCTCGCCGGTGGCGGCATTGATGGTGTGGCGCCAGATCCGGTCATTGTGCAGGGTCTTCACCCGGTAGACCGGCACGCCGGAGCCGCCGTCAAAACTCACATCCGCGGTGGTGGCACCGGCGTGACGGGCTTCCGCGATCGCCATCGCCTGGCTGATCGAGATCGATGAGCTGCGGAAGCGCTCGATCTCGCGGTTGACCGCTTGGCGGTCGGCTCCCGCATCCCCATCTGTGTCGCTGTGCAGGGCAGTCGGCGTGCCCGTGGTCACGATCGCCCGCGCCGGTGCGGCGAGGATGAGCGCGGACAAGGCGATCGCAAGTAACGAGGTCGATCGTTTGGCTGTCGTCATGCTCGAAACCTTTGGTCGGCGAGCGGGCTTGATCTTGCCGAGACTTGATCTTCCCGAGAGAAGACGCGGCCGACCTTGGGCATCGGTCGGCCGCGGAACGTCGTGGCGGGCTGTACCCGTCCCGGCGATCAAAGCGGTGCGGACCTCTTTGGGGCTGGTGAAAAAAGCGGTCCATATCGCCTTATAATTAAACCATACCGTATCGTTTTGTTTTGGTCAAGGCTGTCAGCGCGACCCGCTTGGGGATACATCGCGAGCTCACGAAATCGTCAGCGGGACGGGCGCCGGCGCTGCGTGCTCTTGGCGGTGTCCTTGGCCGCAGTCTCGACGCGGTCGGCAGGTCCCAGCGCGCCGGCCAGGAACAGCTTGATCGCCGCGCGCATGCGTTTTTCGGCCGGCTTCATCTCCGGTGGCGTTCCGAACGTCGCCAAGCGATGGTTGTGGCCGACGACGACGTCGAGAAAGACTTCCGCCGTGACGGTGGTGTCTTCGACATCGAGTGCGCCCTGCGCAACCAGATGATCGAAGAAGCGCGCGGTGGTCGCCACGGCTTTCAACCAGCCTTCCTCCTTGCCGAGCTTGGCGACGTCGGGGAAGTTGATGGCTTGTGACGTCATCATGCGGCTGAACGCGACGGCATCGGGGCCGCAGGTGAAGGTCAGCATCTCGCGCCCGATCTCGACCAACCGCTGCTCGACCGAGATGTCCGTGGCGCTGCCCAGCTGGGTCTCTGCCGCGGCCGACAGCGGCGCCAGCCAACGCGCGATCTCGCGCCTCAGCACGGCGGCAAACAGGCCGCGCTTGTCGCCGTAGCGGGCATAGACGGTGGGCTTGCTGACGCGGGCCGCTTCCGCGACCGCGTCAAGCGAGGTCGCGTCGAAGCCGCGGTCCAGGAACAGGCGGGTGGCGACCTCGATCAGTCGCTGGTCGCGCTCGATCGCGGCGGTCTTGGTCGGCCGGCCGCCGCGCGATTTCGGCACTTCGCGCCGCTGCGCTGCCGATCTTGCCTTGGTCGCAGTCAATCCCATGCCCAATGATTCCTGCGCGCTTCTGACAGTCGTACTTCGCTCTATATCGTGCAGGAGCGGGAGCGTCATCGCGAATCTGGCCGAATTGGCCATCGTCAACGGTTTCGATGGGACCCCGTTCCTCCATCGGGGTCACGGTACGCGGGCCCACAGGACGGCTCCGACGGCCCGAAACTGAGTGGTTGATCGGCCCCTCCCGACACGCAATAAGCAGCGCCATGGAGCTTCCCAATCATTTCGAACTGCTCGCCACCGATGGCGCCGCGCGCACCGGCCGCCTGACCACGCCGCATGGCGTGGTGCGCACACCCGCCTTCATGCCGGTCGGCACCGCCGGCGCCATGAAGGGCATGCACTGGCGCGAGGTGCGCGAGGCCGGCGCCGACATCGTGCTCGGCAATACCTATCACCTGATGCTGCGCCCGGGCGCCGAGCGGATCGCGGCGCTCGGCGGCTTGCAGCGCTTCACCGGCTGGAACGGGCCGATGCTGACGGATTCCGGCGGCTTCCAGGTGATGTCGCTGGCGGATTTGCGCAAGGTCAGCGAGCATGCCGTGACCTTTCGCTCCCATATCGATGGGGCCAAGGTCGAGCTGTCGCCGGAACGCTCGATCGAGGTGCAGCGCTGCCTCGGCTCCGACATCGCCATGCAGATGGACGAATGCGTGCGGCTGCCGGCCGAGCGCGACGACATCGATCGCGCCATGCGGCTGTCGCTGCGCTGGGCCGAGCGCAGCAAGCGCGCCTTCGAGAGCGCGCCCGACGGCTACATGCTGTTCGGCATCGTGCAGGGCGGCGACATCCCGCAGCTCCGTCATGCCAGCGCGCAGGGCCTCGTCGAGATGGGTTTCCACGGCTATGCGATCGGCGGCCTTGCCGTCGGCGAGCCGCAGGCGGTGATGCTGGCGATGATCGACGAGACTGCGCCGGCGCTGCCGACGGAGCGGCCGCGCTATCTGATGGGCGTCGGCACCCCCGACGACATTCTCGAGGCGGTCAAGCGCGGTGTCGACATGTTCGATTGCGTGATGCCGACGCGCAATGGCCGCCATGGCGTCGCCTTCACGCGCTTCGGCCAGGTCAATTTGCGCAACGCGCGCCACGCCGACGATCCGCGTCCGCTCGACGAGGAAAGTTCGTGGCCGTCAGCGCGGAACTACGCACGCGCCTACCTGCACCATCTCGTCAAGGCCGGCGAGACGTTGGGGGCGATGCTGCTGTCCGAAATCAATGTCGCTTACTACCAATTCCTGATGCAGGGCATCAGGGATGCGATCGCACACGGGGCATTCGAGGAGTTCTATCAGCGTACCCGCGAGGACTGGGCGAGGGGCGACATCGCCCCGCGCTAGGTTGATCAAACCTCAGTTGCAGACGATCCGCTGCTTGACGGCATGCTTGGTCACGAAACCGTAGCCGCAATTGTCGCAGGTCCAGAGATAAGAGATCACGTCGTCCGAGACGTAGGCGGATGCTTCGGCGGCGATCATGGAATCGGCGCAGACGGGACAGGTGGGCAACTCACTGCAACGCGGCTCGCGATGGTGCGCGACGGTCGACAACACTTCAGCAACTGCTGACATCGTGGTGACCTCCCTGCTTTGAGACCTGTGTCTAACATAAGCAGAATCAGTTGACGAGGCCGCAACACAAATGCGTTGGTTTTCTGCTAATGATCGCTCACGCGATTTTGCGATGCAGTGTATTTAACATGTGCCGCATTGTCGCTGGCGTGTCGCCGCACGCTGTCCGCAACTGCGCAAGAGCCGTGAAAGAAGCGCAAATTGTCGCCACAGGGAGTTCATCATGGACGCATCGTCCCAAACGGGTGCAGCGCACCAACCCGGCCGCGGCCGGATCTACTCTTCGATCGTCGAGGCCTTTGGCGATACGCCGATCGTGCGGCTGCAACGGTTGCCGGGCATGCACGGCGTGAACGCGACGATTTTGGCAAAACTTGAATATTTCAACCCGGCGGCGAGCGTGAAGGACCGCATCGGCGCGGCCATGATCATCGCGATGGAGCAGGCCGGCATCGTCAAGCCCGATACCGTGCTGATCGAGCCGACCTCCGGCAACACCGGAATCGCGCTCGCCTTCGTCGCTGCCTCGCGCGGCTACCGGCTGAAGCTGGTGATGCCGGAATCGATGTCGATCGAGCGGCGCAAGATGCTGGCCTTTCTCGGCGCCGAGCTGGTGCTGACGCCGGCCGCGCAGGGCATGAAGGGCGCGATCGCGACCGCCGAGGAGCTGTTGAAGACGACACCGAACTCGGTGATGCCGCAGCAGTTCAAGAACCTCGCCAATCCCGAGGTGCATCGCCGCACCACCGCGGAGGAGATCTGGAACGACACCGGCGGCAACATCGATGTCTTCGTTGCCGGCGTCGGCACCGGCGGCACCATCACCGGGGTCGGCCAGGTGCTGAAGCCGCGCAAGCCGTCCTTGCGCGTCGTGGCGGTCGAGCCGGAGGAGAGCCCGGTGCTGTCGGGCGGCCAGCATACGCCGCACAAGATCCAGGGCATCGGCGCCGGCTTCCTGCCCGAGATTCTCGACCGCTCGGTCATCGACGAGATCGTGAAGGTCAACTCGACGACGGCGATCGAGACCTCGCGCGCGCTGGCGCGCCATGAGGGCATACCCGGTGGCATCTCCTCGGGTGCGGCGATCGCGGCCGCGCTCGAGATCGGCCGACGGCCGGAAGCTGCGGGAAAGACCATCCTGACGGTGGTGCCGTCCTTCTCCGAGCGGTATCTTTCGACGGCTCTGTTTGAGGGAGTCTAGGATATGGCGGATCAACCGAGGCGACCGCGCACGCTTGGCGATGCGCGATCGGAGGCCGAGGCGGCGTTCAAGAAGGTGACAGCCAAGGTCGCCGTGGCGCCGCCGAAGCCGAACGTGGCACCCGGGGTCCGGGAGCAGGTCACGCTGCGGATCGACCAGGACGTGCTGGAGTTCTTCCAGCAAGGTGGCCCCGGCTGGCAGGACCGCATCAACGAGGCGCTGCGCAAGGCGGCGGGGAAGTGAGCTCAGCCGCGCGTTCCGGCGCCAGCTCCTCATCCTGAGGAGCTGGCGCAGCAGGCGTCTCGAAGGATGATTGGCCCACGTCGTGAGAGCCGGGCCTTCATGGTGAGACGGCGCTTCGCGCCTTCTCACCATGAGGATTACCAACGAAAAAGCCCGGCGCGAGCCGGGCTTTTTGTTTGAGATATGATCCCGCCTCAGCGGCGGAACATGCCGCCCATCATGCCGCCGACGACACCGCCGACGAAGGCTGCGCCGGCATCGCCGCCGCCGCCGTTATGCCGGGGCGCCGGTGCGCTCTGGGCCTGAGCCGGGGCCGCGCGCCGGGCCGGCTTCGGGCTGTCCTCGCTCGCGGTGGCCGGCGCGGCCGCCACGATCTCGGAGAGCAGCGCCTTGTGCTGGAGCTTATTGAGGTAACCCGTCGACGGATAGCCGCGGGCGGCCTGCCAGCGCTTGAGCACCGAGCGGGTCTCCTCGCTGAAGATGCCGGTCACCTTGGTGTCGAAGCCGAGCCCGGTGAGGCGGCGCTGCACGTCGCGGCGCTGGCCCTTGTCGAGGCCGATCTGGTCCTCGGTGAGCTGGGTCGCATCATCGGTGAAGGTGGCGGGATCGACGCCGGCGTTCAGATTGCGTGTCGTGGTCGACGGACCGCTCTTGATCGCGGCGAGCCGCGCCAGCGCCAGCGCCTTGAACTGGCCGTTCGGATAGGCCGAGAGATAAGCGTTGAGCTCTTCCGGCTTGTTGCTCTCCTTGACCGAGCGCCAGTATTCGAGCTCGACACCGTCATTGCTGCCGCTCGCGGCCGGCACGGCGCTGGAAGCCATCGGGGCCGCGTTGGCGACCTGGGTGGTCGGGGCCTGGTTGAGATAGACGGCGCCGATCAGGTTGGTGTGGCCCCAGGGCAGCTGGCCCTTGTGGGTCTCTTCATTGACCTGGGCGCGCACCGACGTCATCGCCTGCTGGATCTCGACGCCGGGCTTGGTGATGTTGTCGATCAGCGCGCGGGTGAAGGGGCTGTTGTTGCCCTCCTGGCCGTCGAGCGCAGTCTGGCCCGGACCGGTCGCGAACGCGATCAGCGTGCCTTCGCCGGACTTCATCTCGGCAAGGCCGCTCTGCACGTTGACGCTGCGGGTCGCCGAGTTCGACTTGATCTTGGCGGCGAACGGATTGTCGCGGCAGGCGTCGAGGAACACGAGCTTGACCTTGGCATCGCCCATGGTCTGCTCGAGTGTCAGGTCGATGTTGATGGCGGCGCCAAGCTTGACATCCATTTCCGACTTGATGTCGGCGTCGACGGGCAGGAGATAGTTGGTGCCGCCGACGGCGATGCCGTGGCCGGCATAATAGAACAACGCGATGTCGGAGCCCTGCGCCTTGCGGCCGAAATCGAGCAGCTTCTCCGTCATCTGGTCGCGGCTGAGATTGGATCCTTCGATCACCTCGAAGCCGACATTGCGCAGCGTCGATGCCATTGCCTTGGCGTCGATCGGCGGGTTCGGCAATTGCGCGACGTTCTTGTAGGAGCCGTTGCCGACGACGAAGGCGACGCGACGGTCCGCTTTCGCGGCGCTAACCGACAAGGCCAAGCACATCAGCGAAGCGAGGAGGGTGAGATAGCGCATCTGAAATCCCCAGAATCGAATTGCAGGCAGCAACAAATTGACAGTGAACCTACACGAAGTGCCCGACTTCGCGCCACCAAAACGGCAGGACGTCCCGTTCAACCCGGTGCTGTGTGGCCGAATGTGCACGATGGAGCAGCCCTCCAACGTGATCCAAATCACGCTCGACCACTCTCGTTTGTCGCGCGGGGCCGCGTGGGGTTCATTGCGCGCGGGCGGGGACGGGCGCGGCCGGTTTCAAATTCAGGAGATTGCCGCACAGGATCAGCGCGGCGCCGAGCACGGTCCAGGAATCGAGCCGCTCGGAATAAAGCAGCCAGCCGGCGGTGGCGGTCAGTGGAACCCGCAGGAAGTCCATGGGAACCACGATCGTCGCATCGGCGTAACGGAGCGCGCTGGCGAGGCAGTAGTGCGAGAATGTGCCGCAGACCCCGATGACGAAGAGCCAGCCCCAGAGATAGGTTGACGGCCAGGTCCAGACATAGAGCGTCGGCAACAGGCCCACGACCATCTGGACCATGATCATCCAGAACAGGATCGACAACGCGCTCTCGGTTCGGGTCAGCGATTTCGCCAGGATCATGGAGATGCTGAAGCCGATGGCGGCACCGAGCGCGATCAGCTGGCCCGGATTGATCTCGCCGGTGGCGGGGCGCACGATCATGACGACGCCGACGACGCCCAGCACGACCGCGGCGATCTTCCAGACGGTCATGCGCTCGGACAGAAAGGTTGCGGCCATCAGCGCGGTCCAGATCGGCATCGTGAATTCGATCGCCACCACCTGGCCGATCCCGATCAGGGTGAGGGCGTAGAACCAGCCGAGCTGCGCGAAGTAATGAACCCCGTTGCGGGCGAGGTGCTGCGGCAGGCGCTTGGTTGCGACCGCCTTGAAGCCGCCGGCACGGGAGATGATCGGCAGCAGCAGCGCGAACCCGATCACCGAGCGCACTTCCATGATCTGGAAGACGTTGAGTTCGCGCGTGGTCTCGCGTCCGGCCACCGCCATGACCAGCATCAGCGCCAGCCAGCCGGCCATCCAGAGTGCAGCCATCGTTTTGGACGGTGTCGCGGTCATCGGTGCAGGTGCGGGAAATCGAGCCTGAGGGAGGGCCGGTATCGGCGACATCGCTGGCGTTTGCAACGGCCAAAACTGCGGATGCAGCGATGCAGGGCGGCGTGCTAAGGCTTGGGTGACCAACGATAAAAACGGGAGAACGTCGCTCATGCGTATCTTGCAGCCGGCCGAATGGAAGAAACCGCGCGGCTTTTCTCACGGCGTTGAGGTGGCGGGCCCGGGCCGCTGGGTGGTGCTGGCGGGCCAAACCGGCGGCGACGAGGCCGGCAATTACGCGCCCGACCTGGCGGCGCAGGTTGCGACCGCGTTGAAGCGGATCATCAAGCTCCTGGGCGAGGCCGGCGCCGGCCCCGAGCACATCGTGCGCCTGACCTGGTACCTGACCAGCCGGAGCGAATATGAAGCTGCGGGCGCCGGCATCGGCGCAGCCTGGAAGGAAACGTTGGGGCGCAATTTTCCGCCTTCGACGCTGCTCTACATCGGCGGCCTTGTCGACGAGCGCGCCAAGGTCGAGATCGAGGTCACTGCGTTCGTGCCGAACGCATGAAAAAGCCCCGGCGGGATCGCCGGGGCGTTTGCGTCGACGGCTGTACGGCTTAGCGCGACATCGAGATGTTGGCGCCGCGGAACTGGCTGTCCGCGCGCATCGTGACGGTCTGCTTGTTGCCGCTCGTCCTGAGCGCGATGTTGGCATTGAAGCCGGCGGCGGAGGCGACCACCTCGAAGTTTCCGCCAGCGCCGCGGCCCTGGAGCGAGCCGGAGATGTTGCGGCTGGCCTCGGACCAGCTGCCGGCGATGGCGCTGCCCTCGGCCTTGACGCTGGCGGCGAGATTGAACTTGTAGGCATCGCTGGCGCAGGTCAGCGACATCTCCATGGTGGGGCCGATCGGGGCGTATTTGGCCCGGCAGCGGATCCGCTCGGTCGAGCCGTCATCCAGTGTGACGGTGCCGCTGCCGCTCCACGTGCCGGCCAGAGGGGCAAACGGGCTGGACTGAGCCTTGCCTTCAGAGTTGATCGCTGCCGCCACAAACAAAACGGCGGCTGCAATCAGCAGCCGCCGGTTTCGGGCGCGCGGCTCGATTGGTTTATTGGCGCGATGCTTCCCACCGCCCGCTGCACGGTATGCCTGCAGATGCTCCATTCCACTTCCCCGATCCGGCGTTGCCGTTGAGTTGACCGTTGGCATATGCACCATTGATCGAAACTTTCACAAGTCCCCCGCTGCCGATGGTGCCGGAAACGTTAGCGCCCGGCGCGCTGATCTTGCCGTCGGCAACGGTCAGCATGGAGCTTGCGGTCGGCTCGCAGGAGCCCGTCTTGGTCACGATGGTGACCTGCCAGTTGCCGTCATAAGGGCTCTGGGCGAAAGCAGGAGCGGCGAGCGCGCCGGCGAAAACTGAAGCGGCACAGAACGCCACGATGCGACCAAAACGCATAAATTCCGTCCTTGAATATGTCTGAGATGCTGACACTTATTCGGGCCAAATGTGACCGAAATTTGTTGCGATGCCAAACCGAAAATTGTTCCTGTGGAAACAATGGTTTATTTGCGTTTCCGGCTCCAATTTTCGAAGCAAAATCAATGCGGCTTCACGTTCATTGTAAACGTGAACAGAGAGATTCAGGCGACGGACTTTAGGACAGGCTCGGCGCCGAGGTCGCGAATTGTTCGTCCTGGGGCTTGGCCGGCAGCGCCTTGTGGACCTTGGCGTAATCGATCACGTCGGCCAGCAGTTTGAGACCCAGTGGGGCGAGGGCGCGCTCCCAGAGTTCGCGGGCGGTCTCGCCCTTCTTCACGAAGCACCAGTCCTGGGCGGCGATGGCGCCGGCGTCCATGCGGTCGGCGAGGTGATAGATCGTGCCGCCGGCGATCGGATCGCCCTCCTTGATGGTCCATTCCACCGCGGCCTTGCCGCGATGGCGCGGTAGCAGCGAGGGGTGATAACCGATCCCGCCCAGCTTGGCCGCGGCCAGCGCATCCTTGCCGATCCGGGCGTGGCTGTGGGCGGTGATGATCAAATCGGTGTCGGGCGCGATCTCGGAGGCCACCACCAGCTTCGGATTGGCCTGCACCACCACCTCGATGCCGGCCGCTTTCGCGGTCGCCGCGAGGCGATCCTCGGCATCGGCCACCACGACCCGCACGACCCCGACGCCGTGCTCCC
Source organism: Bradyrhizobium diazoefficiens (assembly GCF_016616235.1). Lineage (NCBI taxonomy): Bacteria > Pseudomonadati > Pseudomonadota > Alphaproteobacteria > Hyphomicrobiales > Nitrobacteraceae > Bradyrhizobium > Bradyrhizobium diazoefficiens. The sequence continues at coordinate 4,046,639 of NZ_CP067100.1, forward strand.
GGAGCATGTTCAGGGTGGTCACGCCGAAATGGCGGGAGCCGACTAGGGTAATGCGCATGGGTGTCCGATCTCTCTCGCAACTGCGTCATACTCCCGATAACACGCCGGAGCATCCTGTCACCACCCGCGAGGCGTCGCGGCCGGTTATCAACAGCGCGTCGGGCGCGGGGGCGCCCGAACTTCGCGATTGCGCAGCCGTCCGCTGCGGTGTTTCCATGGGCGCATCTCGAGGGCCAGGAGCGGAGGGCAAGGAGCGGACGAATGCGAAGCGCTTGGTTTGTTGTTCTCGCTGCACTGGTTGCGGCAGCCCCTGCGTACGCCGGTGGGCCGTATCCGGTGGTGCCGCCCGAGATCGGGGTTGCACCCTTCATAGGTCCGACCTGGGATGCGTACCGCTGCGCCGAAGGCGTGCCTTATAATTTCTACCACGGCGCCTATTATGGCGAGGAGCCGCCGGCGATCTACCGCGGCTACGCCTACCGGCCGTACTACCGCTACAGCGCCTACCGCAAATGGCCGCGCAAATATTTTTGCGTCGTCGACTAAGCGTTGCCGCGTGGCCACGGTCGGCGGAAAACGGGGAATGCGCCGGTTCCTGTGTTTCTTTTCCGACAGAAGACCTTCGCGGTTCGTCGCTAGAATGGCGCCTACCGGGGCTGGCGACATTTCATTCCGGATCCGTTTTCGAACCCGGCTTTGGCCGCTGGCTTGAATGCCAGCGGCCTTTTCATGCTGGGCATTACGAAATCATCAAACGGTAACGCCTTCTCAACCAGCCTGGCGTATCGACGAATCCGTCGCGGATTTGTATTGCGTACCGCGACACCGAAAATGTCCCGCCGGCGTGGGCGCGCAGCGCGGGCATTTTTGCCGGGACCGATTTTGATGCCAAGCGCGATTGAGCAGATTGTAGACGCCTATGTGCGGCTGAAGAACCGCCGCGGGCTCGACGAACTGATGATGCACAGGCAACGGCTCGCGGTCGATCTGAAGAGCAGGTCGGGCTACGATTTCAGCCGCCCGATCGAAAAGATCGACGAGGAGATCGCGATCATCGAGGCCGGCCTCAGCCGGCTAAAGGCCGGCGATTCCGCCGCACCAGGCAGCAGCGGGCCAATCTGACGGGTTCAGTCGCGCCGGCCGCCGTCGATGACTGTGAACAGCGGCCGCGCCGGGGTTGGCTCGACCAGCAACTCCTCGACCAATGCGGTGGCTGCATCGACATATTTGCGCGTCGGCTTGTCGAGCTCGCGCTTGGCTTCGTCATCGAGCGCAACCTTGGCAGCCTCGACCAGCTTTCGCATCCGCGCCGCATGATCATCGCCCGCCGTCAGCGTCGCGCGCGCCAGCGAGCGCAGCACGAACAGCTCGCCCTCGAGACGGAGCAGGCGGTCGTTGAGCCTGGAGAGGACGGCGTTGAGGTCGGCCATGACGGGTGCGTTCGCTGCGGAAAATCCATCCTGATCTAGCGGTGATCGGTGAACGGAATCCAAATGCAGTCGACGCAATTCGGCCGATCTCGGCTCCCCGCCGATGACGGCGATGTGAGGCATCGTGACGTTGCGATGCATCGTCAGCGTGCGGTTCCCTCGCCATATAAATGGCTGGGTGGACGTCTGGAACTCCTGGCGCGTGTAGACAGCTTACGCCGCAGTCCGCGCGAGATATTTGCGCGCGAAGTCCAGATACCAGTCGAGGCAGGCGGGATTGGCCATCGCCTCCCTGTTGATGACCTTCTCGACCGGCTGGCCAAGCAGCAGCTTCTTGATCGGCAGCTCCTGCTTCTTGCCGGACAGCGTGCGCGGGATCTCGGCAACGGCGAAAATGTCGTTGGGCAAGAAACGGCGGGAAAGACCAGCCTCGATCGCCTTGTTGATCTTCGCCTGCATTGCGCCGTCGAGCGCAATGCCTTCGCGCAGCACGACGAACAGCGGCATGTAGCTGTCGCGGCCGAGATATTCGAGGTCGACGACGAGTGAGTCGAGCACCTCCGGCAAGGCTTCGATCGCGGAATAGAGCTCGCTCGTGCCCATGCGCAGGCCGTGACGATTGATGGTGGCGTCGCTGCGGCCGTAGATGATGCAGGAGCCGTCCGGATTGATCTTGAGCCAGTCGCCGTGCCGCCAGACAGGTCCTCGTCCGCTGCCGTCGAAATTGTCTGGATAGGTCTCGAAATAGCTGGCGCGATAGCGCGCGCCGTCCTTGTCGTTCCAGAAATAAAGCGGCATCGACGGCATCGGTTCGGTGCAGACGAGCTCGCCAACCTCATCGATGACGGCGCGGCCCTGCTCGCTGAATGCTTCGACGGCCGCACCGAGCAGGCGGCACTGCATCGCGCCCGGCGTCTGCGGCAGCTCGCGATTGCCGCCGATGAAGGCGCCGGCGAAGTCGGTGCCGCCGGAGATGTTCGCCCACCAGATGTCGGCTTGTGCCTTGCTGCCGTTGGTCTTCGAGAGCGTCGCGAAACGCGCGTTGAACCAGGCTTGCGTCTCCGCGCTGAGCGGTGAACCGGTCGAGCCGAGACACCGGAGCCGCGAGAGATCGCCGGCGGAGGTGAGATCGAGCTCGGCCTTGGCGCAGTTGGCGAAGAACGCCGCGCCGGCTCCGAAGAAGGTCGCTTTCGATTGCGCGACGAAGCGCCACAGCGTGGTCCAGTCCGGCTTGTCCTTGGTACCTCCCGGGCTGCCGTCGAAGATGCAGCAGGTGGTGCCGCTGAGCAGGCCGCCGACCTGGCTGTTCCACATGATCCAGCCGGTCGAAGAGTACCAGTGATAGCGCTCGCCGAAGGAGTTTGGGTGATAGGAGCAGCCGATGTCGTTGTGCAGCCCGAGCAGCGCCAGCACCACGATGACGATGCCGCCATGGCCATGCACGATCGGCTTCGGCAGGCCGGTGGTGCCGCTGGAATAGACGATCCAGAGCGGATGATCGAACGGCAGCCACATCGGCTCGAACGCATCGACCGCCGGGCCGGTCCTTGCGACGATGTCCGAGAGCAGGGCGTCCGGCGCCGCGGGCGCGGTGGCCTCGCTGTGCAGGATGACATGCTCGACGCTTGGCAGCGATCGCCGCAACTCCGCGACGACGTCGTTGCGATCGTGGCGGCGGCCAGCATAGGTGACGGAATCGCAGGCGATCAGCACCCTCGGTTCGATCTGCTTGAAGCGGTCGATCACCGCAGGCGCGGCCATGTCGGGCGCGCAGACGCTCCACACCGCGCCGATGCTGGCGGTTGCGAGGAAGGCGATGATGGTCTCGGCGATATTGGGAAGGTACGCGGCGACGCGGTCGCCCGGCTTGATGCCCTTGTCCTTCAGATGCAGCGCGAGCGCGGCCGCCTTGCGCCGCAGCTCCGGCCAGCTGGTCTCGCTCAGCTTGCCGTCCTCGCTGCTGCTGACGATCGCGGGCAGGCCGGCGGCGTCGGCCGCCGCGATATGCCGGAACACCTGCCGGGCATAGTTCACCTGCGCGCCGGGAAACCAGACCGCGCCGGGCATCTTGCGCTCCGCGATCGCGGCCGCGAACGGCGTCGGCGATTGCAGATCGTAATAGTCCCAGATGCTGCGCCAGAAGCCGTCGAGATCGCGCAGCGACCACTGCCGCATCTCCTCGTAGCTCGCGAAGGAGAGGCCGCGCTGCTCGGCAAGCCAGTTGCGGTAGAGGGCGATCTGGGGAACGAATGGAGCGGTCATTGCGTCTCGGCTTCACTGGCGGGGAGGGCAATCTACCCGGTGCCGCAGAGTAGCAGAAGCCGTGCTTCGCGCAGGCTGCAATGACGGAATGTGGAGCTTTCGCGGCCGGAGGATCGCCAGCAGCTACCAGGCGACACCGGCCCAGCGCCGTCCGAACACGGGCGGCTTCGTTTTCACGGCTTGCCAGCCGAAGAAATGATGCTTGCCGGACCATTCGTGCACCACGCCGCTGCAGATGCTGCATTTGAAGCTGCCGGAATGCAGCTCTCGGCGTGCTCTTCCCTTGTCGCGGTATAGTTCATGCCGCAACCCGGGCAGGTGAATTCTTCGATCGTCCAGATGCTGTTGGCCATTGCACAGAATGTTTTTTGGGGGACCTCGACGCAGGATAGGTGCGGCCATTTGCAGCGGCGTAAACCGGGTCAGGGAAATCCGGTTAACCGGCGTTAGCCAAGCCGGAAGCCGGGCGAGATCGATCGTTGACCTCGCCTGGGCCGGCCGTCGTCTTGACGACGGTGGCGCGGCTGGCAATAACGCCAAGGTTGCGCAAGTCCCGGAACCCCGGGATCGATGAAGGAAGGTCGTGCCCGTGAAAAGTCTCCGTCAGCTCCTGACCGGAGAGGACATCATCCAGCTCTTGATCCGGGTCGGCCTGCTCGGCCTGCTGATCATCTGGACCTTCCTGATCATCCGCCCGTTTGTGCCGATCCTGGCCTGGAGCGGCGTGCTCGCGGTCGCGTTCTATCCGGCGTTCAGCTGGGTCGCCAAAATCCTCGGCGGGCGGCCCAAGACCGCGGCCGCCATCCTGACCCTGATCACGCTCGGCATCGTCCTTGGCCCCGCGACCTGGCTTGGTATCAGCGCCGTGGATGGCGCGAGGGAGCTCGCGCACCAGCTTGGTACCGGCGACCTCGCGCTCCAGTCGGCGCCGGAGCAGCTGAAGTCCTGGCCCCTGGTCGGCCCCTGGCTGTTTGAGCTGTGGGAGCAGGCCTACAACAACATCCGCGCGGTGCTGCGCGAGGTGGCGCCCTATCTCCAGCCGCTGGCGGGACCGCTGCTGTCGCTGGCGGGTGATGCGAGCCTCGGAACGCTGCAGTTTCTGGTTTCGGTGTTCGTGGCCGGCTTCCTGTTCCCGCATGGGCCGCGGCTGGTCGCGGCCGGCCGCGGCTTCCTGTTTCGCATCGTGCCCGAGCAGAGCGAGCATTTCCTGGAGCTCGCGGGCGCGACCATCCGCGCGGTGGCGCAGGGTGTGATCGGCGTTGCGATCGTGCAGGCGCTGCTTGCCGGCATCGGCTTCAAGCTCGCGGCCGTGCCGAGTGCAGGCCTGCTCGCCTTCATCGTGCTGTTGCTCTCGATCGTGCAGATCGGCGCCTTCCTCGTGCTGCTGCCCGTCATCATCTGGATCTGGACTGCCAAGGACGTCACCACGGCGTTGCTGCTGACCGTGTTTCTTGTCCTCGTCGGTTTCATCGACACCATGCTGAAGCCGCTCGTCATGGGGCGCGGCCTGACCACGCCGACCATCGTGATCTTCGTCGGCGTGATCGGCGGCACGCTCGCCCACGGCATCGTCGGCCTGTTCATCGGACCGATCATTTTGTCGGTGGCCTGGGAAATGATGATGGCCTGGATCAGGACGGAGGACCGGGCGGAGGCGGGTAAGGGCTGAACGCCCGTACGGGCCTGTGATCAATGCCTCCGTCGAACTTGTCTATTGAGCTAGACAAGTTACGATGAGCAAGATTCTGGTTTTGAGCCTGCGACAGTCTACGAAAGTAATGGCGAAGTCTTCCAAGCTGGTCGCCGCCAAGCGCGGCAAGGTTTTACTGGTCAGACGGCGATCGGACGGCCTGTGGATGTTCCCGGGCGGACGCAAGCGCGCGAGAGAGTCCGACAAGGACTGCCTGCGGCGCGAGATCAAGGAGGAGCTGCCGAAGCTGAAGCTCGGCAGGATCAGCCTCTGGAAGGAAGTGACGGCCAGGAACAAGCGCTCCGGCCGCAAGATGAGTGACGCGATCTTCATCGCCAAGAACGCCAAGGGCAGGCTCGCGATCGGCGACAAGAACGAGATCGACCGCGCCGCCTGGCAGAAGCCGCGCGGCATCCGCTTGACCGCGACTTCGCGCTATATCCGCGATCGCCTGTTTCCGAGAAAGCAGTCGCGCCGGTAAGCTGCCGTTCGCTGCGTTGCGCCGATGCGACAAATCGCCCGGCCGCGGGCGACGCGCCCGTCCGCTGGCTGCGCATGCGTTCATGCGGCATTCAGCGCCGCCGGGCCATCGTTCGTTGGCGCAGGAGGAAACTCAATGTTGATCACCACGATCGCGACGATCCTTGCTCTTCATGCGGGCTCGCCGCTGCCGTCCCCAGCCAGCGAGCGCGCGCTCGAGGTGCAGTACCGGGTGCCGGTGCATCCGCCGCCGTGCGGCGACCATTGGGACCTCAGCGCCCGTGACGGCATGTGCTATCCGAACGGCTATCTGCCTCCGGAAGACCAGGCGGCGATGCAGGGATATTATCAGCGGCCACGGCCGTACTACGGGACCCGCAGACGTCCGGTGCCGTGCACCGACGGCGCGGACCTCGATATCCGCGACGGCCTTTGCTATCCGAACGGCACCGTGCCGCAGCAATTCCAGAACCTGCCCGGAAATTACTATCGCAGGTACTGAGTGCTCATGACGGCACCAGGGTGGCATCTAGTCTGATCTGGCCGCCGACCGCGTGCGGCTTTCGAACGACCGCGACGGCGCCGCTTGCGTCTGCGGCGGCGCGAGGAGCCTCGCCGCTTCGGCCTCGCGCAGCTCCTTGCGGACCTGGCGCGCGCTGCGCATCGCGCGCTTGATGAAAGGGTGCTGGGAATCCTCGGCGAAGAACAGCACCACCTCGCAGCTCGGACATTGCCTGGAATAGCCGTCCTGCAATCGGCCGGCGAGATCGCGGAATACGCTCTTGCACCGCGTGCATTGGATCTGGACCGAACTCATGCGCGGACAACAATGACTGATGGAAAATGGATCGTCAGCTGAGCCCAAATGTCTGAAGAAAGCTTGAACGCGCTCAGGAACTCGTTGCACGCTTCGTCTGGCGGCGCGGCATGCCTCGCGCCGCCAAAGCCCGCCACCTTGTGCGCATAAGATCACCGCCGCTATTGCTTTGCCGCCATCATATCCAGGCAATGATTGAGATAGGCGGTGCGATCTCTCGGCAGCACCTTCTCGAGATCTGCCTTCAAGGCGCATTCGCGCTGCCGCAACTGCTCGGCCCGGCGCTTCTCGGCAGCTTCCCGGTATTCCGGGGCAACCTTGGTGGGATCGACCAGCGGCTGTGACCGGGCAGGGGCCGCAGCAGACAGTGCAATGGCCGCGATGATGATGATAATGAGCTGTTTCAAATGAGCCTCCTTGAAAAGCCCGATCCTAGCCCACGGCGTGTGACGGCTCAAACCGCAAGGTGCGGTAGCCTGGTCCGCCATGGTGGGCCCAATCCTGATCGCATAAGCGATCTTTTGGTTCGCCCGCTTTGGAACGACTGTGCGCCGCAAGCGTAGACTCAGGGCTCCCGGCCCATCCCCCAAGCCCCCCAAGCCCCCGGGCCGTGAGAAAACCTTCCCACAAGGTTGGCGACCTCAGTAGCCCCCGCGCTGGGGTCGTTTGCTTTGCCGCGCCGCGTGTGAACCAGTTCACAAGTGCCGGGCGGAATCGCTGCTATGAAGGCGTCATTGCTTGACCATTTCATTTTGAACGAATGCCCCAGCGTGGCTCCAAGCGCTGGGGCTTTTTCGTACTTGCCGTGTGCGTCTCCGATCGCACCGGCCCTGGGGGCGCGCTCGCAGCGTAAGCAAGTCGCGAGTTCCCGGTTGCAGGCCCGATCAACAGCCAAATATTTGGGAGCGCGATGGCGGCCCGGACGTTGCCACGAGGCGTGCGTTCGCAGGCCAAATCCCATATGCATGGCGGCGCGCTGCCGAATCGAGATGCGGACCGCGCGCGTTCAGTTGACGACCAGAGACGGGTTCAAGTGAGGCTTGCCAAAAAAGCGCGGGTAACCAAGAGATCGCCCAAGAAGAGCAAAGGATCGCAGCGCGCCACGATCTCGTCTTCGTCGCCTCTCGGTCTGCTGGCGCTGCATCTGCTTGCACAATGGAAACAGTCCGCTCCAAGCGGCCTCGTATTTCTCGCCGAGAACGAGACCAGGGCAGAGCGGCTCGGCAGCGTCATTCACGCGCTCGATCCATCCTGCGAAGTCCTGGTGTTTCCGCGCCTGAACACCTTGCCGTTCGATCAGCTGGAGCCGTCCCACGAACTCGCAGGGCGCAGAGCCTCCGTGCTGAGGCGCCTCACGAAATCCAGGAGGCCGCTGTTTCTCGTCGCGACGGCGGAAGCCGTGATGGAGCGCCTGCCGCCGCCTGCGAGCCTGGCGCGGCTGAGCGTGAGCCTGAAGGTGGGCGGCGCATTCTCCGAGCCCGAGCTCGAGGCGCGCCTGCAGTCGCTCGGATATGATCTCGACGACGAGCCGGACTATCCGGGCGGGGCGCTGTTTCACGGGCAGACATTCGAGATCTTTCCCGCGGGCGCGCTCGGTCCGTTCCGGATCGAGCATTCGGATCGCAGCATCGATCGGATCGTGGCGTTCGACCCGAAAGAGCACGAGATCATTTTCGAGACGAAAGAGCTGCTCGTCGATCCCATGTCGGAGCGGCTTGCCTTCGCCGGCAAACGCGGCAAGCGCGCGTCTCTGTTCGACTATTGCGGCCGCGCCAAATGGATCGCCGACGCAGGCGTCCCCTCGCATGCCGACGGCTGGCTGAGCACGATCGAGGAGGCCGCACCGCGCGCCGAGCGCGCGCGCGAATATCTCGGCCGGCCCGACTGGAAGCAGCTCTCGAAGGGCATGAAGGTGCTGCCGCGGGCGGCTGCCCTTCAGACCGTGCCTGATTTCTCGAAAGTCACCTCGCCAAGGAAGGTGCTGCGCGCCTTCGTCGAGGAGGTGCAGCAAGCCGGCTCGCGGCTGATCTTCGTCGCGGCGCAGGAGGACGATCTGCGCGTGATGGAGCGGATGAGCGGCGTCAAGGCGGAGCGCTGCCAAGACTGGGAGGAGGCCGCGAGCGGCCGGGGCGGCGAAGCTTCGCTGCTGGCCGATCTCGATGCCGGCTTCATCGTGCCCGGGAAAAAGCCGCTGGTGGTCGTGACCGCGTCCGACGTGCTCGGTAGCCGGGCGCATCGTGCGCAGCCGATGGCGCGGGCCTGGAGCACGGCGTTCGACCATGCCGACGTGCCGGAGCAGGGCACCGTGGTCGTCCATCTCCAGCGCGGCCTTGCCGTGCTCGACGGCTTGCAGACGGTGAACACCGGCGGCGGCGCGCTGCGCGAGATGGTCAGACTGTCCTTTGCCGGCGACAATGCGGTCCTGGTGCCGCCGCCGGATCTGGCCCTGATGTGGCCCTATGCGGCCGAGCGCGGCAAGCTGACGCTTGACAAAGCGGACGGCAGCACATGGTGGGCCCGCCGCACCGAAGCCGAGCGCGAAATCCAGATCGCCGGCAAGGCCCTCGCCAAGCACATCAGCCAGCGCCGCCGGCGGCGCGGCGAGAAGCTGGTTCCGCCGGGATCGGCCTACGAGAAATTCGTCGCGCGCTTCCCTTACTTCACGACGGTCGATCAGGCCAACGCGATCCGCGACGTGCTGGATGATCTCGCCTCCGGTCACCCGATGGACCGCGTGGTCTGCGGCGACGTCGGGTTCGGCAAGACCGAGGTGGCGCTGCGCGCGGCTGCCGCCGTCGTGCTCTCGGGCAAGCAGGTGGCGGTCGCGGTGCCGACGACGGTGCTGGCACGGCAGCACGCCGCAACGTTCCAGAAGCGGTTCGCGCCGTTCGGCATCGAGGTCGGCAATCTGTCGCGGGCGACCTTGGGCGCGGCGCTGCGCGAGACCCGGGAGGGCCTGCGCAGCGGCCGGATCAAGGTCGTGATCGGCACCCAGGCGCTGACCGGCAAGGACGTGAGGTTCGATGATCTCGGCCTCGTCATCATCGACGAGGAGCAGCATTTTGGCGCAGCCGAGAAGGCGAAGCTCGCAAGCCTCGCCAAGAACGTCCATGTGCTGCTGATGAGCGCCACGCCGATCCCGCGCACGCTCGCCGCCGGCCTTGCCGGCTTCCGCGACCTCAGCGTGATCGCTTCGCCCCCGGTGCACCGGCTTCCGGTCGCGACCAGGATCGCCCCGCTGTCGGATGCGGCGATCGCTTCCGCGCTGCTGCGCGAGCAGCGGCGCCATGGCCAGAGCTTCCTGATCTGCCCGCGCATCCAGGACCTCGAGCCGATGCTGGCGCGGGTGCAGGCGGTGGCGCCGGACCTGCGCATCGTCAGCCTGCACGGCAGATTGCCGGCCGAGGAGATCGACGACCGCATGATGAGCTTCGTCGAGGGCGAAGCCGACGTGCTGCTCGCCACCAACATCGTCGAGAGCGGCCTCGACATTCCCCGCGCCAACACCATCGCGGTGTGCTGGCCCGAAAAGTTCGGCCTCGCGCAGCTGCACCAGCTGCGCGGCCGGGTCGGCCGCAGCGGCATCCGCGCCTTCGCCCATCTCCTGACCGAAACGGAGTCCGGGCAGTCCGAGAAGCGGCTCGCGGTGCTCGAGGAGTTCAGCCGGCCCGGCGCGGGCTTTGCCATCAGCGAGCGCGATCTGGATCTGCGCGGCGCCGGCGACCTGTTCTCGGAGCAGCAGTCCGGCCATGTCCAGGTGTTCGGGCCTGTGCTCTACAGCCACCTCTTGAAAATGGCGTCCGAGAAGGTCGATGACGGACGCGCCGTAGTATGGGTGCCTGATCTGAACCTGCCGGTCGGGGACGTGCTGCCCGAGACCTATGTGCAGTCCGAGCCGGTGCGGCTCGAGCTCTATGCGCGCGCCGCACGATGCAGCAGCGAGGACGAGCTCGACGACCTCGAGGAGGAAACCTCCCGCCGCTTCGGGCCGCTGCCGAAGCTCGCGCGCGACTTCTTCGCCGCTGCCAGGCTCAGGATCGAGTGCAAGCGACGCGGCATCGTCCGCCTCGACGTCGGCCCTGAAGCGGTAGCCGCAACGTTCCTGCCGGGGCGGCTGCGCAAGTCGCGGGGCAAGTCACGTGGCAAGTCACGAGGCAAGTCACTGCAACGCGACGGCGATCGCGTGGTCTATCACGTCAGCATGCAGGACGCGCCGTTCGAGCGGGTCGAGGAGCTGTTCGAGGTGCTGGACGAGGGGTAGGGCGCTTCCAAAAGCGCGAAAACAACCCCATGCACAGTAGCAAAGTGCCGCTGCTACAATGAGTTCTGCATCCGCCGGAAGGGGCCGCCCGCGACCATTGGTGCGGCTGGGCGGCTGCTGGCCCTCCGATCCGGACCGGATCGACGGCTCTGCGTCACGCCGCCGCGGGACACCGCACCTTCGGCAGGCGGCGCTTGACCCGTCGGGCAAAACAGTGGCATTCTGCCAACTTCGGAAAATCCGTTGCGCTGACGCATTCCGCTGCACGGACCCCGTAATCGGCCGGGGTCGCCAAGCCGGTCCGACAGCTCGGCCGCTAACGCGGAATTAATCCAAAAAGCCCACTATTTTAGACAGTTGTGTATGGGTGCTGCGTAAAGGGTGCGTCGCGAGGACGTTCCGGGGGCGGCTTCCTTTTGCTCGCTCATGGGGTCAATGCACGTGACCACGACATCCGAAGCGCAATGCCTCGTCGAACAACTCGACCCCGCAGCCCTGGCGCTCGCCGCAGCGGCCGAACCGGTTACCCCGGACGCTGAAGTGCCGATCGAGCGGTCCAGTCGCAAATCGGTCCTGGCCTTGGCCATATGTGCCCTGGCCATCAATGGCGCGGCGGCGATCTATACGTTGCCGTCCGATTTTCGGTCGCTGAACGTCGGCCGCCTGGCTGACCTGCTTCCGCGCGGGGAAGCGTCCGCGCCAAAACCGGATCCGGTTATCGCTGCCTTGAAGGACATTCAGGCGGCCCAGCAGCAACACACGGCTTTGCTGCAGCAGAACAATAACGCTTTGGAGCATAATGCAGCCGTGCTGCAGCAGGACTCGACGGTGCTGCTGTCGCTGCGGCAGAGCATCACGGATGAACGGGTCGATGTGAGGAAGGTATCGTCGCAGCTCTCCACGCTGATCGCGAAGGTCGAGTCCTTGCAAAACACGATGATGTCGGACGTCACGTCCTCCATCCGGCGCGCGAACGCGCGCTATGGACTGTCCGCCGCGATGCGCAAACGGCTACTGACCCGGCAGTCGAAGCCTGTGGGGCCTGTGGGGCCTGTGTCGGTTGGCGGGGCGCCGCTGAGTGTGCCGGCTGCGACGGCGGCTCCTGAGAGCTGAAGACACCTCAAGCAAATCACTTGGGACGATGTCCGCGCTCAGCTGGCTCGCAGGTCTGGCAAGCCATTCAGAGATCGACCTTTCAACTCCTCCGCTGAGCCAGAGACGATGCGGTACGCTCGTTCTGCTTGTTCCTTCGTCAAATTGGCCGCCACGTCGATTCCGATCAGCGCCGGACCTTTGCGCTCTCGATCGTAAACCATCCAGCCGACGCCTCCCATCCGAACCAAAAATCTGCTCTGCACCAGCGCTCTGTCACTCAAGGATGGCTCCCCGTTACTTGCTGCGATTGGCGAAGTAAGCCGCGCCGCTTCGTCAAATGCATTAGCCCATGTGAATCGAGTCGGGAAAATCGGGCAATATTCCGCGCCGTTCTGCCCGGAACACATCGCCGAATGTGCTGAAACGAACAGAGCCGCGCTTCGATCCAGGTGTAAGCTTGCACCTGCTTGGGCCTTCCCCAAAGGCCGAGCACCTCCAGCGGCCCCGGCCCTACACCCCAAAAGGCGCCCCCCCACGGCCGGGGCCGTCCCGCGGCTCCGCCAAGAGGCATCAACGGTGAGAGCCTTCCCGGGTCTTTCTCCGCGAGCCAGATTGACTCTGCAGTTTCCCTGTCGAATTATTCGGGAAAAAGCGGCAATCTGGGCGACGGCCATGAAAGACTACCAGGCTCAGCTAGAGAAGTTGCGCACGGACGCAGCCGAGTGCGCATTGATCCGCGATCTTGCAACCGACAAAGCCAAGCGCGAGCTGTTTGATCGGCTGACCAATCATCTGACCGTGCTCGCGGAACATATCGAATTGGCGATGCTGCAGCGACACAAGGGCGCTGGACCGTAAGGCTCCGTCAGTTGGTGCCTCTGTGCGGCAAGATGCTCTGCACGGATCCCCGCTCCATCGGGTGGGCGGCAAGTGGCGGAGAGAGGCATGCGTCGATACCGATGCGCTGGCGGCTTACGACCACGTCTACGAGGAGGGTCGCCGGTAGCGACGAAGGGCGAGCGCCGGGGTTACCGGGTCGGAGGCGCCTTCCATCCATAGGACTGACGCGCGATTTGGCCCGTGATATCGAGATCCTTCTCGTCAGAGAGGCGCCAGGCCGCCACTCCGAAGCAGACGGTCAGAAAGACAGCGGCAACTAGCAGCAGCATCGATAGAAACTGACTCACGCCTGTACCCCCGAACGCGACGTATCAACGGAGCGACCACAGAACGTCGATTCGGAAAATGCAGACGCGCTGACCCATCCCTGATTGTCCCCATCAAGTCACATCGGGCCAAAAGCGCTCACGATCCCAATCGTGATCGGGACCAGCGCCACGACGGTCCAAAGGGCGGGCGAGCTGGAGGAAAGGCCAACGATCAGTATCCAGGCACCGAAGCCCACAAGGAGCGCTGAGATGGCATAGGCGACGGCTTTTTCCATCGTTCGATCCACGAGCAACACAGGATCGACTGCGACTGTAGGATTCCCCGCGCGTGGAAACGTTCCTTATCCCGGCGAGCGCGATGCAATTACGATGACAGTGCTGGCCTGTTGCCCGGAGAGAGCGTGCTCGCAAATGCGTTGGCGCCAAGAACAGGCCGGGTGAAGTCCCTCACTTCGAGGCTTGGTCGATCTTGTGCCCCAAATGCCCGGTGTCGTGATCGCGACGCAACTGGCTCAGCGAGGTCTCATTAAGCTGGAGTAAAACCTCGCTGAGTTGGGTCGCATCCGGATAGCCGGCTGCAAAACCCTTTCCGTAGATCTTGCGCAAAGTGCCGACCAGCGTGTTGCCGTGCTTCTTGCTGATCCCGCCATCCTTGTCCCGATGGCGGCCATCCAGGCCATGTTCCTTCATGTTTCGCTCCCTGTGCGGCGTCTTGAGCGCCTGGAGAGAGCGTGCTCCCAAATGAGTTGACTGGCAATGGCGACGCGCGCGGCAGTAGAGGGCCGGCCTGCGCCGCCGCAATAGCTCACGCTGCTCTCTCCCGCTTGTGAAGCCGCCATCGATTGTGGCGAACCGATCGGCGCATCAGATGACAGCCAGCGATTGCGCGATTGGAGCTGATGTGATGCGCTTCCTTTTGAGCGTGGGCCTGTTGCTCGTCCTGTGCATCTCTGCAAACGCCGCAACGGTGCATCACGCTCGCGCACGTCATCCTGCGGTAGACCGGCCCCGCGCGAATGCGAATGCGCCGGCGCGCTTCGCAGTCCCGGGCTGGAGCGACGAGGCAACGCAGCGCTGGCTGAACAACGCCTCGTCAAACGTCGGCCGAGGGGGCTAGAACAGGCACCGCGATCGTTCGGAATGGCACCGGAGGGTAGGACGGCTAGGCGGCCTGCTCTTCAAACGAGGTGTAGACCCGGCCAGTGGGATCAACGACCTGCACGTCCCAGCACCCGTCCTCGACCAGTTCTCTGGCCTTCTTGAGGGCGGCGGCGAGTGACAGCCGCTTGAGGCTGACGACGCCTGCCGTGTCGAAACCGCTGATCTCAAACATGCCGCTCCCTCCGGTTTTGGTGAATCCTACACATTTCCGGCGGGTTGTCTTGCGGGTTTTTGGGGAGGGGCTCGTGGAACGGCAGGCAGATGCCGAGCAAGTGCGACCGCTTGAGTGCACTGTCACCGTATACCTGCCATTCAGGTCGCGGAAATGAAGCGCCTACGTCAAGCGATCATCGCTAGCCTTCCGTGATGCTTCCGATCCCTACGTCGTAACCGAGTTGGAAGACGACGACCACCGGGAGCCCGAGCCGGACGAGCCGTCCCTTGGCTCTCTCGACCGCGCCTTGGATCAAGTCCGGTGGGCGATGGGCGCGTGTGACGATGCCGAGCACGACGACTGCGACAGCGAGCCGTCTCTGGGACGCCTCGACCACTATCATAACCAAGAGGCATGAGCTGGAGGCGGTCGCACCGACCTGGAGGAAGACCCTACCGGGTCCGGCATTGCCGATCATGGCGGGTTGCTCGAGCAGATCGGCTATCGGGACCGGACGCAAACGGTGATGGCATGAGCGCGCCGGACATTCACGACATTGCCGGCGAGATCGGAGACTTTGCCGACCTCTTGGTGATCCTTTTCTCCGCCGCTGATGCCGAGAACGCCACAGACGGAGCACGGCTTGTGGCGCTTGAGATCGGCGCAAGAGCCGACAAGATCAAAGAGGCCGTCAAGCCCGCCTAATTGACGAAGGCCCGCCATTCACGCTGGCGGGCCGTCACAGCAAGGGCCGCTGCTCTGGAACAGCGGCCCTACCGGGTTGCAATAGATCCGGATGAAAAGTGCCAGCCCCGGTAACTACAGGGTTCATCGTAAACGATGTTCCTGCACCAACATTTGTTGATCATGGGAACGACCCCGGGCGTCCCGGGGCTGGCTATGGACGCACCAGGGCCGCCCGACGCACCACCCCCGGTGGCACGCCGGTGATATCGTCTGCCGACAGACTCGCACTGAATGTCTCAAATGATACGGAGCCTGGATTAAATTTGGGACAGATGATCGGCTTTGTTCCTCGCCAGAATTGCAAGCCGCGAGTCACCCCGCGAGAAGCCGGGCCGAACATCAGCGCCGCGACTACCGCAGCTCTGATACACGAAGCGCGGCTCGATATCGGACAGCCGCATTTCGTCAGGCCAGCGATCGGCGCTCAGCGCGATGTGATGCCCGCAGTGGCAATAGACCAGGACACCGCGCACCCCCATCGCCCGCATCTCGCCGAACGTGATCTTGAGCGGCCGGCCGTCGGCGTGCGTTGGCGTGTGGCGTCGGACAGAGCGAGGCATACCGCGATCAAAGCGGCGCCTGGGCCTCTTCGCAAATTATCGATTCCTAGCGTAGCCGAGCTGGCGCGGGCTATTGCCGGTCGTGGGTGTGGATAGACGCGGCGATCAAGCTGCGTCCACCGTCGCTTCCCAGATTTCTTGTGCGGTCGTGCTTCGTGGCAAGGTTGCCGCCGCAGCCAACGTTTCAGGTGATGGGACACGCAATTCGCGAAGCACTGCTTGGGCGTCACCGCCGGCCGCAATGACGCGCTTCAGACGATCGGTCATCTCGCTCATTGCTCTGCCTCCGCGAAGTGTGCACATTGTGTGCACGTCGTATTTTGGCGGAGGATTTGACCAATCGAATTTAGGTGTAAGTCCCTGATTTGGTTGGTGAGCGCGCTGGGGCTCGAACCCAGGACCCCGTGATTAAAAGTCACGTGCTCTACCGGCTGAGCTACGCGCTCCCATGGCCGCTGATGGCTTCGAAGAAATCGCCATCGTTGTCGGACATTCGAGAAGCATGTCTTGCCGCTGCGCTCAAACTTGCGTGGCGGGGAAAACCGGCTGTTTCCGGATCATGCTGTCGCTCGCGCTGTGTAGGGGGAGTGGCTGCGGAGGTCAATAGTGCGGATGGCTGCCGAAACTCGGGGTAGGGGCGGGGATTTGCTTGGGGTGTCCTGGGCTTAGGTCCGGATTTTCAACCCGATTGGTGGGCCGTCATCCACGCCGAAACTGCGACATTGGCTTCGGAGTGCGAAGGCTGGGTTATCACGTATGATGCCAGAGGCCTGCTGGAAGAGCTCGGCCTGCATGGTTCGAGACGCCCGCTTTGGCGGGCTCCTCACCATGAGGGTCTGATACGTTGCCGCAAGACCTCCCCGCCATCGCCTGACAGCCCGTTCATGGAGAGGGCCCGCCGTCGGCGGGCGTTTCGAAGGATGCGCGGGCGCGGGCAATCGCCGTCAGTTCGCCTCCCGCCGCACCTCGCTCGGCACGGGTTGCGGCGAACCGGGCGCTGGCAGCGCGACGGGGCGGAGGCCAATCAGCTCGGCGGTGCGGATCGCGCTGTCGCGCCAGAACTGGAACGAGTTGATCCGGCTGAGCTCGAGGATGGCGATCGCGACGGCCGCCAGGAACGGCAGGCTTTGCAGCACCAGCACGCCGGCGAAGATGTAGATCTCGGTGATCTGCCGAAAACTGTTGGAGGCGACCAGGACGCCGGCGCCGATCAGCAGCAGGATGCCGATCACGGCCTCCCAGAACGCCTGGAACTCGATCGACATCCGCGAGAGTCCGCCCTTGGAGGTGCGCGCGAACGCGATGTGCTCGGTGATGAGGCCCTGCGCCACCGCGCGCGACACGGTCCATTGCACGCTCATCGCCGCGATCATGGCGCCCAGCATCTGGCCCGGCTTGATCGCGACGCGGGCGCGGTACATCGACAGGAAGTGCACCAGCGAGACGATGAAGGCGCCGATGATCGGCAGCGTCAAGATCTTGTCGGGGATGGCGATGTCGGCGAAGGCGACGATCGGCACCCAGACGAGGTTGAGCAACGCCACGACCACGCCGAGACTTTCGGCGCCCAGCCAGTTCAGCCAGCCGAGACCGTATTCGCGCTTCTGGTCCGGCGTCAGTCGGCTCTTGCCGGGCAGGAAGTGGCGCCAGTGCTTCTTGACGATCTGGAGGCCGCCATAGGCCCAGCGGTGACGCTGCTTCTTGAAGGCCTCATACGTGTCCGGGAGCAGGCCGCGGCCGTAGCGGTGATTGGTGTAATGCGA
The DNA here is from genome assembly GCF_016616235.1 of Bradyrhizobium diazoefficiens. NCBI lineage: Bacteria > Pseudomonadati > Pseudomonadota > Alphaproteobacteria > Hyphomicrobiales > Nitrobacteraceae > Bradyrhizobium > Bradyrhizobium diazoefficiens. The sequence goes on from NZ_CP067100.1 coordinate 4,064,228, forward strand.
GACCCAGCCGAGCTCCTGGATGGCAAGGCCGAGATCGGAGTCCTCGCAGATCGTGTCGCTCGACCAGCCGCCGGCCATGTCCATCGCGGCGCGGCGGATCAGGCACATCGTGCCGTGCACGATGACGGCGTTGACCTCGTTGCGCTGGACCATGCCGATGTCAAAGAAGCCGGCATATTCGCCGTTCATGATGTAGTGCATGATCGACAGGTCGCCGTCGCGATGCTCCTGCGGCGCCTGCACGAGGCCGACGCGCGGGTCGGCGAACGCCGGCACCAGGTCCTTGAGCCAGTCGGGATCGACGACATAGTCGGCATCGATGATGCCGATGATCTCGGCATCGGCGGCGGTGCGGTCCATGGCGATCCGAAGCGCGCCGGCCTTGAAACCCTGCACCTTCTCGGCGTTGATGAACTTGAAGCGCTCGCCGAGCGCGCGGCAATGGTCCTGGATCGGCTGCCAGAAGGCGGGATCGGGCGTGTTGTTGATGATGACCACGCATTCGTAGTTCGGATAGTTCAGCCGCGACAGCGCATCGAGCGTCTGCTTCAGCATCTCGACCGGCTCGAAATAAGCGGGAATGTGGATCGAGACTTTTGGAAAGTAATTCTCGGGCACATTCTCGACCGGCTTGCTCTTGGCGAGCAGCCGCTGCGGCAGCCGGCCGAACGCCACCGCCGCGATCTCGTCGATGCGCGCCATCGCAATGAGAACAAGAGGAACAAGAAGGATCATGCCGAGCGTCAGCGCGAAGGCCGAGCCGAAGATGAAATAGTGGTTGTTCCAGAAGGCGAACACGGTGGCGGCCCAGGCACCGACGCCGTTCGCGGTCGCCGATAGCAGGAACGCCTGCCTTGCGGTCGGTTTTTCCAGCCGCAGGATCGGCAGCGACAGGAGGATGCCGACCAGCAGCGCGATGCCCATCAGCTTCCAATAGTCGGGATTCTCCACCGGGCCGGTCCAGGCGAATTTCGGCTCGCGGCTGGCGTTGAGGATGCCCCAATACGGACCGACGCCGCCTTCGAAGAACTTCCAGGGCTGATCGATGGCTTCGACGATGTTGTATTCCATGCCGATGGCTTCGGCGCGGCTGACGAAATTGCGCAGCGTCAGGGCCTGCTGGAACGGACCCGGATCGGCGTTGCGCAAATTGTAGCCCTGGCTCGGCCAGCCGAACTCGGCGATCACGATGCGCTTGCCGGGGAACAGGTTGCGCAAGAGGTTATAGCGGTCGACGGCTTGATCGACGGCCTGGTCCGAGCGGAAGTTTTCCCAATAGGGCAGCACGTGGGCGGCGATGAAGTCGACATTGGAGGCAAGGTCGGGATTGTCGCGCCAGATGTTCCAGATCTCGCCTGTCGTGACGGGCACGCGGACCGCGCCCTTCACCTTCTTGATCATGTCGATGAGGTCTTCGACCTTCTGCTCGCCGCGGTAGATCACCTCGTTGCCGACCACGACGCCGACGACGTTGCTGTTCTTGCGGGCGAGCTCGATGGCGGCCTTGATCTCGCGCTCGTTGCGATCCTTGTCCTTGTCGATCCAGGCGCCGACGGTGACCTTGAGGCCGAACTCGGCCGCGATCGGCGGCACCAGTTCCACGCCGCCGGTGGACGAATAGAGGCGGATCGCGCGCGTCATGGTCGACAGCGTCTTCAGGTCGGCGCGGATTTTCTCGACCGTCGGGACGTTGTCGATATCGGGATGGGCCGAGCCTTCGAACGGCGCGTAGGAGACGCTGGGCAGCAGGCCCTTGAAATCAGGCGCGGGCTCCCTGTCGCGCAAGACTCCCCACAGCCCTGCGTGAAGCGCGGACACAAGCAACAGAACGGCGGCGACAACGCGCATCGCGGCTAAACCATGAGGGGCTGAGGTGGCAGGGAAGCGGATCCGACCCCGAGATCCGACCGAGTCCGCGGCAAAGGGAGCATATCTCTGCAGCGCGGTTTCACAACTGTCATGGGCTCATGTCCTTATCAGGGCATGGGCTTTTTCGGAATGCGTGGCAGTGCCAACCGCCTCTATGGTCGATCGTTCCTGAACGGCGGCTGAAGGTGCCTGCGACTATTTCTGCGGCGCCGGTGTCGGACTTGCCGCAGGCGAGGGGCTGGCCGCGGGCTGGGCGGCCGGCGCATTGCCCGATGTCGGCGCCGCCGGCTGGGAGGCGCTGGCTGCCGCCTGCTGCGGCTGCGAGGCCGGGTTGATCCAGCAGGCGTGCACGCGGCTGTCCAGGGTCTCGGCAACCTTGGGATCGATCTGGCCGCCGAACCGGGTCAGGCAGCGGAAGGCGGCCTGGATGTGACCGCCGGGGCAGCCGAAGCGATCGTAGAGGTCGAGATGGCGGAACGCGGTATCGAGGTCATCGCGCCACATCAGCCGCACCACGCGGCGGCCGAGCCAGACGCATTCGGGGTTGCCGGCCGGGCCGTTGATGACCTGGGCGGCTTCGGCGAACTCGTCGGTGCGGCGCTGGTTCTGGGCGGCGTCCTTGGCGGCGGCGTCGGCGGGCTGGGCGGCGGCCTTGCCCTGGTCGGCGGGGGTGGGCGTGCCGCTCTGGGCGAATGCGCCACCGACACCGACGATCGCGACCAGGGAGGAGACGGCCAAGGTGGCGGCGAACTGCCGCAGGACCGCATTTCGTGACTGACGCACCCGTTGCCGCATGAATTCCCCAATTGCTCCGCTGACCGCCCGCGTCAGGATCCCGCGGACGCGCCGGTGATGGCGTCCAAATGGGTCTCCAATGCGGCGGAAAACTCCCGCCGAGTCCCATGACCTGTATTTGGAATTTTGTCCAGCAAAGTCACGATCCTAGGCCTCTGTCGAACGGCCGCAGGCAAATTCCTCGGGGAGGGACGGATCGTTCCCGTCGTCACCCCTTGGCAGATGGCGTGGATGCAGGTAATCGACGGCCCTTCGCGGAGGACGGAACCAATTTCTCTTCGTACGCCACTGGCGCTTCTGCTCGTCTCACTGGGAGTGATTGCTGCCGTGTGGTGGTGGCTGGCCACGCCAATCACGCTCGCGCGCGCCCCGATCGATCCCGCCGAGAAGGTTCAATGCGTCTCCTATGCACCGTTCCGCGGCGAGCAGTCGCCGCTGAACGCGTGGACCCATATCGAGGCCGACCAGATCGAGCAGGACCTGCGCCAGCTCAAGGAGATCACCGACTGCGTCCGCACCTATTCGATGGAGAACGGGCTCGACCAGGTGCCGGCGGTCGCGGCCAAGGTCGGCGGGCTGAAGGTGCTCCAGGGCATCTGGCTGTCCAGCAACCGGACCAAGAACTTCGAGCAGGCGGCACTCGCCGTCCGCCTCACCAAGCAATTCCCTGAGGTCATCACCGCGGTCATCGTCGGCAACGAGGTGCTGCTGCGCGGCGAGATGACGACGGCGGATCTCGTCGCCATCATCCGTTCGGTGAAGGCGCAGGTCAGCGTGCCCGTCACCTATGCCGACGTCTGGGAGTTCTGGCTCAGGAATCGCGAGGTCTATGACGCCGTCGATTTCGTCACGATCCACATCCTGCCCTATTGGGAGGATTTTCCGGTGAAGGCGAAATTTGCAGCGTCCCATGTCGAGGCGATCCGCGAGCGCATGGCGGTGGCGTTTCCGGGCAAGGAAATCCTGATCGGCGAGACCGGCTGGCCGAGCGAAGGCCGCATGCGCGACGGCGCGCTGCCCTCGCGCACCAACCAGGCGCGCGTCGTCTCGGAAATCCTCAGCCTGGCGAAGGCGCAAAAATTCCGCGTCAATCTGATCGAGTCCTACGACCAGCCGTGGAAGCGCAGGCTGGAAGGTACTGTCGGCGGCTATTGGGGTCTCTATGACTCGGTGCGGAGGAACCTGAAATATCCGCCGGGCGCGCCGATCAGCAATTTCCCGTACTGGAAATGGTACATGGGCGCCGGCATGGGCCTGTGCGTGCTGGTGTTCGCCGTTGCCGGCCTGACGCTGCGGCGGCGGCCCTGGACGCCGCGCGTCACGGCCTGGCTTGGCGTTGCCATCTCGGCGACGTCGGCGGGCATCCTGCTCGGGATCGGCGCCGACAAGATGTACTATGAGAGCTACGGCATCGGCGGCTGGCTGCTCTGGGGCACGCTGCTGCTCGCCGGCATCCTGTCGCCGATCTTCTGCGCGCAGGCGATGGTGATCGGCCGGAGCTTGCCGACCTTCCTCGATCTGCTCGGTCCGCGCGAGGGGCGGAAATGGTCGAAGTTGACGGCGGTGCTCGGCCTCACTCTGGCGGTGACCGCGGTGATCGCGGCGCAGACCGCGCTCGGCTTCGTGTTCGACCCGCGCTACAAGGATTTCCCCTACGCCGCGTTGACGATGGCAGTGGTGCCGTTCGCGCTGCTGATGCTGAACCGGCCGCAGATCGGCCAGCGTCCGATTGCGGAAGCCGTGTTCGCGGGCGTGCTCGCGCTGTCGGCGGTCTTCGTGCTGTTCAACGAGGGCCGCGACAACTGGCAGTCGCTGTGGACCTGCGCGATCTATCTGTTGTTCGCGCTCACGCTGTGGCGGGCGCGGGCCGAGCAAATCCAAGAATGAGCAGGCCGATCGCAAGGCCCGACAGCACGACATTGTAGAGCACGATGCCAAGGCCCGCGGCGATGATGCCGACGGTGAGCAGCACGATCGACGGCCGCATCAGGTTCAGCGTCGCCACCACCAGCGCGACGATCCCGAATACCGAATTCTTGAACAGCACGGTCGCGACCGAGCGCGCCTTGCAGATCAGCGTCTGCAGGCCGGCGTCGCAGGCGAGCGCGACGCTCGAGAGCTCGATCCCGAGATAGCGCAGATAGAGCGCATAGCCGACCGAGGCGAAGCCGACGACGAGCAGGAACTGCACCTGGTAGGGCGTGAGGCGGAAGGGCTTTTTTGTCATGGGGGCAATATGATCGGGAAGACGGCAGAGGGCAACGGGGAATCCTGCTGTAACCTTCGTCGGAGCGGGTTTAGGTAGTTTTCCGCGGTGCTATTTTTGGTTGTTAGTCCGGATCAAGTTATGCGCCGGCCAACCGGCACGATCGAGGCTGACTGCAAGCGGATATCTGCCATTCTTGAGACCGTTGGAGCTCGTTATATCGGCGTTATATCGTACTTATATCGTCATGGGGTTACAGCCGATATTGCCGCGGTTTCGCTCTTTTGATTGGTATTGCTAGTGACAAGTAACAAATATTGTCCGCAGCTCGACGGCATTCGCACGTTTTGCATCATCTTTACGGTGTTGAACCATATCCCAGCCGCTGGCAGGCCATGGTTCGTCGACGGCACCGTTGGGGTGGACGCCTTCTTTCCATTGAGTGGCTGGCTGATAACCTGGCTCCTTCTTGAGGAGCGAAGAAAAGGACGGATAGATCTGAGAGCCTTTTATCTGCGAAGGATCTTCAGAATCGTGCCGCTTTATTATCTGACTATCGGTATTTACACCGGCGCGGCAGTTGCCGTGTACTTCCTGACGGCGAATTCTGCGAAGCTCGACGAGCTTCGAACTGCAGCGCTCTACCTTGTCACCTTCAATTCCGAGTACCGTCCCGACAATGCCGGCGTCATCTTCGGACACGCCTGGACACTGGGCATAGAGGAAAAATTCTACGTCATTTGGCCGCTGATGCTGTTCTTGGCTGCACGGTTCACCGGGGTTGCCGTGGTCGGCGCGTTCATTGTGATTGGCGCGCTGTTCGGTTTGTTCGGAACGAATGACTATCTCATTCGGGGCTATTTTGGCCTAAGTGTAGGGGCTGGGATGGCGATCTGGCTCAATAGCTCGCCATACGCGACCGTTTTCAGGAATATCCCGATCGGCTGGATATCACTCGGAATGACGGTGGTGATGTACGGGGGGCTCATCATGGCGCCGAGCGTATATTGGCACTTGGGGCTTTCGGCCAGTGTCTCGCTTCTGATTGTGAGCGTCTGGTTTGACCGAGAGCAAGGACTAGCTCGCTTTCTAGCGCTTCCTCCTCTGGTTTGGCTCGGGACGCTGACCTACGCGATCTATCTTTTGCAGACATTGGCCAGCAATCTTGTTCAAGGCGTGCTGCAGAAGCTCCACGTCGACGCTACTTTTCTGACTATCTTTTTGGCCGATTATGCCGTCTCGGTGGCCTTGGCTTGGCTGGCCCACGTGGCAATTGAGCAACCTGCAATCAGCATTGGCCGCCGGCTTGCCACCAGGCGAAAGGTTGAGCAGTCAGCCTTGATTCCAGCTCGCCCGGAAGTCTGAATTCGCTCGTCCTGCGTGGTTTCGCCTGTCGGCTTGCTTCATCGCATTTAGAGGCCCGGATCTTGCAAATGAGCGCTACGGCTTGCGGGAGAGGCTAGACAGCCTGCAACTGGCCGCAGCTATCGAACGCTAGCGCCTGAAGAACGACGACAGCGTCGATCCGGCTGTCGCCGTCTCCGGCTTGGCCGGCGCCGGCTGCTGGGGCGCGGGAACAGGCGCGGGTTCCTCGCGCTTTGATGAGCGTTTTGAGGAGTAGCTGCGGCGGTGCTTGTCCGGCTTTGCGCTGGGCGCGGGCGCCGGGGCGGTCTCGGCTTGCGGGGCCGAGTCCTGGTTCTTTTCTGAGGTCTTCTCCTGAACCCGGTCCTGCGACTTGTCCTGACCCTTGTCCTGACTCTTCTCCTGGCCGCCGCGCATCGACAGCCGCTGGCCATCGAACACGGTCGTCTCGCAATGACGCTCGTTCTCGGTAAGGCCCGCGCAGAGTTTCGCGGCGGCGGCGGCGTTGATCAGCGGGCCCGCCCCCAGGCGCAGCTGCATGCCAAGGCCCGTGCTGCCTTCCTTGATCATGATAATCGGCCGCAGGCCCGCAATCTCCGGGTTCGTCTTGGTGACGCCGCGCCAGAGCGCGCGCAGGCCGTCGATCGAATTGGCGCCGCCGAGGTCGATCGCAAAGCGCGTCTGCTGGACCGCGATTGCGGGGGCTTCGCTTTCGGTGGCTTCCGGTGGCTTGGCTGACGCGCTCGCGACTTCGGTCGGGGCAGGTGTCGGCTCGGCCTTCTTCTCGGCGGCCTTTTCGCTGGTCTCGGGCTGAATCAATTTCGATGCGGCCGGATCGGGCGGCGCCATGATCGATTTCGACGGCACGAGCGGGATGGCCGGCAGCGCCGAGTTCGTTGCTGGCGACTGCTGTACCAGCGAGGCGGCGGCCGCGGTCTGCGGCGGCGGGCTTGCCGGCTCCTTGACAGTATCCTTGACAGTATCCTTGGCAGCGTCCTTCTGAGTGTCCTTCGAGGAGTCCCTTGACGCCTCGGCGCGTGGCTTGTCACTGGGGGCCGGCGTCGAGGCGACCGGCGCGACACTGGGGGCCGCGGGCGCTGCATCCTGCGGCTTTGCGGCCTGCGGCGTCGCGGCGGTCTGTTTGGCGATGGCGCCGGTGACGGAATCGAGTCCTTGCTCCAGCACGGTGACGCGCGAATAGAGCCGGTCGCGATCGGAGTTCAGGGTTTCGATGGCGGCGGCGAGCCGGCGCGCCTCAGCCTGGCTCTCCCTGGTCAGCATCTGGAGGCGGTCGGCCTGGCGCGCGAGATCGGCGGAGGCGACCTGATCACGCCGCCAGCCGAGCTGGGCCTGGTTGGCCATCACGGCCATCACCACGGCGCCAACTGCTGTCGCGGCCCATGTGCCCAGCCGCCACATCAAGCGGCGGTCGACTGCGCTTTCCTCGGCCAGAAGTCCGGAGAACAGCCCGCCGGTCTCCTTGGTGCCGAAGGCGTCCGCCAGTGGGTCGGAATCCTTTGCCATGAAGTTTAAGTGCCCAGCCCTGTCAGGCGTCCCCGAATCAATAGGGAACATTAACAGGAAAACCCTGTCGCACTTGAATTCCGGGCGTTTGCGGGGGTAGCAAGGCGGGCAGTCCATCAGGGCGGCTCGCCACCCGTCGCGCAATTGATTCGGCCATATTTGACAGGATTTCGATGACCGCCCGTTCAAGCCTCACGATCGTGCTCGCCGCCGGCGAGGGCACGCGCATGCGATCGAGTCTGCCGAAAGTGCTGCATCCGGTCGCGCATCAGGCGCTGCTCGCCTATGTGCTCGCTGCCGCGCCCAAGGGAACCGGCACCGCGCTCGCCGTCGTGATCGGTCCCGACCATCAGGCGGTCGCGGACGAGGCGAGGCGCATCAGGCCCGATGCGCTCACCTTCGTGCAGGCCGAGCGCCTCGGCACCGCACATGCGGTGCTGGCGGCGCGCGAGGCGATTGCCCAGGGCGCCGACGACCTGCTGATCGCATTCGGCGACACGCCGCTGATCTCGGCCGAGACGTTCGCGCGGCTGCGTACGCCGCTGGCCAGGGGCGCTGCAATCGCCGCCCTCGGGTTCCGCGCCACCGATCCCACCGGCTACGGCCGCTTCATCGTCGAGGGCGAGCGCCTGGTCGCGATTCGCGAGCAGGCCGACGCCAACGACGCCGAGCGCAAGATCAATCTGTGCAATGCCGGCGTGATGGCGATCGACGGCCGCCGCGCGCTCGACATTCTCGGGCAGATCGGCAATGCCAATTCCAAGGGCGAATATTATCTCACCGACGCAGTCGGCATCGTTCGCAAGCAGGGATGGGAGTCCGTCGTGATCGAGACCAGCGAAGACGAGGTGCGCGGCATCAACACCAAGGCGCAGCTCGCCGAAGCCGAAGCGGTGATGCAGGCGCGGCTGCGCAAAGCGGCGATGGAGGCCGGCGTCACGCTGATCGCGCCCGAGACCGTGTACCTGTCCGCGGACACAATGTTCGGCAAGGACGTCACCATCGAACCGTTCGTGGTGATCGGGCCCGGCGTGTCGATCGCCGATGGCACGGTGATCCACTCGTTCTCGCATATCGTGCAGACCACGCTCGGCAAGAATGTCTCGATCGGTCCCTATGCGCGGCTTCGCCCCGGCACTTCGCTCGGCGACGGCGCGCGCATCGGCAATTTCGTGGAGACGAAAGCAGCAACGCTGGAGGCCGGCGTCAAGGTCAACCATCTCTCCTACATTGGCGATGCCACCGTCGGCGCCAATTCCAACATCGGCGCCGGCACCATCACGTGCAACTATGATGGCTTCAAGAAGCACAAGACGGTCATCGGGCAGGGCGCATTCGTCGGCACCAATTCCTCGCTGGTGGCTCCGGTCAGAATCGGCAACGGCGCCTATATCGGCTCCGGCTCGGTGATCACCCGCGATGTGCCTGACGATGCCATGGCGCTGGAGCGCAACCAGCAGACCATCCGGGAAGGCGGCGCTGCGCGCTATCGCGAGATGAAGACCGGCGGCAAGAAGCCGGAGAAATAGACCGCGCTATTCCTCGTCGGCGAACTCGGAGAAGATGGCGCGGGTCAGGCGCCAGCCGCGCGGCTTGGCGCGCTTGGCCGGTTCGCCTTGCACATGCTTGACGAAGACCGGCTTGCTTTCCTTGCCGCGCAGGGGCGGCGGCCAATGGGCGAGGTGCGTGCCCGAGGTCTCGCTCGCCTGCACATACCTCGACGACAGACCCTTGCGGTCGGCTGAGCCCTTCATGGCCGCACTCTCCTGGGCCGGAATCGTTGGCCAAACTTATTGACAAGGAGTTAATGCGCGCGGTTTAAGGGCCGGCCACATCGACGCAGGCGCACGACGCGCCGTCATCGGCTGCTGTCGCAATTCGTCATAATTATTGAGTATCTGGTTCCCAGGGAACTTCGCTAAAAACCGGGCGCGTCGTTTAGGCGATTTTTCGACGATTTGGGGGATAGTGGTCCGCATGTGCGGGATTGTCGGCATTCTCGGGCGCGAGCCGGTTGCAGAGCAATTGGTGGATTCGCTCAAACGTCTCGAATATCGCGGCTATGACTCCGCGGGCGTCGCCACACTCGAAGGCAAGCGTCTCGAGCGCCGCCGCGCCGAGGGCAAGCTGAAGAACCTGGAGAAGCGGCTGGAGGCCGAGCCGCTGAAGGGCACGACCGGCATCGGCCACACCCGCTGGGCCACCCATGGCAAGCCGACGGTCAACAACGCCCACCCGCATGCGACCGAGCGTGTTGCCGTCGTTCACAACGGCATCATCGAGAATTTCCGCGAGGTGCGCGAGGAGCTCGAGAAGAAGGGCACGGTGTTCCACACCGAGACCGACACCGAGATCGTGCTGCATCTCGTCGACGCTCTCTTGACCGGCGGCAACAAGCCGGTGGAAGCGGTGAAGCTGGCGCTGGGGCGGTTGCGGGGTGCTTTCGCGCTCGGCTTCATCTTCGCCGGCGACGACGACCTCATGATCGGCGCTCGCAACGGCCCGCCGCTCGCGATCGGCTATGGTGACGGCGAGATGTATCTCGGCTCCGACGCCATCGCGCTCGGCCCGTTCACCGACACGATCAGCTATCTCGAGGACGGCGACTGGGTCGTGCTGACCCGCAACAGCGCCACAATCTTCGACAAGGACGGAAACGCCGTCCAGCGCGACAAGATCAAGCACGCCGCATCGACCTCGCTGGTCGACAAGGCCAATTACCGCCACTTCATGGCGAAGGAGATCCACGAGCAGCCGGAAGTGGTCGGCCATACGCTGGCGCGCTATGTCGACATGGCGACCGAGCGGGTCTCGCTGCCGGTCAAGCTGCCGTTCGACTTCAAGACCATCCAGCGCATCAACATCACCGCTTGCGGCACCGCGAGCTACGCCGGCATCGTTGCAAAATACTGGTTCGAGCGCTTCGCGCGCCTGCCGGTCGAGGTCGACGTCGCCTCCGAATTCCGCTACCGCGAGGCGCCGCTGCGCAAGGGCGATCTCGCGATCTTCATCTCGCAATCCGGCGAGACTGCCGACACGCTGGCCGCACTGCGCTACGCCAAGGCCGAAGGCGCGCATACCATTGCCGTCGTCAACGTGCCGACCTCGACCATCGCGCGCGAAAGCGAGACCGTGCTGCAAACGCTGGCCGGCCCCGAGATCGGGGTCGCTTCGACCAAGGCCTTCACGTGTCAGCTGATGGTGCTGGCGAACCTTGCGATTGCGGCCGGCAAGGCTAGAGGCGAGTTGTCCGACGAGGACGAGATCAAGCTGGTCCATGGCCTCGTCGAGATCCCGCGCCTGATGGCGGATGCGCTCACCACCGAGCTTCAGATCGAGAAGCTCGCGCACAGGATCGCCAAGTCGCGCGACGTGCTCTATCTCGGCCGCGGCACCAGCTTCCCGCTCGCGCTGGAAGGCGCGCTGAAGCTGAAGGAGATCTCCTACATCCATGCCGAAGGCTATGCCGCCGGCGAGCTCAAGCACGGGCCGATCGCGCTGATCGATGAGACCATGCCGGTCGTCGTCATTGCGCCCCATGACCGCGTGTTCGAGAAGACCGTCTCCAACATGCAGGAGGTCGCCGCCCGCGGCGGCAACATCATCCTGATGACGGACGCCAAGGGTGCGGAGGAAGCAACGGTCGAGTCGCTCGTCACCATCGTCATGCCCGACATGGCGGCGGCGTTCACGCCGATGGTCTATGCCGTGCCCGTGCAGCTGCTCGCCTATCACACCGCGGTCGTGATGGGGACCGACGTCGACCAGCCGCGCAACCTCGCGAAATCGGTGACGGTGGAATAGGCAGAACGGACCAGGCCGCGCTCTTCCAAAACCTGCTAGAAGCCCCTAGCTTGTGTGCTGCGACCGACCTGGAACCCGAATGACCACCCGCGACGACGTGCCTGCGCCTCTTGATCCCGTACCGGAGCCGCATACCGGCCTCATGGGCCGTTTCCGGAGATATTTCCTGACGGGCCTCGTTGTGACGGGGCCGATCGCGATCACCCTCTATCTGGTCTGGTGGTTCGTGACCTGGGTCGATGGCGTGGTGCGGCCGTTCGTGCCGCTGGCCTACCGGCCCGAAACCTATCTGCCTTACGGCGTTCCCGGCTGGGGACTGATTGTCGCATTCTTCACGCTGACGTTGGTCGGCTTCCTCGCCGCCAACCTGATCGGCCGGACGCTGGTCGATGTCGGCGAGACCTTCCTCGGCCGGATCCCGGCGGTACGCGCGATCTATCGGGGCCTGAAGCAGGTGTTCGAGACGCTGTTCTCGGGCAAGGGCTCGAGCTTCCGCAAGGTCGGCCTGGTCGAGTTTCCCTCGCCGGGCATGTGGTCGATCGTGCTGATCTCGCAGTCGCCGAACGAGGACATCGCGCGCAGCCTGCCGGGACAGGAGGAACATGTCTCGGTGTTTCTGCCGTGCTCGCCGAACCCGACCACCGGCTTCTTTTTCTATGTGCCCAAGAGCAAGATCATCGAAGTCGATCTCACCGCCGAGGACGCTGCGACCCTGATCATGTCGGCCGGCGTGGTGCAGCCGGGCTCGGCGCCCGATCCGAAGAAGGCCGCTGCGCTCGCGGGCATGGCGAATGCGGCGCGCATCGCCAATGCCTCCACGCTCCAGCCCGCGCCTGCGAAGGCGGAGTAGGCCATTCCCGTGCTGGGTGGCCGCGTTCACGCAAGAGCTTTCGTCCTCTGCTATTCTTCCGGTTGAGCGAAACGCCTCGCTTGGAACGCGATCCGGAGTGCACGATGTCCAAAACCATAGCGATCCTCGCGCCCGGTGCCATGGGCAGCGCCGTGGCCCGCCGCCTCAGCGAGAACGGCGCCCGCGTCCTGACGTCGTTGAAGGGACGAAGCGAAGCCACGCTGAAACGCGCCGCGGACGCCGGCATGGTCGGTGCCGAGGACGAGGCGATCGCGGAGGCCGACATCATCCTCTCGATCGTGCCGCCGGGCGAGGCGGTGGCGCTGGCGGAGCGGCTGGCGGCGCTGATCGTCCGGCGCGAGAAGAAGCCGGTCGTGGTCGACTGCAATGCCGTCAATGTCGACACCGTGATGCGGATCGAGGAGATCATCGGCTCGGCGCAGGCGCCGTTCGTCGATGGCGGCATCATCGGGTTTCCGCCGCAGCCCGGCGGCAAGAGTCCGGCCTTCTACATGTCCGGCGAGCACGCCAGGGACGTCGCGGTGCTGAAGGACCTCGGTCTCGACGTGCGCATCGTCGAGGGCCCGGTCGGCGCGGCGTCGGCGCTGAAGATGTCCTATGCCGGCATCGTCAAGGGCCTCGCCGGCATCGGCTCGGCCATGGTGGTTGCGGCCACGAAAGCAGGCGCGGCGGACGCGCTGCGCGACGAGCTGGCGCTGAGCCAGCCCGCCATCCTGGCGCGGCTCGAGGTCGCGCTGCCGGACATGATCCCGAAGGCCTATCGCTGGGTTGCGGAGATGCGGGAGATTTCCGGCTTTCTCGGCGCCGATCATCCGGCCAGCCAGATCTACGAGGGCTTTGCGCGCTGGTTCGAGCATCTCGCCGCAGACGCAAATGGCGAGGCGGTGGATGCGGAATTGCTGAAGGCGTTTGCCGCGCGGATCGCGAAGAATCCCTGATCGGCCAGTTTCACTCGCCTTGCACTGAAACGGACTCCACAAAGCCCTGAATGTCCCGGTCGCGCCTCAAACGCACGACCGGAACATCCGGGCCATACTGGAGCCGCTCGGCCTCGATGACGGGCACGCGCTCGACATCGTAGCGCCACGCCTCCTTCATCAGCTTCCAGTCGAACTGTTCCAGGCACCCGTCCGGCAAATCGGGCCGGCCGTTGTCGCGACCGAAGGCGGAGCGCCAGAGAATGCGCCACTGGCAGACCCAGCGCGGGCGGTCGATCACAACAAGAACGTCAGCGCGTGCGATCGTGATGTCGAAGACGAGACCCGAGAAGCTGCCGTCAACGACCCAGGCATCGCCCGCGGTCGCATCAGTGACGCGTGCCCGAAAACCTGCTGTGTCCGAAGGCGTCCAGCCCGGCCGCCAGTACAGCACGTCGAGATGCACCACGGGCAATCCGAGCTTTCGCCCAAGCCTCAGGGCGAGACTCGTCTTTCCGCTCCCCTGGGAGCCAACGACGATGATCCGGCGCATGGAAGCAGGATTTCACAGAGTGAGGCTCGGTGAAAGAGCGCGCCTTCGCGGCCCGCTTATTACCTCGCGTGTAATTGAGCCAATCCGCAGCCCGACTAGTCTCCCGCTCATCCTCCGCCGGGGCGCCCATGAGCCTCCGGTCGGACGCGTATCACCGCATGAGGAGAGAAGAATGCAAGTCGTGTTCACGAAGAAGGAGCCACCGCAATGGCTGCTCGATATGTGGAAGGAGATCGACGACAAGACGTTTGGACAGGGGTTCGATTGCTTTGCGGAGGATGCGGTCTGCAATCTCGGCGTCGCCGACTGGAAGGGGCGGGAAGCGATCCGCGCCAATCTGAAGGCTTTCATCGACACCGGTTTCACGGCGCTGCATCACGTCACCGAATATTGGGATGCCGGCACTCTGAAGGTGTTTCGCGGTGTCGTGGACATGAGGCCCGACGATCCCTCGATGAAGGCGGTGCATCCGACGATGATGCATTTCTTCTACATGGACGAGCGGGACGAGACCAAGGTGAAGCACTGGGTCGGGGCCGTCGGTCCGGTCGCCTTCGGTTGATTGTCCGCCATTGGCGACCCAAATGGTGCCTCGGGGCGATCCCGGGGCACCGGCGCCCGCGCGTCGACGACGCGGCAGCATCGAAGGATCGTTCGACAATGAAAGTCACAGCCAGCGCCCTCAAGACACGCGCGACGTCCGCGGGCGCGCTGCTGCGTCGATGGCGGGACATTCGCGGCAAGACGCAGCTCGATTTGTCTTTCGATGCCGGCGTCTCGCAAAAGCACATCAGCTTCGTCGAGAGCGGTCGCAGCATCCCGAGCCGCCAGATGCTGCTCGATCTTGCCCAGGCCCTCGACGTGCCCTTGCGCGAGCGAAACGAATTGCTGCTGGCCGCAGGCTACGCCCCGTCCTATTCCGATCCCGCGCTGGGCACGTCTGCCATGACCAGCATCAATCGCGCCCTGCAACGGATGCTGCATCAGCACGAACCGTTTCCGGCCATCGTCATGGACCGCCGCTGGAACGTGCTGATGACCAACGAGGCCGCGCCGCGTCTGTTCAACTGCTTCATCGACCTGTCGGCGCGGCCGAGCCCGCGAAACCTGCTGCATCTCATGTTCGATCCGGAGGGGATGCGCCCCTTCATCGCGAACTGGCCGCAGACCGCCCGCAGCCTGCTTGCGCGTGTCCATCGCGAGGCGGTCGGGCACGTCATCGATATCCGGACGAAAGCGCTGCTGGAAGAGCTGTCGCGATACCCCGGCGTGAAGCCGGAATGGCGCGCGCCATCGGCCTCGGACGCGATGCCGATGATCCCGCTCAGCTTCGTCAAGGACGGCGTGATGCTCGACTATTTCTCCCTGATCACGACGGTCGGGACGCCGCAGACCGTGACGGCTGAAGAGCTGCGGCTCGAGTGCATGTTCCCAGCCAACGATGCGACTGAAGCCGAGCACGGCAGGTTCTTGCGCGCACATGCGGGGTGAGCGGCGTTGCCACGGGCCGATTCCATCGACGCGTGCCGAGCTCCACCCACATCGTCATTGCGAGCGTAGCGTGCTCCAGCTAGCCGGCCCCGATCAGCGGGATCGCCTCATCCCGTTCGTAAAGGTACAGCAGGCACCGCAGCGCTTCGCCGCGCTCGCCCTTCAGCTTCGGATCGTCCTTCAGGATCCGCAGCGCCTCGTCTCTGGCCTGGGCGATGAGCTGGCCGTGCACCTCCGGGCGCGCGATGCGGTAGCCGGGCAGGCCGCTCTGGCGCACGCCGAGCACGTCGCCTTCGCCGCGCAGCTTCAGGTCCTCCTCGGCGATGCGAAAGCCGTCGGTGGTCTCGCGGATCACTTTCAGCCGCGCCTTCGACATCTCGCCGAGCGGCTCGCTATAGAGCAGAATGCAGGTCGAGGCCTCCGAGCCGCGGCCGATGCGGCCGCGCAGCTGGTGCAGCTGGGCGAGGCCAAAGCGTTCGGCGTTCTCGATCACCATGATCGTTGCGGCCGGCACGTCGACGCCGACCTCGACCACGGTGGTCGCGACCAGCAGCCCAATCTCGTGGGCGGCGAACTGACCCATCACGCGGTCCTTCTCGGCGCCCTTCATCTGGCCGTGGACGAGGCCGACGCGGTCGCCAAAGCGCTTTTGCAGGCTCTCGAAACGTTTGGTCGCGTTGGTCAGGTGCTCGGTGCCCTCCGCTTCGGATTCCTCGACCAGCGGGCAGATCCAGTACACCAGCTTGCCGGAGTCGAGCGCGCGGCCGACGCCGTCGATGACCTCGCCGAGCCGGCTCATGGCGACGGCGCGGGTATCGATCGGCTGCCGTCCGGCGGGCTTCTCACGCAGCTCCGAGATGTCCATGTCGCCGAAATAGGTCAGCACCAGCGTGCGCGGGATCGGGGTTGCGCTCAGCACCAGCACGTCGACCGCTTCGCCCTTCGAGGTCAGCGCGAGGCGTTCGCGCACGCCAAAGCGGTGCTGCTCGTCGACGACGGCAAGCGCCAGATCGCGGAAGATCACGTGGTCCTGGATCAGCGCATGGGTGCCGACGAGGAGATCGATCTCGCCTGCTTCAAGTTGCGCCAACAGCTCGCGCCGCTCCTTGCCCTTCTCTCGGCCGGTGAGAATGGCGACCCGCATGCCCGCGCGTTCGGCGAGCGGCGCGATGGTCTTGATGTGCTGGCGCGCCAGAATTTCGGTCGGCGCCATCAGCGCGGCCTGCTTGCCGACTTCGGCCACGGCAGCGGCTGCGAGCAGCGCGACCACGGTCTTGCCCGAGCCGACGTCGCCCTGGAGCAGGCGCAGCATGCGCACCGGCTGCTTCAGGTCCTCGGCGATGGCGGCTGCGGCGCTGCGCTGGGAGGGCGTGAGCGCATAGGGCAGGGCGTCGATGATCTTGTTGCGCAGCTGCCCGTCGCCGGCATTGCGCACGCCGGCGGGACGGCGCAGTTGCGCGCGGATCAGGGCGAGCGCGAGCTGGCCGGCGAGCAACTCGTCGAAGGCGAGGCGGGACCAGAACGGCTGGTCCGGCAAGATGTCCGTGAGCTCGACAGGCTGGTGCACGCGGTTGAGCGCGTCCGCTATGGGCGGAAAATTGCAGCGCCGCAGCACGTCCGGGCTGATCCACTCCGGCAGGGTCGGCAGCTTCTGCAACGCCTGCGCGATCGCGCGGCGGAGCGAGCCGAGCGCGAGGCCCTCCGTCAGCGGATAGACGGGATCGATGCCCGAGAGTTTTGAGATCGCCTCCTCGTCGAGCACGCGGTCGGGATGCACGATCTGGGCGATGCCGTCGTACATCTGCAGCGTGCCGGAGACGTAGCGCTTCTCGCCGACGGGCAGCAGCTTCTCGACATAGCCGGGCTTGGCGCGGAAGAAGGTCAGCACGACGTCGCCGGTATCGTCGCTGGCATAGACGAGGTACGGCGCGCGCGAATTGCGCGGCGGAGGCGGGCGGTGGCGATCGACGGTGACCTCCAGCGTCACCATGGTTCCCTGGGCCGCGTCGCGGACCTTCGGCCGGGCGCGGCGGTCGATCACCTGGCTCGGCAGATGCAAGAGCAGATCGACCAGCCGCGGCGTCTCGCTCCGGCTGAGCAGATACTGCAGCAGCTTCTCCTGCTTCGGACCGACGCCAGAGAGGCTGGTCACGGGTGCAAACAGCGGATTGAGCAGGCTGGGGCGCATGGAGGCGAATCTAGGATCGTTTCGGCTCGTCTTGCCCGGCTTTGTGCCGGGCATCCACGGCTTTTTTCCTGTCCGCGTGCGGACGGGGGGCCATGACAAATCGAGGGCTGACACGCGCAGTTCCAGTAGCTATATCAGCCCGGCCCGGCACGTCCGGGCTTTCTGCGTTTGACTGGATTTGAGACATGACGGGAACGACACGATCGAGCAACGGCCTGGACGACCGCCGCAAGCGGCTCCTGTTCCGCTGCTGGCACCGCGGCACGCGCGAGATGGACCTGATCCTCGGCCGCTTCGCGGACGCCGAGATCGGCAAGCTGTCCGATACCGAGCTCACCGAGCTCGAGACCC
This sequence comes from Bradyrhizobium diazoefficiens, assembly GCF_016616235.1. Classification (NCBI taxonomy): domain Bacteria; kingdom Pseudomonadati; phylum Pseudomonadota; class Alphaproteobacteria; order Hyphomicrobiales; family Nitrobacteraceae; genus Bradyrhizobium; species Bradyrhizobium diazoefficiens. The sequence goes on from NZ_CP067100.1 coordinate 4,082,159, forward strand.
TGCTCGAGGTCAACGATCCCGATCTGTATGCCGCCATCACTGGTGACAAGGTGCTGCCGGCCGACGTCACCGGCGCGATCTTCGCGCGCATCAAGGCGTTTCCGGTCGCGGACGGCAACGCATGAAGCCGGGGATGAAATCGCCGGCCGAGCTGCTCACGCCCGGCCGCGCGCTGACGCTTGCCAATGTCGCCGAGGGCGCCGAGGGCCTGATCGTCTCCGATCTCGCCCGGGCCATCGCGGCGCGGCCGAAGAAGCCGGCCGTGAGCCTTGCCGTGGTCTGCCGCGACGGCGCGCGGATGCAGCAGCTCGAACGGGCGCTCAGATTCTTCGCGCCGGATCTGCCGGTGCTGACCTTCCCGGCCTGGGACTGCCAGCCCTATGACCGCGTCTCGCCGCATGGCGGCATTCTGGCGCAACGCCTCACCACCCTGGCAAGGCTCGCCTCGCTCACCGGCAGCGACAAGCCGCTGATCGTGCTGACCACGGTGAATGCCGTGGTGCAGCGCGTGCCCGCGCGCGAGCTCGTTGCGGCGCAGGCGCTGTCGGTCGCACCCGGCAATGTGGTGCCGATGGACACCATCGTCGCATGGCTCGAGCATAACGGCTACAACCGCTCCTCGACCGTGCGCGAGCCCGGCGAATACGCCGTCCGCGGCGGCATTCTCGATCTCTTCCCGGCCGGACTCGAACAGCCGGTCCGGTTCGACTTCTTCGGCGACAGCCTGGAATCGATCCGTTCCTTCGACGCCGAGACCCAGCGCACGCTGCTCGACATGCGTTCGCTCGATCTCGTGCCGGTTTCGGAATTCCAGCTCGTCACCGACACGATCCGCAGATTCCGCATGGGCTATGTCGCCGAGTTCGGCGCGCCCGAGCGCGACGATTCCTTGTACGAAGCCGTCAGCGAGGGCCGCCGCCATCCCGGCATGGAGCACTGGCTACCGCTGTTCCAGGACCGGATGGACACGCTATTCGACTATCTGCAAGGGGCGGTGGTTGCCATCGAGCCGCAGGCCGAGGATGCCGTCCGCGAGCGCTTCAAGCAGATCCTCGACTATTACGAGGCCCGTCGCGATGCGATGGAGCATCCGGGTGGCGGCGCCATCTACAAGCCCCTGCCGCCTGACAGGCTTTATCTCACCGACGAGGAGTGGGCCAAGCGCCTGGGGGATATTCCGTTGGCACGGCTGACGCCGTTCTCGGTGCCGGCTGACGGCAGCAGCGTGGTCGATGCCGGCGCCCGCAAGGGCCGCGATTTCGCGCCGGAGCGCAACGACACCACGGTCAACGTGTTCGAGTCCGTGGTCAGCCACGTCATGGCCTTGCAGGCTAGCCGCAAGAAGGTCGTGATCGCGCTTTGGACCGAAGGCTCGCGCGACCGCATGACCTCGATGCTGCGCGACCACAAGCTGACCCACACCACCAGCGTCAACTCCTGGCGCACGGTGCAGGCGACCCCGCGCAACGAGACCATGCTCGCCGTGCTCGGCCTCGAGAGCGGTTTCGAGACCGACGAGATCGCTGTCATCAGCGAGCAGGACATTCTCGGCGACCGCCTGGTGCGGCCGCGCAAGGCGAGCCGCAAGCTTGACAATTTCATCTCGGAGGTGACGAGCCTTACCGCCGGCGACATCGTCGTCCACGTCGACCACGGCATCGGCCGCTTCATCGGCCTGCAGACCCTCGACGTCGCCGGCGCGCCGCATGACTGCCTCGAGCTGCATTATGCCGCCGAGACGAAGCTGTTCCTCCCGGTCGAGAACATCGAGCTGTTGTCGCGCTACGGCTCCGACCAGACCACGGTCGAGCTCGACCGACTCGGCGGAAGCGGCTGGCAGAACCGCAAGGCGAAGCTCAAGAACCGCATCCGCGAGATTGCGGGCGAATTGATCAAGATTGCCGCCGAACGGCAGTTGCACGATGCGCCGAAGCTGCCGGTGCAGCCGGGCCTCTACGACGAGTTCTGCGCGCGCTTCCCCTATGACGAGACCGAGGACCAGCTGGGGGCGATCGAGTCCACGCTGAAGGACCTCGAAAAGGGCCGTCCCATGGACCGGCTGATCTGCGGCGACGTCGGCTTCGGCAAGACCGAGGTGGCGTTGCGCGCGGCCTTCGCTGTCGCGCTCGAAGGCAAGCAGGTCGCGGTGGTGGTGCCGACCACGCTGCTGGCCCGTCAGCACTACAGGACGTTCAGCGAGCGCTTCAAGGGCTTCCCAGTCAATGTCGCGCAGGCCTCGCGCCTGGTCCCGACCAAGCAGCTCAACGAGGTCAAGAAGGGCCTCGCCGACGGCTCGGTCGACATTGTCGTCGGCACCCATGCGCTGCTCGGCAAGGCCATCAAATTCCGCGATCTGGGCCTGCTCATCGTCGACGAGGAGCAGCATTTTGGCGTCAGCCACAAGGAGCGGCTGAAGGCGTTGCGCGCCGAGGTGCACGTGCTGACGCTATCGGCGACGCCGATCCCGCGCACCTTGCAACTGGCGCTCACCGGCGTGCGCGAGCTCTCGATCATCGCTTCGCCCCCCGTCGACCGCCTTGCGGTCCGCACCTTCGTCGCCCCGCACGATCCGCTGATGATCCGTGAGGCGCTGCTGCGCGAGCGCTATCGCGGCGGCCAGGCCTTCTATGTGGTGCCGCGCATCGACGACCTCGCCGAGGTCAAGGATTTCCTCGACAAGAACGTGCCGGAGATGAAGGTCGCGGTCGCGCATGGGCAGATGCCACCGGCCGTGATCGAGGACATCATGACCGCGTTCTATGACGGCAAATTCGACATCCTCTTGTCGACCACGATCGTGGAATCCGGCCTCGATATTCCTAACGCCAACACGCTGATCGTGCACCGCGCCGACATGTTCGGCCTCGCCCAGCTCTACCAGCTCCGCGGCCGCGTCGGCCGCTCCAAGCTGCGCGCCTATGCGCTGTTCACGCTGCCGGCGCAGCAGAAGATCACCGCGCAGGCCGAGCGCCGGCTCACCGTGCTGCAATCGCTGGAGACGCTCGGCGCCGGCTTCCAGCTCGCCTCCCACGACCTCGACATCCGCGGCGCCGGCAATCTGCTCGGCGAGGAGCAGTCCGGCCACATCAAGGAGGTCGGCTTCGAGCTCTACCAGTCGATGCTGGAGGAGGCGATCGTCAACCTCAAGGCCGGCGTGGCCGAGCCCGCCGCCGACCGCTGGTCGCCGCAGATCACCATCGGCATGCCCGTGCTGATCCCGGAGGATTACGTCGGCGATCTCTCGGTGCGGCTGTCGCTGTACCGACGTCTGGCCGATCTCGACACCGAGGAGGAGATCGAGAACTTCGGCGCCGAGATGCGCGACCGCTTCGGCGTGCTGCCGGACGAGGTGCGCTACCTGTTCAAGGTCGCCGCGATCAAGGCGTTCTGCCGCAGAGCCAATGTCGAGAAGATCGACGCGGGCCCGAAGGGCGCTGTCATCGTCTTCCGCGACAATTCCTTCGCCCATCCCGATCGTCTTGTGACCTTCATCCGCAGCCATGGCCAGGCCGCCAAGGTGCGGCCCGACATGAAGGTGGTGTTTTTGCAGGACTGGGAGACGCCGGAGGAGCGCCTCGCCGGCACCACGGAGATCATGCGCCAGCTGGCGCAGCTTGCGGAGAGCAAGAAGGCGGCTTGAGGGGACGCTCTCGCCACGTCATTGCGAGGAGCCCTTGCGGCGAAGCAATCCAGAATCGTTCCGCGGAGACAGTCTGGATTGCTTCGCTGCGCTCGCAATGACGGTGCTTGTTGCGACAACCCGCGAAAAACTACGACGCCGCGCGCGACGCATCCGCCGACAGCCGGGCCAGCAGCGACCTCGCCGTATCCGACGGCGATAGCGAGTCCACGCTGACCACGGGATCGCTGCGCATCTCGTGCTTGCCGTTCGAGGTGTGGCGCATCACCGCCGACAAGCGGCGCGCGATCATGTGCGCGGTGCGGAAATCGGTCTCCGCGAACACGACGATGACCGAGCCGTCCTTCTGCGCCGCGCCAAAATCCATCTGCCGCATCAGGCGGCTGAGGATGCGCGCGGCATCGAGCTGGGCACGGGAGTTGCCGGGGTCGAAGGCGAACCGCGCGACCGAGAGGCCGCCGCCGCGCGCCAGCGTCTGCTCGACCGCCTTGGCGAAATCGCGGGCAAAGGCTTCCACCGTGAGCAGGCCGCTGCGCGGATCGAGCCAGCCGCCGGCGTCGATCGAACGCAGCGTGCGGCTCAGCTGCGCTTCCATCGCGTGCTGGCGGATCAGGGGCAGCGCGTTGGCGGCGACTTTTACCGGCTCCCCCGGGATCAGCTCGAGATTGGGCAGGTCGTAGGTCTGGGTCAGCTGGTGGACGGTGACGATCACGGGCAGGCTGCGGAAGCGGGTGTCCTCGGCGAGCACCGTGAGAAAGGCATCCGTCACGCGCGCCGTAAAACCCTCGGCGAGCACGACGCCGTCGAGGTCGCGGGTGTTGAGATGCTTTGCCGCAGCCTCGATCGAAAGCGCGCCGACGACGCCGACGCGCTCGCCGAGCGCGACGGAGAGCGCCGGGTAGGCCGCGCCGCGGCCGATCAGCAGCACGGTGGCATCGCGCGCCGGATCGCTCTCCGGCAGCGTGACTTTGGCTTCCGGCAGCCGGCGCAGCACGGTGGCATGAAGGGTGCGCACGCGCAGTGCGGCGCGGAGCCGCGCGATCAGGCGATCGGAATTGCCGCCGCGCGAGGTGAAGGGCAGGGCGTTGTGCGGCAGCGTGCCCGCCGCATCCATGGCCACGAAGGGCACGTAGGGCAATTGGTCGGCGATCTTTCTGGAGAGCCCAGCCATATGCGGCTCGTGTCCCGCATGCATCGCGGCGAGGACCGCGGCAGGCTGCACCTGCTCGACCGCGCGCGCCGCGCTGGCCCAGTCCGTCTCGACCACGGGAAACAGCCGGGCCTCGTCCAGCGCCGCAATGAAGGGCGGCCGTTCGGCATTGGACACAAACAGGATCGGGCCCGCCTGGGACATCAAAAGACTCTGATCACGCAACAGATGCTGCGCAATCTAGTCCGGGCGCCTTAATGCAGCGTCAATGCTGAGCGCGAAACTGCGGCTAGACCGGACCGGAGCGGTCGCGAAAAGCCTCGACCATCAGGGGGTTAAGCCCGAGTTGGCTGAGCGCCTCGCGGGCCCTCGCATTGTCCTGGGCTCGTCCTGCGAGCCGGTGGCCGGAAAGCCGGTCGGGCAGCGCGGTGAGCAGGGCGCCCTGGCCGAGCCGGCGCGCCCATTCCTGGAGGTCGTTGGAGAGGAAACGGTAGCCGCCGACGGCCATGAGACCGGATGGCGGGGCGGTAATGCAGATCGCGCCGCTCTGGCGGTCGATCCGCGCCGCGTAGCCGGTGTCGACATAGTCGCGCGGCGGCTGCGCCGTCAGCGTCTCGCCGACCGGCTGCGGCGGGGCATAGGCTGCGATCGGCACCATCGGTCCGCGCAGGCCGAGCGTGCCCTTCGGCGTCAGCAGGATCTCGCCGGCGATGGAGGACCCGGACTGCTCGCGCGGGGCGCCGTGCGGCCCCGGCATCACTGCAACGGGCATGCCGTCCTCGCCGCGGCGGGCGCCGAACAGTCCCGCCTCGCCGAACAGGTAGACATCGGTCAGCGGCGCATGCGGGGCGATCCAGGCATCGCTCGCCGCCACTTGCTCGGGTGCCCGCCACAGGCCGATGACGTTGCGTAAGGTCGGCAGTCGTGCCGCGAGGTCGGAATCGGCGAGCCGCAGCGCGAGTTGTGCCGGCGCGACCAGCACCGCGCATTCATGCGCGTTGATCTGCTGCTCCAGCACGTCGTTCTCGAACGGATGATGCAGCGCCAGCGTGCCGCCCGAGAGCAGCCACACCGCGAGCGAGGAGGCGAGGCCCGCAAACGACATCGGCGTGAACGCCGCCATCACCGTCGCGCCCTGCCTGATGTCGGCCTCCAGCGACATCGCAAGGCCGCCGGCGATCAGGCTGAAGTGCGGCCGCGGCACCGGGCGGAAACCTTCCGCGGTGACGTCGAAGGAGATCATCGCCGCCTTGCGGCCGTCCTGGATCACGGCGCGCGTGGTGCCGGGCGGGCGGGCCAGCACGTCATCGAGCGAGGCCATGCCTTCGGGCAAATCGGTACCGAAGCCGCAGACATGGCGGATCGAGAACGCCTCGGCGGCGGCATGCATCGCGAGGTCGGCATAGCTGACGCCGTCGATCTTGCTCATGGTGACGATGGCGCGCGCCGCGGTGCGATTCAGCGCGGCCGTCAGCTCCGCATGGCGCCACAGCAGCGGCAGCACGGCGACGACGAGCCCGGCGCGATGGGCCGCGAGCACGGTCAGCACGAACTCGACCGTAGCAGGCAGCTGGATCGCGATGACGGAATTGGCCGGCAGGCCCGATTCGACGAAATGCGCCGACAGCGCCTCGATGGCGGTATCGGCCTCGGCATAAGTCAGCCGCCGCGGCTGGTGACCGGTCACGCGGGCCTTGTTGAGCGGATCGAGCAAAGCGAGCGCGTGCGGCTGCCGCAGCAGCGTGCGCTGAAACAGCGTGTCGAGCGTCGGGGATATTGCTGGCTGGTTCACGGCGTCACTTCGTTTGAGTGGCTCTAGGGCGGCCCCTTCGACCACCAGGTCTCCGGCAGATAGCCGGACAGCGCGGTGGCCTCGGGCCGTTCTATCCGATTCCAGCGCGCGATCCATTGCTCGGATACGTTAAACAGGGGGATTGTGTAGAAGCCCGCGATCAGGGCGCGGTCGAGCGCCCGCACCGCCGAGACGAATTCCGTATGATCACGGGCCTCCAGCAGCGCGGCGATCATGGCTTCGATCGCGGGGTCCTTGGCGCCCATGTAGTTGCGGGTCCCCGGATGGTCGGCTCCGGCGCTGCCCCAATAGAAATACTGCTCGTTGCCTGGCGAGAGCGACTGATCCCAGCGATTCTGGATCATGTCGAATTCGTAAGCGAGCCGGCGCTGGTCGAACTGCACGGGATCGACCGTGCGGACTCTGGCCTCGATGCCGGCGCGCTTGAGGTCGCGCTGGAACGCGAGCGCGATGCGCTCCTGGTCGCGGGTCGTCACCAGCATCTCGAAAGTGAAAGGCGCTTTTGTCTTGCGGTTGCGCAGCACGGTTCCGTCGAGATCCCAGCCGGCCTCCGACAGGAGTTTCAACGCGGCGCGCAGAGTGGTGCGGTCGCGCCCCGAGCCGTCGGTGACGGGCAGGCGGTAGCTGCCGTCCATGATGTCGGGCGGGATTTGTGCGGCGAAGGGTTTCAGCAATTCGCGCTCGCGCGCATCCGCAGCCCGGCCGTAGGCGGAGAGATCGGAACCTGCGAAATAGCCGGCGACGCGCGAATAGAGATTGAAGAAGTAGTTGCGGTTGACCAGCTCGAAGTCGAACAGCAGCGTCAGCGCCTGGCGCACCCGGATGTCGGCGAAGATCGGCCGCCTCGTGTTGAACACCAGGAATTCCGAAGGCTGCGGCACGCCCGGCTTGATGGTGTCGCGGATCACCTCGCCGCTTCTGGCTGCGGGAAAATCGTAGCCGTCGTGCCAGCGCAGCGGCTCGGGCTCGACACGGAAATCATAGAGGCCGCGCTTGAAGGCCTCGAACTGGCCGTTGGCCTCGCGGTAATAGTCGAGCCTGATCTCATCGAAATTGTAGAGCCCGCGATTGATGGGGAGGTCGCGGCCCCAATAGTCGGGGTTGCGCGTCAGGGTGACGCTGGCGCCGGGCTTCACGGCCGTGACGCGGTAGGGGCCCGAGCCGATGGGGCCGGTCAGCGTCGTCTCCTCGAAGCTCGCGACGTCGACCGCATGCTTCGGCAGGATGGGCATCAGGCCAAGGATCAGCGGCAGCTCGCGGTCGTTGGCGCCAGTAAGATCGAAGCGGATGGTGAGGGGATCGGGCGCCCAGGCCTTGGCGACCTTGGCATAGTACTGCCGCAGGTTCGGACGCCCATGGTCGCGCAGCAGCTGCCAGGAGAACAGCACGTCTTCGGCCGTTACCGGCCGGCCGTCGGAGAAGCGGGCGCGGGGATCGAGGTGGAACGTGACATAGCTCCGCTCGTCGTCGGTCTCGACAGTCTTTGCGAGCAGGCCGTAGAGCGTGAACGGCTCGTCCTGGCCGCGCGCCAGCAGGCTCTCCACGACGTAGCTGCGGATTGGCTGCACGGCCAATCCCTTGACGATGAACGGATTGAGGCTGTCGAAGGTGCCGAGAATGCCCCAGACCAGCCGGCCGCCCTTGGGGGCATCCGGGTTGACGTAGGGCATGTGGGTGAAATCGGCCGGCATCGCCGGCTTGCCATGCATGGCGATGGCATGGGCTTCCTCAGCCCGCGCGCTGCCTGCCAGGCTGATGATGAGCGCGAAGGCGAGACTGCAAAGGCGGACAGCAAGGCCCTCGAGCAGGCACTGGAACATGGACATTCGGACACGTTGATTCGAGGACCGGTCGCCGTGAATCCTATCACAGGGATTTTCCCGGAGCGCAGGCCAAGGCGGGGCTTGAGGCGCGGTCAAAGACGCTTGTCGGCATTGATCTTTTCGTCGGCCACGTTAAGAAGGCACCCAATCGCGCAAGAGCGTCGAACCCGTCACTTATCCGCCTCAATTGACGGGGAGAGAGCCGCACCCAAGGCGGCTAGGTTCGGCGCTTCGGAGCGGTTCGGGCACTTCCCGTTCAGAAAGGGTTTTCCGCAATGAATTTCCATGACTTGGCCGCGTCCATCCGGCCGCGCGGGCGGCTTCTCGCCCTGTTGACGGCGACGGCGTTGGTCGTTCCGTTTGCCGCCGAGGCCCAGGCTCCTGCTCCGGGTGCGCCCGCGCCCAAGGCGACGCCGAAAGCCGCTCCGAAGGCTGCCCCCAAGGCTCCGGCGCCGGCCGCCCAGGCGCCCGCGCAGCCGGCCCCCGCCCAGCAGGGTGCTCCGGCGCAGCAGGGCGCCGCCCAGCCGGCAGACCAGCAGATCCAGCTGATCTACGCCCCCTGGACCAAGTTCTGCCTCAAGGGCCAGGACGCCAATGCCAAGCAGGTCTGCTTCACCGGCAAGGACGGCCGCATCGAGTCGGGCCAGCCGGTGATCGCCGCCGTCATCATCGAGCCGGAAGGCGAGCCCAAGAAGATCCTGCGCGTGACGCTGCCGCTCGGCATGCAGCTCGTGCACGGCACCCGCATCATCGTCGATGGCAACGCGCCGCTGCAGCAGCCTTATGTGATCTGCTTCCAGAACGGCTGCATGTCCGACTACGAGGCCACGCCCGAGCTCATCAACAGCATGAAGAAGGGCCAGAACCTCGTTGTCCAGGCCATCAATGCCAACGGCGCGCCGCTGACCCTGCCGCTGCCGCTCGCCGGCGAATTCCAGAAGGCCTATGACGGTCCGCCGACCGATCCGAAGGTGTTCGAAGAAAACCAGAAGAAGCTCCAGGAAGAGCTTCAGAAGAAGGCCGACGAGCAGCGCAAGAAGCTCGAGCAGCAGGGCGCGGCTCCGGGCGCAGCGGCCGCCGGTCAGAAATAATCGGGACCGGATTCCGGATATGAAAAAGGCGCTCGGATGAGCGCCTTTTTTGTTGGCCGTTTGCCGGCTGCGAAACCTCAGTTCAGCGACGGGTTGCGCGGGCGATAGCCGCCGTCCTTGTTCTTGATGAAGATCTCGGCGACCTGGGAATGCCGGATCGGCTCGCCGGACTCGTCGGGCAGCAGGTTCTGCTCGGAGACGTAGGCAACGTACTCGGACTCCGCATTCTCCGCGAGCAGGTGGTAGAACGGCTGGTCCTTGTGGGGCCGCACGTCCTCGGGGATCGACAGCCACCACTCCTCGGTGTTGTTGAATTCCGGATCGATGTCGAAGATCACGCCCCGGAACGAGAAAATCCGATGGCGCACGACCTGTCCGATCTGGAATTTGGCGGTCCGCGTTTTGATCATCCCCCGTCGATAGACCAGGATTGTGGCCGATGCTAGTGGCCTGATCCGGAATTAACCTTCGCTTCCGGGGCGGATAGCCCCCAAGTCTTTAGAAAACACTTCATCAATGGTCGATATCCTCAATCTGGCTCTACCTTATTTCGGCCTGATCTTCGTCGGGTTCGCCTGCGGCAAGGTCAAATCGCTGCCGGAATCGGGCCTCGCCTGGATGAACTTCTTCCTGCTCTACGTGTCGCTGCCGGCGCTGCTGTTCGCGATCATGTCGAAGACGCCATTCGCGGAATTGAACAACCCGCCGTTCCTGGTGGCGACGACGCTGTCGACGGTCGCGGCCTTCACCCTGGCGCTGGTCGTCGGCAAGGTCCTGGGCCGCCTCACGCTACGCGAGGCGACGCTTGCAGGCCTGTCCGGCGGCTACGGCAACATCGGCTACATGGGTCCTGGACTGGCGCTCGCGGTGCTCGGGACCAAGGCGGCGGCGCCGACCGCGCTGATCTTCTGCTGCGACAGCATCTTCCTGTTCACGATCGTGCCGCTCTTGATCGAGCTCTCCGACCGCGAGCATCCCTCGCTGGTGCATGCCGTCGGCGTGGTGCTGAAGCAGATCGTGCTCAACCCGCTGATCATGTCGGCGTGCTTCGGCGCGGCCGTAGCCGCGCTCCATATCGAGCTGCCGGTTGTGCTCGACCGCACCATCACCTTCCTCCAGAACGCAGCCGCGCCGACCGCGCTGTTCGTGCTCGGCGTGACGGTGGCGCTGCGTCCATTCGACCGCGTGCCCTGGGAGGTGCCCGGCGTGATCGCGATAAAACTCCTGATCCATCCGCTCACGGCGTTCGGCCTGATGCTGGCGTTCGGCCCGTTCGCGCAGCCCTGGGCCGCGACCGCGGTGCTGATGGCCTCGCTGCCACCGGCGCTGAACGTGTTCGTGATCGCCCGGCAGAACGATGCCTGGATCGAATCCGCCTCCGTCGCGGTGCTGCTCGGCACCTTCGCGTCGGTGATCACGCTGACCAGCGTGATGTGGGCGATCCAGACGGGGCGGCTGGCGTTTCCTTAGGAAACGCTCGCCAAGCTACCTTCGCCAGGTCGGCGTCAGCCCCTCGCGCATCGCAAAGCGCCGGAGCGGGCCGATGGCGCCTAACAGGTGCATGCCGACGGCGCGGACCGGCTGGAGCGGCAGGAAGTCGTTGAGCAAAGAGCGATTGGCGATGTCGATCGCGAAGGTCCGGCTCAAGATGTCAGGCCGCCGGGCCCGATCGTAGCGCTTGAGCACCTCATCCGCGCCGGGGTCCTCACCCGACGCGATGGTCTCGCCGGCGAGCCTGGCGATGTCGGCGGCATCGCGAAGGCCAAGGTTGAGGCCTTGGGCGCCGATCGGCGGAACCACATGGGCGGCTTCGCCGACCAGCGCGACGCGGCCGCGGCCGAAGGATCTTGGGCGTTCGATCGCCAGCGCGAACAGGTTGCGGCCGGGCTCGACCGTCATGCGTCCCAAGATCGAATGCGACTGCTTCTCGACCGCGGCGGACAATTCATCATCGCTCAAGCCGCGAAGCCGCTCGGCCTCCGCCGGCGCCGAGACCCACACGATGCTGGAGCGATTACCCGGCAGGGGCACGAACACGCAGGGGCCGTACGGCGTGTGGAACTCGGTCGAGACGTTGCGGTGGGGGCGGGCATGGCCGACGTTGAAGGTCAGCGCAGTCTGGTTCAATTCGCGCCGGGTCACCGCGATGCCGGCGGCTTCGCGGCACAGCGAATGCCGGCCGTCGGCGCCGACCACGAGCCGGGCCGAAAGGAATTGCGCGGACGCCGTGCGGATCGCAACGTCGTCGGCTTCGATCACGACGCTTTCGGCCTCGTCGTCGAACCGGACGACCTTGGGCAGCTCAGTCGCGCGCGCCTCCAGCGCCAGCATCAGCGAGCGGTTGTCGATGTTGTAGCCGAAAGCATCCAGCCCGATTTCGTGACAGGAGAACCGGACCTCGGGGCTGCGGAACAGCCGTCCGGTGTCGTCGACGAGCCGCATGACCTGCAGCGCGGCTGCCTTGTCCTTGCAGCGGGGCCAGACGTCGAGGCTCTCCAGCAGATCGACGGAGGCACCCAGCAGCGCGGTGGTGCGGTTGTCTGCATAGGGCACGCGGCGCGCCACCAGCGCGGTCCGCGCGCCGGCCTGCGCCAGCGCAATGGCCGCGCCAAGTCCGGCCGGTCCGCCGCCGATCACGGCTGCGTCAAAGAGCGTCGATGCGTCTGTCATGGACTGACAATTGACACGCTCCGCGGCAAATTCAAGCCCAGCTATTTTTCCCTGATTTTGTGGCGAATTGTGCGACCGCGCGCCGCAATGGCTTATGTGCAAACCGGCCCCATTCTGATAGCAAAAGCCATGGATACCCAAGAGGATTCCCTGAAGCCGAGACCGGCGGTCCGCGCCGCGGCCTTCTCGGTGCACATCTTCACGGCCTTCGGCGCGGCGATCGCGCTGCTGGCGATGCTCGAGGCCGTGCGCGAGCACTGGGCGGCGATGTTTCAGTGGCTGGGCGTTGCCCTCATCATCGACGCGATCGACGGTCCGATCGCGCGCCGGCTCGACGTCAAGACGGTGCAGCCGAACTGGTCCGGCGATGTGCTCGACCTCGTGGTCGATTTCGTCACCTATGTCTTCGTGCCGGCCTATGCGATCGTGGCCAGCGGTCTGCTGCTGCCGGTCGCAGCGCCCTTGCTCGGCGTCGCCATCATCGTCACCAGCGCACTCTATTTCGCCGATCTGCGCATGAAGGCGGAGGACAATCATTTCCGCGGCTTTCCGGCACTGTGGAATGCGGCAGCGTTCTACCTGTTCCTGCTGCACTGGCCGCCGCTGTGGTCGACGCTGCTGGTCGCGGCACTCGTGGTGCTGACCTTCGTGCCATTCCACGTGCTGCATCCGGTCCGCGTCGTGCGGCTGCGCTGGCTGACGATGTCGCTGATCGCGATCTGGGCCGTGCTCGGCCTCTATGTGCTGGAGATGGACTTTCGCGTCGGCGTCGGCGTGACGGTCGTGATGTGCGCCATCGCGCTCTGGATCAGCTTCAGCGACGCCGTGATCCGCCTGGCAAGATCTTTCGCATGATGCACCTCATCACCAGCCCCGAAGCCTGGGCCGCGCTGCTCACTTTGACTGCGCTCGAGATCGTGCTCGGCATCGACAACGTCATCTTCCTGTCGGTGATCGTCTCGCGCATCCCCGAGCAGCAGGCGCTCCGCGCCCGCCAGATCGGCCTCGCGCTGGCGCTGGTCTTCCGCATCATCCTGCTCAGCGTCCTGGTTTGGCTGATCGGCCTGACCGCGCCGGTGTTCTCGCTCGCAGGTTACGACTTCTCCTGGCGCGATCTGATCCTGATCGGCGGCGGCCTTTTCTTGATTGCGAAAGCGACGCACGAGATCCACGCCGAGGTCGACGCCGATGACGGCGAGGGCGGTCAGAAGTCCGCCGGCAGTGCCTTCTTCTGGGTGATCGTCCAGATCATCGTCATCGACATCGTGTTCTCGCTGGACTCGATCATTACCGCGATCGGCATGGCGCAGGATATCGAGATCATGATCGCGGCCGTCGTGATCGCCTGCCTGATCATGTACGTTTCGTCCGGGCCGGTGGCGCGATTCGTCGCGGCGCATCCGACCACCAAGATGCTGGCGCTGGCGTTCCTGGTGCTGATCGGCGTCGCGCTGGTCGCGAACGGATTCCAATTTCACATTCCGCGCGGCTACATCTATTTCGCAATTGCGTTCTCGGCGGCGGTGGAATTCTTCAACGTGCTGGCCAAGCGTAACCGCAAGAAGGCCGGCAAGCCCTCCGCCTAGTGGTTGCGACCAGCGCCGAGTTGACAAGATCGGCGCGATGTCTTTCGCTTAGCCGAAAGAAGAGGAGGTCAGGGATGACCAAAGCCGTCCGCGTGCACAAGGTCGGAGGCCCCGAAGCCCTGGTCTATGAGAGCGTCGAGGTGCCGGCGCCGGGCCCCGGCGAGGTGCGCATCCGCCAGCATGCGGTCGGCCTCAACTTCATCGACGTCTATTACCGCACCGGCCTCTACAAGGCGCCGGGGCTGCCCTTCATCGCCGGCAACGAGGCCTCGGGCGAGGTCACAGCGGTCGGGCCGGGCGTGACCAATTTCCATCCCGGCGACCGCGTCGCCTATTACCACAATCTCGGCGCCTATACCGGCGAGCGCAACATCCCCTGGGAGAAGCTGGTCAAGCTGCCCGACCACATCACCCACGAGCAGGGCGCCGTGCTGATGCTGAAGGGGCTCACGGTCTGGTACCTCCTGCACAAGACGTTCAAGGTCGAGCCGCATCATCGCGTGCTGATCCACGCTGCGGCCGGCGGCATTGGCCTGCTCGCGTGCCAATGGGCAAGGGCGTTAGGGGCCCATGTCATCGGCACCGTCGGCTCGCGCGAGAAGGCCGAGCTTGCCGAAGCCAATGGCTGCGATCACGTCATCCTCTACAACGAGGAGGATTTTGTCGCGCGCGTGAAACAAATCAGCCGCAACGAGGGCTGCGACGTCGTCTATGACGGCGTCGGCAAGGCGACCTTTCCGGGCTCGCTATCCTGCCTCAAGCCGCGCGGCATGTTCGTTTCGTTCGGTAACGCGTCAGGTCCGGTGCCGCCGTTCTCGATCGCCGAGCTCAACACTCACGGCTCGCTGTTCGCGACGCGGCCGAAGCTCAACGACTATATCGGTACGCGCAAAGAGCTGCTGGAAGGCGCCGACACGCTGTTCGCCGCCGTCATTAATGGCAAGTTGCACGTGCCGATCAACCACGCCTATGCGCTCAAGGACGCCGCCAAGGCGCATATCGATCTCGAAAGCCGCAAGACCACGGGCGCGTCGATCCTGAAGCCGTAGGTATTCCGTCATTCGCTGTCCCGGACGCGCTGCAGCGTGCAACGCTGCTGCGCAGAGCCGGGACCCAGATGCGGCACAAGATGCAGAGAGATGGGCCCCGGCTCTGCAGCGCACCGCCGAAGTGGCGCTGCGCTGCGTCCGGGGCACGAGATTGGCCCTACGCCACCCGCCTTGCCGCGCCGGCTTTGGTCAAAATCCCGTCAAGACAATCGATCATCTCGGCAATCTCCGCCTTCGTGACGTTCAGCGCCGGCATGAAGCGCAAGCTGTCGAGCTGCGGTGCGTTCAAGAGCACGCCGGCCTCGAACGCCTGCGCGACGATTCCCGGCGCGATCGGCAGCTTGAGGTCGAGCGCGAGCAAGAGCCCGCGGCCGCGGACCTCGCCGAGGCCGTGCCGCGCCGAGACCTTCTGCAGCTCGCTTTCGAGCAGCAGACCGGTCTCGGTGACCCTCTTGAGGAAGTCCGGCCTGCCGACCTCCTCGAGCACCGCGAGCCCCGCCGCGCACATGATCGGGTTGCCGTTGAACGTGCCGCCCTGATCGCCATGCGCGAAGCAGGAGGCGCGTTCGGTTGCGAGCAGCGCCGCGAGCGGCACGCCGCCGCCGATGCCCTTGCCGAGCGTCATGATGTCGGGCGCAATCCCGGTATGCTCGTAGTGGAAGAGCTTTCCGGTCCGGCCCATGCCGGTCTGGATCTCGTCGAAAATCAGCAGCAGGCCGTGCGCCGCAGTGAGGGCGCGCAGCTGTTGCAGGAACTGATCGCTCGCCGGCCACACGCCGGATTCACCCTGGATCGGCTCGAGCATCACGGCGACGGTGTTGTCGTTGATCAGCGTCTCGACCGAGGCGATATCATTCAGCTTCGCTTTCTTGAAGCCCGAGACCTTCGGCTCGAACAGCGGCTCGAACGCCTTCTTGCCCGAGGCCGACATCGTCGCTAGCGTCCTTCCGTGAAAGCCGCCCTCGAAGCTGATAATCTCGAACGCGCCGCCTCTGTGCAGGCTGCCATATTTGCGCGCGAGCTTGATCGCGCCCTCATTGGCTTCTGCGCCGGAATTGGCAAAGAACACCTGATCGAACGCACTGTTTGCGACCAGCGCCTCGGCCAGCTTCAGGCTCGGCTCGTTGTAGAAGGCCGGGCTCGGCGTCAAGAGCCGCTTGGCCTGCGATGCGAGCGCGTCGGCGATCGCGGGCGGGGAGTGACCGAGACAATTCACGGCCCAGCCCTGCACGAAATCGAGATAGCGCTTGCGGCTGTCGTCCCAGAGGTAGGAGCCCGCGCCGCGGACGAACACGGCCTTCGGCCGTGCGGTGATGTCCATCAGCGCGTCGTACGGATGCGTCGTCATGTCGAACTCCTCTGGAGGCGGGTGAAAAAAGCGGCGCAAAAAGCAGAAAGGCCGCACCTTGCGGGTGCGGCCTTCTCGAGAACTCGGCTGAATTTTATCGGTTCAGCGGCGTCGTCGGACATGGCGCACCCTCTCATCGTCGCGGAAGCGACGACGGAGCATTTCGGTGCGCTGATGGGTCCGAGCGTTGATCATGGGGCGCGTCCCTACAGCCGAATGACACGGCTTGTCAAGCAGGCGCGTTACAAAACACACTCTGCTCGTGCATCGCGTTTCATTTCATTGTCGCGCGGCAACCATCGGGGCTCTGGCGCGTTTGTGATCAGGCAACGCGAATTGCTTCGAACCGGACGCGTACCTCCCAAGACCAAGAGGGGCGGGACCAACAGATTGTTTTTGCCTTGTCCGACACATACCCAATTGACCTCGACAGCGTTCGCGGCGCATTTCCGCCGGGCATCGACGCGCTGCCGCTTCTGATCGACTTCGCCGGCTGGCTCAAGGAGCGTCCCTGGGGCAGCGTCGGCTGCTTCTCCCTGCAAGGCCAGTTCTCCGATCACGCACCGATCATCGACGGCAGTCCGTTGCGCGACAGATTCTCGCTGTTCATGCGGCTGCCGGACGGCTCGGTCGTCGGCGGCTGGTACGGCGCGGGCCTGGACCGGGACAATCCGCCGATCGTGGGGCTGGGATCGGAGGGCGACTACGAGCTGCTCGCGCCGAGCCTCGACGCTTTGCTGACGAAGCTGACGTCGCAGCAATTCGACGAGGCCTGGAGCGATCTCAAGCCGCGCGAGGAGGTCGAGCCGCAAACGGTCGAGCTTGCACGCTGGCTCGCCGAGCGGCCGGCCGGTGAGCTGGCCGCGGCCGAGGATGCACCGTCGGAATTGCCCGACTTCCGCGGCTTCGTCGAAAAATGGAGCCGCGACCGCGAGGACTATTGGGCCAATCACCGCCTGATGGCCGAGCTCGGCTGGCGGCTCGCTGCGCATCTGCCGAAGGGCAAGAAGCCCTGGGACAAGACGCATTTCGAGGTCGCCATCGTCGGCAAGCAATACGAGGCGCGCGTGCTGTCGCGCGGACCGCAGCCGTTCGAGGAAGCCGCCGCGATCGAATCCCTGCTGCGCGATTTGCGGGAGGAGATGCGCCGCGCCCAGCCCGAGCTCGGCCTATGGTATGCGATGAAGTTCGGTCTCTATGCCGACGGCCGCGTCATGCCGAGCTTCGACTACGACGTGCGCCCGACCATCGACGGCGAGCCGGCGAAATTATCAGAAGCGCAAGCAGATCTCGCCCGGGCCCCGCGCCCCGAGCGCTGGGTGCCGAAATGGCTGGCGTGAGGGAGCTGTAGCGCCAGCGGCGGTCTGCTCGCTCTTCCGCTTGCGGGAGAGGGCTGCGGAGAGGGTGCCTCTGCAGAGAGACTCCCAATGAGGAGAAAGCCCTCACCCGCGCCTTCGGCGCGACCTCTCCCGCAAGCGGGAGAGGTTACAGAGAGTTCGTAGCTGGACCGATCGTCACAGCGAATTCCGTCAGAATCCCGCGACGCTGCCGTGCAGGTCGTATTGGTCGGCGCGTTCGATCTTCGCGGTGACGATCTCGCCGACGCGCAGAGGCCGCCGGCTGGAGAGATACACTGCGCCGTCGATCTCGGGCGCATCGGCCTTGGAGCGGCCCTTGGCGACGGTCGGGCCGACCTCGTCGATGATGATCTGCTGGCGCGTGCCGACTTTGCGCTTCAGTCTGCGCGCGGAAATTTTCTGCTGCCGCGCCATCAGCGCGTTGTAGCGCTCCTGCTTGACCTCCTCCGGCACGGGATTTGCGATCGCGTTCGACGTCGCGCCCGCAACCGGCTCGTATCTGAAGCAGCCGAGGCGGTCGATCTCGGCCTCATCGAGCCAGTCGAGCAGATAGGCGAAATCGGCGTCGGTCTCGCCGGGGAAGCCGACGATGAAGGTCGAGCGCAGCGCAAGATCAGGGCATTCCTCGCGCCAGCGCTTGATGCGCGCCAGGGTCTTGTCCTGTGCCGCCGGGCGCTTCATCGCCTTCAGCACCTCGGGGCTTGCATGCTGGAACGGGATGTCGAGATAGGGCAGCACCTTGCCCTCATTCATCAGCGCGATGACCTCGTCGACATGCGGGTAGGGGTAGACATATTGCAGCCGAACCCAGGCGCCGAGCTCACCGAGCTCGCGCGCGAGGTCGAGGAATTTGGCGCGGACCTGGCGGTCCTTCCAAGGGCTCTCGGCATATTTGAGATCGACGCCATAGGCCGAAGTGTCCTGCGAGATGACAAGCAGTTCCTTGACGCCCGCACCGACCAGACGCTCGGCCTCGCGCAGCACGTCATTGGCTGGACGCGAGACGAGATCTCCGCGCAGTTTCGGAATGATGCAGAAGGTGCAGCGGTTGTTGCAGCCTTCGGAGATCTTCAAGTAGGCGTAGTGGCGCGGCGTCAGCTTGATACCCTGCGGCGGCACCAGATCGAGATGCGGATGATGCGCGGGCGGCAGCGCACGATGCACGGCGTCCAGCACGCTCTCGTATTGCTGCGGGCCGGTGATGGAAAGCACGCCGGGATAGGCCTGTTCGATCGCTTCCGGCTCGGCGCCCATGCAGCCCGTCACGATCACCTTGCCGTTCTCGGCCATGGCCTCGCCGATCGCCGAGAGCGATTCCTGCTTGGCGCTGTCGAGGAAGCCACAGGTGTTGACGATGACGATGTCGGCCCCGTCATGCTTGCGGGCGAGCTCGTAGCCCTCCGCGCGCAGGCGCGTGATGATGCGCTCGGAATCCACCAATGCCTTGGGACACCCGAGTGACACGAAGCTGACCTTGGGCGCAGCCGTCTGATCCATATCCGATCTGCCTGATTGACCGGCCTGAGCTAGTCCCAATTGCCCCTGATTACAACCCTTTGCATCGCGTTCCGGCATGCTATGGATGAGCCACCTGCCGTGAGTGAGCCATGAGCGCCGAACAGTCGCCCAAAATCGTGATCGTCGACGAAAGCCCGATCCGGGCTGCGATCCTCGAGGACGGGTTGCGGGAGGCCGGATTCACGCAAGTCGTCCATATCCGCGAGATGCAGAGCCTGCTGGCCCGTATTTATGCGGTGGATCCTGATATCATCGTGATCGATCTGGAAAACCCCAGCCGCGACGTGCTGGAGGCGATGTTCCAGGTCAGCCGCGCGGTGAAGCGGCCGATCGCGATGTTCGTGGACCAGAGCGATTCCGCCTCGATCCAGGCCTCCGTGGAGGCGGGGGTCTCCGCCTATATCGTCGACGGGCTAAAGAAGGAGCGCATCAAGCCGATCCTCGACCTCTGCGTGTCCCGCTTCAACGCCTTCGCAAAACTCCAGGAGGAGCTGGAGCGCACCAAGTCGCAGCTCGAGGACCGCAAGATCATCGAGAAGGCCAAGGGCATCCTGATGAAGGTGAAGGGCCTCACCGAGGACGAGGCCTATGTGCTGCTGCGCTCGACCGCGATGCGCGAGAAGAAGAAAATCGGCGAGATCGCCCAGTCGATCATCACCGCGTCGGAGATGCTGAAATGACCGCTCCCCTCCGCATCGGGTTCATCCCGCTGGTCGATGCCGCCGCACTGATCGTCGCCGTCGACAAGGGCTTTGCCTCCGCCGAGGGTTTAGAGATCGAGCTGGTGCGCGAGGTGTCCTGGTCGAACGTCCGCGACAAGCTCAATATCGGCCTGTTCGATGCCGCCCATTTGCTTGCACCGGTGGCGATCGCATCCTCGCTCGGGCTCGGCCATGTCAAGGTGCCGATCGCCGCGCCCTTCAATCTCGGCGTCAACGGCAATGCGATCACGGTGTCGCCGTCGCTCCATGCGGCGCTGATGGAGGCGATCGATGGCGACCGCTTCGATCCGCTTCTCACCGCGAAAGCGCTGGCGAAGGTCGTCGCCATCAGGCGCAAGGCAGAGGCCGAGCCGCTGACTTTCGGCATGACCTTTCCGTTCTCGACCCACAATTACCAATTGCGATTCTGGATGGCCGCGGCCGGCGTCGATCCGGACGAGGATGTGCGCCTCGTCGTGCTGCCGCCGCCCTTCATGGTCGACAGCCTCAGGAGCGGGCATGTCGATGCGTTCTGCGTCGGCGCGCCCTGGAATTCGATCGCGGTCGATCGCGGCGTCGGCCACATCCTGCATTTCTCCTCCGACATATTGGCCCGCGCTGCTGAGAAGGTGCTGGCGGTCCGCCAGGTCTGGGCCGACAAGCACCCGGATGTGGTTGCAGCTTTGGTGCGGGCGGCGGTGAAAGCCGCCGAGTTCATCGAGGAGCCGGCGAACCGGACCGAGGCGGCGCGCATCCTGGCGCAGCCGGAACGGATCGGCGTCGAGCTTGAGGTGATCGAGCGGACGCTGGTGGGACGCCTGAAGATTTCGCCTGACGGCACCATTCGCGAAAGCGGCCGCTATCTCCTGGTCGGGCGCGAAGGGGCAGGGCGCCCGGATCCGGTTCAGGCCGCCTGGCTCTATGCGCAGATGGTGCGCTGGGGGCAGACGGCGCTGACGCCGGATGGCGTCAAGACTGCGATGGCGGTGTTCAGGCCCGATCTCTACGATGCGGCGATCGGCCGTCGGCCCCCTGATGAAGCCGCTGGAGGGCTCGACGCTTTCGCCGGGCCGGCGTTCGATCCGGACAACATTTTGGGGCATTTGAAAGCCTTTGACGTGGGACGGTGGACAGCCTGATTCGGCGTTTGCATATTTCCTAGGCAATCTGTTTTAGCGATCAAATTTTAGGCTCACTGCCTCCATTTCGTGAAGAGTTGCGTGGTCGGTGTTCCTGCGGGACCTCCGCATTCCCTTGAAATCTCATCAGTTTTCATTTCGTCAAAGCTGGCACGCAACTTGAATGTTGCAGTGCGGCCAGCTTGTCACAGGTGCCTGCTGAGCCAAGTCCCGCAGCAACGAAGCTGATCGGACCGTTGGGTGCAAGGCGGGCTCCTGAGCCAGCCGAGTTCCTCACGGGACGCGCCAATATCCGTCGATGCCACCCTTCGTGGCCGCAGGAGCTTCGTTACCGACCATGAAAATTGATACGCTCGCAGTCGACTTTACCGACGAGCAGAAACGCTATCTCGAAGGCTTCACGACCGGTCTGCAGATCAGCCGCGTCGGTCGCGGTCTTGGCAGTGGCGCGGGCAAGGCGGATGCTGAGCCTGTTGGTCCCGATGCCGTGCACATCAAGGCGCAGGACAAGGTCATTGCGTCCGGCAAGAAGCTCGTCGACCAGGAGAAGTTCAAGCGCGCCGAGCATCCCTTCGATGCCTATCCGCGGCTGCGCCAGCAGGCGCTCGACAATACCCCGCCGAGCCCGGCGGACAATTTCCGCTGGCGCTATTACGGCATCTTCTACGTCGCGCCGACGCAGGACTCCTACATGTGCCGCCTGCGCATTCCGAACGGCATCATGAAGCACTGGCAGCTGTCGGGCCTCGCCGATCTCGCCGACGAACTCTGCGGACCCTACAGCCATGTCACGACGCGCGCCAATCTCCAGCTTCGCGAGATCCCGCCGAAGCACGCGATCAAGCTGATCGAGGGCATCCAGGACCTCGGCCTGTGCTCGCGCGGCTCCGGCGCCGACAACATCCGCAACGTCACGGGAACGCCGACCGCGGGGATCGATCCGCAGGAAATCATCGACACGCGGCCCCATGCGCGCGAGTGGCACTATCACATCCTCAACGACCGCTCGCTGTACGGCCTGCCGCGCAAGTTCAACGTCGCCTTCGACGGCGCCGGCAGGATCGCGGTGCTCGAAGAGACCAACGACATCGCCTTCACGGCTTTTGAGGTGAAGGACGGGTTCGGTGTCGCGCCCGGCGTCTGGTTCCGGCTTGGCCTCGGCGGCATCACCGGCCACAAGGATTTTGCAAAGTACTCCGGCATCATCGTCAAGCCGGAGCAGGCCACCGCCGTCGCTGACGCCATCGTGCGCGTGTTCATCGAGCACGGCGACCGCACCAACCGCAACAAAGCGCGGCTGAAATACGTGCTCGACGCCATGGGCCATGACGGCTTCCTCAAGCTGGTCGAGGAGCGGCTGAAGACGCCGCTCACGCGCGTGCCGGATGAGGCGTTTCTCCCGCGACCCGCCGCCGACCGCATGGCGCATGTCGGCGTGCACAAGCAGAAGCAGGATGGCCTCAACTGGATCGGTGTCTCGCTAACGCTCGGCAAGCTCACCTGCGACCAGATGCGGGGGCTCGCCAAGATCGCGCAAGATCTCGGCGACGGCGAGATCCGCCTCACGGTCTGGCAGAACCTGCTGATCTCGGGGGTGCGCGACGAAAACGTTGAGCTTGCGATTGCCGCGATCAAGCAGATCGGACTCGCGGTCGACGCATCGCACATCCGTGCCGGCCTGATCGCCTGCACCGGCAATGCGGGCTGCCGCTTCGCGGCCGCCAATACCAAGCGTCACGCTGAAGAGATCGGCGACTGGTGCGAGCCGCGCGTCGCCATGGACAAGCCGGTCAACATCCACGTCACCGGCTGCCACCATTCCTGCGCACAGCATTACATCAGCGACATTGGACTGATCGGAGCGCGCGTGCCGGTCAGCGAGGACGACACCGTCGAGGGCTATCATCTCTTCACCGGCGGCGGGTTCGGCCCCGACGCGGATGTCGGGCAGGAGGTCTATCACGACCTCAAGGCCGAGGACGCACCGAAAATGGTCGAGGCGCTGCTCAAGGCCTACATCGCCAGTCGCTTGTCCCCCGACGAGACCTTCCTCTCCTTCGCGCGCCGCCATGACGGCGAAACGCTGCGCAAGCTTGCCGATGCACAGGTGTCCGCATGAACCAGATCACGCCTCCGCCCAAGCTCGACATCATTCCCGCCAGCGCGCCGTTCTCCGACGCGCAGCGCTCATGGCTGAACGGCTTCTTTGCCGGGCTGCTGTCGCCTGATGTAGCTGCGCCCCTGTCGGCGGAGCAGGGTGCGGCCGTCATGCAAAGTGGCGACGGCGACGACGGCGAAGCGCCGTGGCATGACCAGACCATGCCGATCGCCGATCGGATGAAGCTCGCCGAGGGCCGCCCCCTGCGCCGCAAGATGATGGCGGCGATGGCGCAGCAGGATTGCGGCCAGTGCGGCTACAATTGCCAAGACTATTCGGAGGCGATCGCGAGCCGCAGTGAGGCGCGGCTCAATCTCTGCGTCCCCGGCGGCAAGGAAACCGCGCGGATGCTGAAGTCGCTATACGAGGAGCTCGACAAGGCTCCGGCCGCGAAAGCACCTGAGAGGACCAACGCGGTGGCAGCGCCCGCCGTGACCGTCACCATCGCCGAGCCCGGCCGTTCGCGCGACAATCCTGCGACCGCGACCTTCCTGTCGCGGCGTTTGCTCAACAAGGGCAAGTCGGAGAAGGAGACCTATCACGTCGAGTTCGATCTCTCCGCAAGCAAGCTCGACTATGTCGTCGGAGATTCCTTTGGCGTGTTCGCACGCAACGATGTCGGCCTCGTCGACCAGATCATTGCGCTGCTCGGCGCCTCTCACACCACTGAGGTCAACGGCAAGACGCTGCGCGAGGTGCTGATCGACGACGTCTCGCTGTCGCCGGCGCCCGACACGCTGTTCGAGCTGATCTCCTTCATCACCGGAGGCGCGGCGCGCGAGAAGGCGCGGGCGCTGGCGCAGGGCGAGGATCCCGATGGAGATGCCGCAACTCTCGACGTGATGGCGGCGCTGCAGAAGTTCTCCGGCACGCGGCCGCATCCCGAGGCCTTCGTCGAGGCACTGGAGCCGCTGCAGCCGCGGCTCTATTCGATCTCCTCCTCGCACAATGCGACGCCGGGAAAACTGTCGCTGACGGTCGATTCCGTGCGTTACGTGATCGGCAAGCGCAAGCGCATCGGCGTTGCCTCGACCTTCCTCGGCGAGCGCATCACCGAAGGCGAGAAGCTCAAGGTCTATGTGCAGAAGGCGCACGGCTTCGGCCTGCCGCAGGATCCGAAGACACCGATCATCATGGTCGGCCCCGGCACCGGCATCGCGCCGTTCCGCGCCTTCTTGCTCGACCGCAAGGCGACCGGCGCGCCCGGCAAGAACTGGCTGTTCTTCGGCCATCAGCGCAGCGATTGCGATTTCTTCTATCAGGACGAGCTCAACGCGATGAAGACCTCGGGGCTTCTGACCCGCATGTCGCTGGCCTGGTCGCGCGACGGCGAGAAGAAGTTTTACGTGCAGGACCGCATGCGCGAGGTCGGCCGCGAAGTGTGGACATGGCTCGCCGAGGGCGCCCATTTCTACATCTGCGGCGACGCCAAGCGCATGGCCAAGGACGTCGAGCGGGCGCTGGTCGACATCGTCGCCCAGTTCGGCGCACGCTCGACCGACGAAGCCGTCAGCTTCGTCGCCGAATTGAAGAAGACCGGCCGCTTCCAGGCTGACGTGTACTAACGGCGAAGAGCTGTCACTCCATTGTCATCCGAGTCGGTTCCCGCTGGCTCGGATTTTAGCGAATAGCATTCTCGGAACCCGCGGATCGGGAGAATTTACGCCTGCGAGAGGACCCGTTCGGAGGACCGATATCGCTATTTCCGGCGGCGTCTTGCCCGCCACCGGGGGTGATCCTTCATACTCCCGCGCATGGAGCGTTGGAGATCGGCGATGCGCGAACTATCGGCGGAAGCCAGGCTGCACTTCTACGCGCGCTCGCTCTCGCGACGGACCGGAGCAAGCATGCATCATGTCGGGCTCTACAGCGCGTTTGCAGTCATCGCGGCGATCGTGTTCGGGACGTTGTCGGTGCATCCGTTCTAACGAAGCCGCACCGCTCTCGTAGGGTGGACAAAGGCGCGCTCTTCGCGCGCCGTGCCCACCATCTCTCAGCAAACGGCATCGATTTGGTCGGCACGCTTTGCTTTGCCCACCCTACGGCACACCTGATGTGCCTCACGCCCCGCGCTTGAAGGGCGCGACCTCGATCCCCGCATCCTTGAGCGCCTGACGCACGCCGCGCGCGATGTCCACCGCGCCATGCGTGTCGCCGTGGATGCACACCGTATCCGTGCGCATCTTGATGACCTTGCCCGTCACCGAGACCACCGCGCCGTCCTGCACCATGCGCACCACGCGCTCGGCGATGGCCTTGGCATCGTGCAGCACCGCGCCGGGTTTCTTGCGCGAGACGAGGTTGCCGTCGTCCTCATAGGCGCGGTCGGCAAACACTTCGTGCACCAGCGGAAGGTTGGCGTCTTCGCCCGCCTTCACCAGCTTTGAATTGGCGAGCACGACAAAGATCAGGTTCGGGTCGACCGCCCTGATGCCAGCGGCGATCGCCTTGGCGGTCATGTCGTCCTCGCAGGCGACGTTGGAGAGCGCGCCATGCGCCTTCACATGGGTGACCTTGTGGCCGGCCGCGGTCGCGATCGCCTGCAGCGCGCCGATCTGGTAGGCGACGAGGTTCTCGATCTCGGACGCCTTCAGGCCCGCGATCGGATGCCGGCCGAAACCGTGGAGGTCACGATAGCCAGGATGCGCGCCGACGGATACCCCGCGCGCCTTTGCGAGCTCGACCGTCCGCCGCATGATGTCGGGGTCGCCGGCATGGAAGCCGCAGGCGACGTTGACCGAGCTGGCAAGCTCGATCATGGCAGCGTCGTTGCCCATCTCCCATGCGCCAAAACCTTCGCCGAGGTCGCAATTGAGATCGATCGTCTTCATGGGATGCTCCTCTGGTCTTGTGCCGTTTACGGCTCCACCGCGACCTGCCAGGTCCCGGCATCCATGGCGCTCACCGCATAGCCGGCGACGTTAGCATCGCTGAGCGCCTCGATGTTGAGCGCGATGCTGTCGGAGGAGCGCAGCCGATCCGGCAGGTTGCGGATCAGTTGCGCGAACTTGCGCGCCTCGTCCTGCGCCTCGGCCATGCTGACAGCCTTGAAACGGAACGCCGTTCCCGCCGAGGTCTGCGCGAGGCGGCCGAGATCGGCCGTGATCACGGTTGCGATCTTCGGATAGCCGCCGGAGGTGCCGCGGTCCATCATCAGCGCGATCGGCGCGCCGTTGCCGGGCACCTGGATGCTGCCGTTCACCGTGCCGTCGGAGACGATGTTGTGGCCGTGCAGATGCTTGATCGCGGGTCCTTCGAGCCGGTAGCCCATGCGGTCGGAGGTCGCCGAGATCTTCCACTCGCTATCCAGAAACAGCGCCTTGTTGGCGTCGTCGAACTCGTCGTCCTGCGGGCCCAGCACGACGCGGATCGGGCCGCTCACAGGTTTCGGCAGTTCGATGCGCAGTTCGGGCGCGCCGCTCGCGGCATCGACGGTGAATTCGTCGCCGGCCTGAAGCGGGCGCGGGTAGGGGCTGCCGAGCCCGGCGCGGGCGTTCACCGCCAGGCTGCCGAACACCTGCTCGCCTTTGACCGCGCCTTCGATCGCGAGATAAGTGAACGCGCCGCCGCGGGCAAAGCCCAGCGTCAGCGTCTCGCCGTCCTTCAGCGTCACCGATGTGTCCATCGCGACCGGCCGGCCGGCGATGTCGGCGTTGCGCGGTGCGCCGGCGATGGCGATCCGCACGGCGCCGTCCCGGGCCAAGAACGTGGCGCCGAACGGGCCGATCTCGACCGCGGCCGCGAACGGCTCATTGCCGACCAGCGTGTTCGCCGCTGCCAACGACAGCCGATCCATGGCACCGCTGACGGTCAGGCCGTAGCGCTGCGCGCGGTGGCGGCCGCCGTCCTGGACGGAGCTTGCCGGCCCGATGCTGGCGACCACGAGCCGGCTCATGCGTCGACCCGCTCGGCGATGATCTCGCCGGCCTCGGCGGCGCGGTCCAGCTCCTCGAACGTGTTGTGGTCGATGGCGAAAAACGTCACGCAATCACCGGGTTCGGTGAGAAAGGTCGGATTCCGGTGGAGCTGATAGGTTCTGACAGGCGTGCGGCCGAGCAGGTGCCAGCCGCTGGGCGCGGCGAGGCACTGGATGCCCGCCTGGATGCCGCCGATCGAGATCGTGCCGGCCGGCGTCAACAGCCGTGGCGATTGCCGCCGCGGCATGTGCAGGGATTTGTCGAGGCCGCTGAGATAGGACCAGCCCGGCGTGAAGCCGATCATCGCAACCTTGTAGTCGCCGCCAGTATGGCGGGCGACGATGTCGTCGGGGGTGGTGTTCAGCGCTTTCGCGACATCCTCGAGGTCGATGCCGTGCTCGCCGCCATAGGCGACGGGGATGCGCCAGCGCCGCGCCTTGGCGGCTGGCGGCAGCGGCTGGGTGGCGATCGGCAGCAGCTTTTCGCCGAGCGCCTCGAAGCCGATCTTGCCGGGATCGTAATGCACCAGCAGCGAGCGATAGGTCGGCACGGTCTCGGTGATGCCGTCGACGGGGCGTGCTGCGAGCGCCTTGTCCAGCGCGAGCACGCGCTGGTTGGCATCGTCGTCGATGGTGCGGCTGAACTCGACGGTGACGGCGCTGTCGCCACTGGGCAGAAGGCGGGGCGGGGGGAGCGTCGCGGCCATGAGCTGTCGAAGAGCTGTCGAAATCGGGCTTGTGAGAGAAACGCGGGCTCGCGCCTGAGTTCCGCTTGTCTGCTTCGCGTAAATGCGCCCGCAAGTCCAATAAATTAATGCAGGGACATCCGATAAAGCCTTGTTATCCGAGATGCCACATCTTCAATGACTTCCCTTGGATCGCTGATAATCGCCAATTATCGCTTCAAGATTGCCGAGCTTGCGCGGGCGGAACGACCGCCTGATGTGCTGCAATGGAGCCTTTCTCATATTCGGATCTGAGATTCACTATGGTCAGCTCATGGAATTTCAGTTCGACATCGGGAAATAGATCGATCATATGAAGACAGGAAGAGCCCAACGCGAGACGGGCAAAGGAAAGCGCGAACGCTGCAACCACACGCGCGCCGCCGCTATCTGTCTTGTACAACTCGTTCTCGGCTGTACGGTGGAAGGCCATGGCTAATGTGTGTGCTTGGTTTGACAAATATTTATAGACGGCACGGGTAGTATCTTCACCCCACCCGAGACTGAGCATTGCTGCGTGGCGTCCATCCACAAACATATCAGCGCCTTCAAGAAGAGCTTTCTGGCGTTTGGGATTGATGGTCTTAAAAAACGCATTGCCTTCTAAGCGGCCACGAAGCTCCCGTAGAAGTTCTTCCGAGAAGCCGTTTTTCAGCGCTGGGTCTATCGTGAGGTAGGCTTTTCAGTTTAACTAGACCCTGAACAACAATGGAACGTTTTTGGGAAATGACGCTTGGGAAGTAGTTGAAACGTTAAGAACTTCTTCTAAAGCCTTGTTATCGCGGCGCATAACAGCGCTGCGGCCCTGCGTTATTGCTACCCTCTTGGCCCTTGACGCAAGGGCTGCGGCTCGCAAGATGCGCGCGTTCTGTCCCGCACCTCGGAGCTTGTCTGTTTCCATGTCGCTGTCCCCCGAAGCCCGCAAGACCCTCGCCGGCATCACCACTGCCACCATCACCACGGTCCTGCTGAAGAAGGGCCTGCGCAACGTGTGGATGCGCGGCGCGCGTCCGCTGCGCCCGGGCCTGCCGCGCCTGGTGGGACCGGCCTTCACGCTGCGCTTCGTGCCGGCGCGCGAGGACCTTGCGACGCCGGAATCCTGGTCATCGCCGATCTCGACCCGCACCGCGATCGAGGCGATGCCGGAAGGCTGCATCGCCGTGGTCGATGCCATGGGCATCACCGATGCCGGCATCTTCGGCGACATCCTCTGCGCGCGCATGATGAAGCGCGGCGTCACCGCGCTCGTCACCGACGGCGTCGTGCGTGACGTTGAGGGCGTGCTCGGCACCAACCTGCCGGTGTGGTGCGACGGCTATGCCGCGCCGCCGTCGGTCGCGGGCCTGACCTTCGTCGGCTGGGGCGAGCCGATCGGCTGCGGTGGCGTCGCCGTCTTCCCGAACGACATCGTGGTTGCCGACCAGGACGGCTGCGTGCTGATCCCGCAGGCGATGCTCGATCACGTTCTCAACGAGGGCGTCGAGCAGGAGCGGATGGAAGCCTGGATCGTCAACGAGGTGAATAATGGCGCAGTGCTGCCGGGCCTCTACCCCATGAACGCCGAAACCAAGGCGCGCTACGCCGCCAGCAAGAAGTAACAGGAAACGAGGACCGCAAATGGACATCACGCTCGCCGGCACGCGGCCGACCCGCCGCGCGCCGAAGGAACACTTCACCGGCACCGTGCTGCAGGACCCGATCAACATGGCGCCCGCGCCGGCGCGTCTCAACGTCTCGCGCGTCTCGTTCGAGCCAGGCGCCCGCACCAACTGGCACCACCATCCGCTCGGGCAGACGCTCTACGTGATTTCAGGAGTCGGCCGCGTTCAGACCAAGGGCGGGCCGGTCAAGGAAATCCGTCCCGGCGACACCGTCTGGATTCCGCCGGGTGAAGTGCACTGGCACGGCGCTACGCCGGGTAACAGCATGTGCCACATTGCCATGCAGGAAGCGCTCGACGGCGTGTTCTCGACCTGGCTGGAGCCGGTGACGGACGCGGAATACGAAGCGCCGCTCGGCTAAGGCGCTCCTGTCCCGGACAAGGCGCGTCGCCTCAAAGGCGATGCGCCGCCGAGCCGGGATCCAGAGCTCTCCGCAAAACGAACATCTCTGGGTCCCGGCTCTGCGCAGCAACGCTTCGCGTCGCTGCTTGTCCGGGACACGGCCATTCACATCCGCTCTGCCGTCCACGTGCCGGTGCACATCGCGCCGCGCCAGGTGCCGGAGCCTGAGGTGCCGCTCAGCCGTCCGAAGCCGACCGCGCGCTTGATGCCGGTGCTCAGGGTGACGTTGATGCTGCCGGCCTCGGCGACGCGGCCCGACGCGGTTACCGCCGCGCTGCTCGATGCGATCTGACCATTGTTGATGCCGATCGCCACGGTGGCGCCGTTGCCGCAGGTCTCGCTCGATGACGCGATCCGGACATTCCATGTGCCGTCGAAAGTGGAGCCCGCAGCATCGGCCTGTGCGAGCGGGAACGCGATGGCGATGATGCAGGCGAAGAGACCTCTACGAAATCCGTTCATGACACGCCCCTTGGGTTGACCATGCGCCGACCGTCGCATGAGCGCGGAACCGGGGATGTGAGGACTGTCACGTATGCGAGACGGCGTGTGAGGTGCCGCACTTTCAACGATGCGCTGGACAAAAGCGAAGGGGCCCTTGCGGGGCCCCTCGTCTCCATCAGGGCGCGTCGCTCGAGCTCAGTTCACCCGCGTCCAGGTCTGGCCGCCGCAGAACATGCCGCCGAAAGCGCAACCCTGCACGTGCAGGCGGTCGGTGCCCTTCATCGCGATGGTCGAATCGTAAGTCGAGCCGGAGTTGGGGTCGAGGATGCGCCCGGACCATTTCTGGTCCTTGCCAGGCTTCATGTTGATCAGGACCTGTTCGCCGTTCTGATTCGATTTTGAATCGACCGAATAGCCGCAAAGATTGTTGCCGCATTGCTCGATGCGAACCTTGCCTTCCTTCTCCTCGGTGAGCCAGACGCCAAGCGGTGAATTGAGATCGCGCGTCGGCGCGGCTGCGGGCGCCGGCGGGGCGATGGCTGCCGACTGAACGGGAGCGGGTGCCGGCCCCGGTGCAGGTGGAGGCGGCGCCGGGGGAGCGGCAGCCACGGTCGGAGCGGGCGCCGGCGGAGCGGCGGGAGCAGCCTGCTGCTCGACCGGAGCGGCCGGTGCGGACGGCGGCACGACGGCAGTCGCGGCCGGCGCATTGTTCGCTGTAGCGGCCGGCGGCGGAGGAGCGGGAGGCGGTGCTGGCGCTTGTTCCGCTGCGGGCGCCGCGATGGGTCCAGAGGCTGGTGCCGGCGCAGGTGGCGGTTGCGGATCGGCCTTGGCCTGCTGCGGCCCCTGCTTGTCCGGGGGCGTCTCGTTCTTCTTGGCCTTCTTCGCCTTGCCTTGACCGGTGTTGTCGTAGACGCCGGGGATCTGCACCGTGCCGCGATCCGGATCGATGCGGATGGTATGCCCGCCATATTCGAACGTGTACTGCGCCTGGGCAGCGGTGCTCGCCAAAAGGAATGCGGCCACGGCCAACAGCTTCCTCATTTCGCATCTCCTGAACGAATGGTCCCCGCACCGACGCTTACGCGCCGGCTCGATCACAAAAAGTGATCTAGATCACTGTTGTCCGTATGAGTCGTTCTGCGATGGTTCCGGGTTCAATAACGCCGGAGCCGGTCCAAAGTTTGGCGGGCGCAGGCGACAGGAGGACGCGGTTTAGTCGAACCAGGCGGCGTAGATCTTCCTGTAGCTGCCGTCTTCCATCGAGATGTGCAGCCATTGGTCGACGAAGGCTTTCAGTGCCATGTCGCGCTGGAGCCAGTAGGCCTTCTCGGAAAAATCGAACGGCTTTTCGGGATGGACCGCGCAGAGCACGCCTTGATGCTGCTTCTGCTGATAGCGGGTCTCGGAGGCGTCCGTCATCATCAGATCGGCGTTGCCCTTGGCGATCTCATCGAAGATCACGGTGTTGTCGGGGAAGACGGTGATGTCGGCGTCCTTGATGTTGGCGCGCGCGAAGCGCTCGTTGGTGCCGCCGGGATTGACGACGATTCGGGTGCCCTTCTTGTCGATGTCGGCGAGTGTCTGGTACTTCGCCGTGTCGGCGCAGCGGGTGATCGGCGTCTTGCCCTCGCGCATGATCGGGGTCGAGAACAAGCCCTTCTTCTGCCGGTCGAGCGTGACGGAGACGCCGCCCATCGCGATATCGAACTGGTCGGCCTCGAAATCCTTCATCAGCTTCGCCCAGGCGGTGGGTACGAACTCGACCTTGACGCCGAGGGCCTTGCCGAGCGCCTCGGCCATGTCGACGTCGAAGCCGGAGAACTGCTGCGTCGTCTTGTCGAGGTAAGTGAAGGGCTTGTAGTCGCCGGTCATGCCGACGCGCAACGTGCCGCGCTTGACGATCTCGTCGAGGCGCGAGGGCACCGCCTGCTGCGCGTGCGCCGAAAGATTTGCCAGCAGCACCACGGCCAGCGCTGTCACGATACGAACGATCATCTCTTTTCCACTCATGCCCGAGCTGTCATTGTGCAGCCCTCGAAGCGTGGATTTAGACCAGATGCCAATTGCTGGCGAGACGGAATTGAAGGGAATCTTGTCGTGACGATCTCGATGTACGAGGCCTCGGTCGGCCTCTTCGTGCCGTATTTGCGCAACCTGTCCGTCCTGCTCGACAAGGGCGTCGCCTATGCCGAGGCACGCAAGTTCAACCCGGCGGTGCTGCTCGGCATGCGCATGGCGCCGAACATGTACGATCTGGCCCAGCAGGTCGGCGAGGCGTGCCGCCACGCAACGGTCGCGCCGGCCCTGCTGGCGCAGCGCGAGCCGGCGGCGCTGCCGGCGCTGGAGCACGACATGGCCGGACTTCAGGCGCGGATTGCGACGTCAATCGAGTTCATCGAAAGCCTGCCGCGCGCCGAGATCGATGCGGCTGCGGAGCTGAAGGTCTTCTTCCGGCTGAAGAACGGGACCGAGCTGCCCTTCACCGGGCGGACGTTGTTGCTCACCAACAGCATCCCGCAGTTCTTCTTCCACGTCACGACGGCCTACGACCTGCTGCGGCACGCCGGCGTCGAGCTCGTGAAGAAAGACTTCTTGGGCCGAAAGTAACTACGCTTCGCCCTTGCGCTCGAACTCGGCGAGCGAGCTGCGGCCGGCGATCTCGCTGCGCAGCAGCTCGAAGCGGCGGTGTGCCTCGTCCTCGTGCTCGTCGACGAAGCGCACCGCAGCCTCGCTGCTCATCGGGCCGCTGACCACGGGTGCGGACTGCTCGCCGATGGTCTCG
The DNA here is from genome assembly GCF_016616235.1 of Bradyrhizobium diazoefficiens. Classification (NCBI taxonomy): domain Bacteria; kingdom Pseudomonadati; phylum Pseudomonadota; class Alphaproteobacteria; order Hyphomicrobiales; family Nitrobacteraceae; genus Bradyrhizobium; species Bradyrhizobium diazoefficiens. Next base: position 4,115,133 of record NZ_CP067100.1, read on the forward strand.
TGAACATAATACTGGCCGTCGTCACCGCGATGAACCGTCCATTTCAGGCGGATCGCCACCATCGGGCCGGGACCGACCTTGCTGTAGCCATCGGCATCGGTGTGATCAGGCACCAGCGGCTGCTCGTCGACCACCGGCTGCTCGCCTGTCGCATGATGTTCCTCAGCATGGTCTTCGACGGCCGGATGCTCACCGGTGACGACGATCTCGGTCTCGCGGATGATCTCGGTTTCGCGGACCACGACGGCCGGCTCGGGGTGCTCCAGGATGCTGGCGATGGTCGCCAGCGCGTGGTCGGTCGGGTCGATCTCTGACAAGGGTCCATCCTCCAGCTCGACGCGGCCGGCAAGTCTGTCCCACTGCCGCCGCGGCCGGATCCATTACGCGGGTTCGATTAAGGCTGAGTTGGGGCCCGATCTGCACCAAAATGGGACGCATTCTGGCCTTCCGAAGGCGGGCGGATCGACCGTCCGCCTTCGGATTTGGCTCAGCCGAGGACATCCTGATTGATGACGTTCTGCCGGATCGGATCGCCGTCCAGCACACTCAGGATGTTGCGCGCGGTCTGCTCGCTCATGCGGCTCACGGCCTCGACGGTGACGCCGGCCACATGCGGGGCCATGATGACGTTGGGCAGCGCGAACAGCGCGTTGCCGGCCGGCGGCGGCTCCACCTCGAACACGTCGATGCCGGCCCCGGCGATCTTGCCGGAGACCAGCGCATCGTACAGCGCGGCCTCCTTCACAATGCCGCCGCGCGCGGTGTTGATGAGGTAGGATTTCGGCTTCATCCGGCCGATCCGGGCCGCGTCGAACAGGCCGATCGTCTCCGGCGTCTTCGGGCAGTGGATGGTGACGAAATCGGCGTTCGGCAGCGCGGCGTCGAGGTCGGCGACGGGCTCGCAAGCCGCCGCCTTAATGTCGGCGGCAGGCTTATAGGGATCGTAGACCTGGACCTTCATTTCCATCGCCAGGCAGCGCTTGGCAGTGCGGCTGCCGATGCGACCGAAGCCGACGATCAGCACGGTCTTGCCGTAGAGGTCGAACGGCAGCATGCCGAGCCGGTCGGCCCATTTGCCGTCCCTGACGCAGGCGTGCATTTCATTGGCGCGCTTGGCCAGCGTCAGCATCATGAACAGCGCCGCTTCCGCGACCGACGGCGAGTTGGCGCTGCCGGCGACCATCAGCGGCACCTTGCGGCGGGAGAGGGCGGGCACGTCGACGGCGTCATAGCCGACGCCGATGCGGGTCACCACCTTCATGTCCCCGGATGCCTCGAGCTCGGTCTCGCCGAAGGCGGTGGCACCGAGCGCCACGCCATGGACCGGCGCATGGCTCTTGAGCAGGGCCTGAAAGTCGCTGGCCGAGATCAGGTTCGGAAACTCGACGAGGTCGATATCGTCCCGCTGGGTGAGGAGGGCGCGTGCCCCTTGCGACAAAGTTTGTGTAACGAAAATCTTCTTCTTGTTGGTCGCCATCGCTCCCCGCCTGCTCGCGTTTCTTGAGCCGGCATCACAGCACGACGCCGGTCTCCTCGTTTAGCAGGTGCATATTGTTGAGGTCCATCGCCAAACGCATGGGAGCCCCGTCCTTGGCGCCGGCATTGGGATCGACGCGGCCGCACACGGGCGTGCCGTCGAGCCCGAAATAGACCAGGGTCTCCATGCCCATCGGTTCGGTGACATCGAGCACCGTGTCGAAGGTCTCGACGCCCGGCCCGAGATGCGCATGCGACTCGGTGAGATGCTCGGGACGAAGGCCGAGCAGCAGCTTCTCGGTGCGCGGCAGCGCATTGTAGCGCGCGGCGCGGGCCGGCGGCAGCGGGAAAGCAATGCGGTCGCTCAGGCGGATCTGGAGCGTGCCGCCGGCGTCCTCGAGCCGGCACGGGATGAAGTTCATCGCGGGCGAGCCGATGAAGCCGGCGACGAAGCGCGTCGCCGGCTTGTGGTAGAGCTCGTTCGGCGTGCCGATCTGCTCGATCCGGCCCTTGTTCATCACCACCACCCGATCGGCGAGCGTCATCGCCTCGACCTGGTCGTGGGTGACGTAGACGGTGGTGGTGCGGACCTTCTGGTGCACCTTCTTGATCTCGATTCGCATCTGCACGCGGAGTTTCGCGTCGAGATTGGACAGCGGCTCGTCGAACAGGAAGACTTTCGGATTGCGCACGATGGCGCGGCCCATGGCGACGCGCTGGCGCTGGCCGCCGGAGAGCTGTTTCGGCTTGCGGTCGATCAGATCGGTGATGTCGAGCAGGCGCGCCGCCTCGGTCACCCGCGCCTTGATCTCGGCCTTGGGATAGTGCTTGAGCCGCAGCCCGAACGACATGTTCTCGGCGACCGTCATGTGGGGGTAGAGCGCGTAGTTCTGGAATACCATCGCAATGTCGCGGTCCTTCGGCGGCACGTCGTTGACGACGTCGCCGCCGATCATGATGTCGCCGTCGCTGATGTCCTCGAGCCCTGCGATCATGCGCAGCGTGGTCGACTTGCCGCAGCCGGAGGGGCCGACCAGCACGATGAACTCGTGGTCGGCGATGTCGAGGTCGATGCCGCGCACGGCCTCGACATCATCGTAACGCTTGACGACCTTCCGCAATGCAACGTCAGCCATGAGAGATCAACCCTTTGTCGCGCCGGCGGTCAGGCCGGCAATGTAGTAGTCCATCAGAAAGGCATAGATGATCAGCGGCGGCGCTGCGCCGAGCAGCGCGCCGGTCATGATCTGCCCCCAGTTGAAGACGTCGCCCTTGATCAGCGTGGTGGTGATGCCGACCGGCAGCACGAGCTGATCCACCGAGGTCGTGAAGACCAGAGGATAGAGGAACTGCGCCCACGACACCGTGAAGGCGAAGATGGTCGCCGCGATCAGCCCGGGCAGCGCGACAGGAATGAAGATCCGCGTCAGCGTCTGCAGCCAGGAGGCGCCGTCGATCAGCGCCGCCTCGTCCAGCTCCTTCGGGATCGAGGCAAAATAGCCGATCATGATCCAGGTGCAGAACGGCACCGTCAGGGTCGGATAGATGAACACCAGCACGTACCACCGGTTGAGCAGCGTGATGCCGGTCAGGTCCTGGACGACGGCGAGCATCTTGAACAATGGAATGAACAGCAGGCTGTCCGGGATGAGGTAAGTGAGGAAGACGCCGGTCGCCAGCGTCGCCGAGCCCCAGAACTTCATCCGTGCCAGCGCGAACGCCGCGGGGATGCTGATCATCATCGTGACGATCACGACCGTGATCGAGATGATCGACGAATTCCAGAAGAACCGCAGGAACTGGTTCGAGGTCAGGAGCTCGACATAGTTCGACAAGGTGGGATGAAACACCCACCACGGATTGGTGGCCGCCGAAATCTCGGCGCTGCTCTTGAGCGAGGTGATCAACATGTAAACCGGCGGCGTCAGGAAGAAGATCGCGAACAGCACCAGGAAGAAATAGGACCAGCGCAACGCCCAGGCGCGGTCCCGGCTCATGCTGCCGAGCTTGACCTTGCGGGAGGGGCCGGCCTTGTCGATTGCGAGCGTGCTCATCAGGCTTCGTTCCCGCGTTTGGAGACATCGCGCAGGATGAAGATCGCTGCGACGGCAAGGATCGGCACCATGAACAGGGAGACACAGGCGCCGAGCGGAATGTCGCTGCTCTGGATGCCGACCTGGAATGCCCAGGTGGCGAACAGATGCGTCGTATCGAGCGGTCCGCCGGAGGTCAGGATGCGCACGATGTCGAAATTGGCGAAGGTGACGATCAGCGAGAACAGGGTGGTGATTGCGATGATGTTGCGCATCATCGGCAGCGTGACGTACCACATCTTCTGCCACCAATTGGCGCCATCGATCGCGGCCGCCTCGTAGAGCTGGTCGGGGACCGATTTGAGCGCGGCGAGGTACATGATCAGGAAGAACGGCGCGCCGTACCAGACGTTAACCAGGATGACGGCGAAGCGCGCCCAGAAGGTGTCACCGAGCCAGGGGATCGGACCGACGCCGAAGAAGGAGAGCGTGTAGTTGAAGGCGCTGTAGGAGGGGTCGAACAGCCAGAGCCAGGCCAGCGTGCTCATCGCCGGCGGAATCACCCAGGGCACCAGCAGCATGCCGCGCCATTTGCGCTGCCCCCTGGCCGGGATGTTGTGGACGAAATGCGCGACGATGAAGCCGATCAGCGCCTTGAAGACCACGGCCGTGATCGCAAAGATGCAGGACTGCTTCACCACCATCCAGAACGTCTCACGCTTGAACAGGAAGGTGAAATTGCTGAGGCCGACGAATTTCGTCATCGCCTTGTTCAGCGTCGCCAGGTAGAGCGAATAGAAGGCGGGATAGAGCACGAGCATCGCGATCAGGAGGATCAGCGGCAGCGCCAGGAAAAACGCCACTGTCGATTTGCGCTGCAATGTATTGCGCAGGCTCGCACGCCTCGACGGGCTCGCGGCACGGGCAGGGCGACCTTGCTCAAGGACGACATCGGCCATGGGTCACGCTTTCCTAGGGTAGGTTCAACGGCGGAGCCGGCCACATCGGTCGGCCTGCATCGGAGGGGTGACAGCGAGTGACAGGGCGCCCCGGCGGCTCACGCGCGAAGCATGAACCGCCATGGCACACACCCGGCATCAACTCCGCATGAAGCCTTCACACTCGCTTTCGGCCCAGGCGAGCGCGGTTTCCAGCTTCTCGCCCTTCGCATAACGCAACGCCAGCTTGGTCAGCGTCGCCTGGAAGTAGATCTGCTGTGCAATCTTGGGCGGTGCAGGCGAGGCCGCGATCGAAAGTGTCTGACGGTGGTATGGGTCCGGATAGTGGTAGAGCGTGCCTTTCGGCGGCCCTTCCTCGGCCCAGGTCTTCAGCTTCGTCATGTTCGCATAGGCCGGAAGATCGTAGCCGCCGCTCGCGGCGACGAATTTCTCGATCGCAGATGGCGAGGACAGGTGAACGAGCAGGCTCTTGGCGGCTTCCTTGTTCTTGCCAAAGCTCCAGACGCCCCAGAAATATGGCAAGAAGGGCGCGAAGCGGCCTTTCGGACCGGCCGGCATGCCGTGCGTCCAGCACTGTTCGGCAACTTGGGGGGCATCGCGCTTGGCGACCGCCCAGGCGCTCGGCGGGTTCAGGATCATCGCGCCACGGCCCGAGATCAGCCATTTGTTGTTGGAAGCATCGTCCCAGGAGGGTGCGTCGGTCGGAAGCACGGCGATCAGCTTCTTGTAATATTCGAGGGCCTCGCGAACCGCGTCGGTCTTCACGGTGATGTCGCCCTTGGCGTTGACCAACTCCGCGCCGTACGACTGAAAGATCGCGCCGGCCGTATCGACGCTGTCGGTCGTTTCGCCGAGGCCGATCCCGAACGGGACGCCGGCCTTGTGACAGGCTTCGGCGGCCTTGAGGAAGGTCTCCATGGTCCAATTCTCATCCTTCGGCACACTGCCGACCGGATACATCTCCTGCACGTCGATGCCGGCGTGCTTCTTCATCAGATCGATCCGGGAGCAGGGTCCCTTGATCTGGCTTCCCGGCGTTGCGGGGACCGCGAGCCATTTGCCGCCCGACTGCCCGAGATATTTGACGGTGCCGTTCACCTCGCCGTTCTGCTTGATGAGCGGCTCCATGACGTCGTTGAGCGGCTCGAGGTTCTCGGAATAAGCGTGTGGCCACCAGCTCGGCATCTGGAGAATGTCATGACCGGACTTGGCCTGGGCTTCGGCGGCTGCGGTGAGTTCGATCTTCTTGTTGTTGCTGGTGATGTAGTCGATCGAGACTTCGACCTTTTCCTTCTCGCCCCACTCCTTGACTAGGGCGGTGGAAGCGTCGTTGGCGCCGGGCACCCAATGGTCCCAGAAGCCGATCGATATCTTGCCGGCGGCGTAGGCGCCCCGGACATAAGGCGCTGTGATCAGCGCCGCGGAGGACATTGCAGTGGCAGCCACAAATTGACGTCGCGTCAGTGTCTTGCGTGACATCTCGTTTCCTCGCTTGGGTGTTTTATTGTTGTGGTGTTTCCTCTGACTCTTTCGAGTTCTTTTTGATTTTTTGTTGGAGTTTGTCGTTCGACGTTTCTTATGCCGCCGTCAGCTTCGACGGCAAATTGGTAGCGCGATCAGATCATGATTGATCGCGTCTGTCGAGAAAACCGAACGGCTCGCGCCTAGAACTAACGTTGCGTCCGAAAGCGCGGCAATGCGTGCGCCGGACTTGAACCGCGGTGCCTCCTTTTGCGACGCACACTTCGCAAGAGCCCGCCTGGAACGTTCCGTGCGCAATTACGCCGCAGTTTCGAATAAACCTGCGTAACCGCTTCGCGCGAAAGGCTTTTCGGACGTGGACAGCGATCGGCTGCGTCTGGACCTTGAAGCGGTGGAAACGATAGAGTTGCAACCGGGCTCCCACCCCGACAGGCCAATCAGATCGACGATGGAGACGAGAATGATCAACCCGGCGCCGCCCGCGCGGCTTCACCTGCGGCGATGGTTTGCGCTGGGATCGGTGCTCGCGCTGCTGCTCGGCGCGGCCGCGGTCGCGAATGCCCAAGGTCTGGTCAAGGGCGTTCAGGAAGGCGCCGCGGCCGGGAACAAGGCGGCCGGTCCGGTCGGCGGCGTGCTCGGCGGCGCAATCGGCGGCGTGGTCGGCGTCTTCACCGGCGTGCTCGGTGTCGGCAACAACAATGGCAATCAGGCGCCGGCCGCCAAGGAGAGCGCGAGCAAGGATGCGGGCAAGGACGCCAAGCCGCAGGGCGCCGGCAAGGACAAGGACGCCAAGAGCGCCAAGGAGAACGCCAAGGCGGGCAAGGGCGCCAAGGCAACCAAGGAAGCCAAGAATGCGCCGCAGGACGCCAAGGATAATAACGGCGTCACGGTTCTCACGCAGAGCGGGACGCCGCAGCTGACCGCCGACCAGATCGTCGCCAACAGCGATTCCTATATCGAGCGGATCAAGACCGAGCTGAACCTCACGCCCGAGCAGGAGAAGCACTGGTTCGGATTCTCCAGCGCTATGCACTACCTCGGGCATAATGGTGCGGAGCGGCTCAACCTGCGGGTCGCGCGGGCCAAGCGGGATCCGCCTGACGATATTATCGAGCAGATGCGCAACGAGGCGCAATTCCTGATCGATCGCGCCGCCGACCAGCGCAATGTCGCCGACGCCGCCGAGCCGCTCTATTCGAGTCTCGATGACAAGCAGAAGCAGGTCTTTATCCAGGAGATGGTGCGCCTCAGCCACGAGCGAGGACTGGATTGATCAAGTTGAATCGGATCGGGCGCGTCTGGATTAACGGCACCCGCCACGAATTCGTGAATCCTCCAAGCAACTCGGTTATGATTAGCTGCATAAGCTGATTGCGGGGTTGAAATGGCGGACGGACTCTCCGTTTTCCTGGTCGAAGACGAGGCGCTGATCCGGATGATGATGGCTGACATGGTGGAGGAGCTTGGCCACCATGTCGTCGCGGAAGCGGACAATGTCCGGGACGCCAGCGCCTTTGCCATGACCGCGCAGTACGATCTGGCCATCCTCGACATCAACCTCATGGGCGTCTACGTCGATCCCGTCGCCGATCTGATCGAGCGCCGCGGCAAGCCGTTTCTGTTCGCCACGGGCTACGGGCCGGAGCTGCTGCCGTCCTTGCTCCGGCGCAGGCCAATCCTGCGCAAGCCGATTTCGATCGATCAGCTCAAGACGATGATCGATTCGATGTTTCCGGACGCGCCCGCCAAGACGCCGCATTGAGCGACGGCGAAGGCGCCGCGCCGAGACCGCCAACGAAAATGGCCGCCTGTCAGGGCGGCCATTTGGCGAAGAGTGTATGTCAGTCTCAGATCAGGCCGGCGCTGAGGTCGACGCCGTGCGCCATCAGGCCGAGCGAGGCGAAGAGCCCCACGCAGCAGAACAGCAGGATGGTCTTGATCGAAGAATCGGCAAAACGCGTTTCGACAGCGGCCGGCATCGCAGCGAGCGAAATCATGCTCATGTTCATTCCCCCCTTTGTTGATCCTGAATTGCATCAGGTGAGGGAACTCGTAGCGCAAAAAGTTTGACGTGAGATTTCGAGGGATCGTTAACGCAATCGCAACGGGCGTGCGAACACGCGCTCCGCTCGGATCCAAAGGTCCCGGCTGCAGGCTCAGCCGCGGCCGTTCTTCAGCACCGTGGCGATGGTATGAGCCGTCATGGCGGCCCTGTCCGAGGCACGCTGCGCGGCCAGCCTGTCGCGCGCCTTTTCCTCGATCAGGAGCTCGATCAGGGCGAGCTGCTTGTCCTCGTCGTCCGCCTCGGTGAGCAGACGGTGATAGCGGTGATAGTCGAAACCCAGATCCTGCTTACGCATGTCACGCCCCTGCACCTACGCCACACACGGGGCGAATTGTTTCTCATCGGGAACGAAGGGGCAAGCACGATCCTGCATGGAACCGCGCGTGCACTGCACTCAATTGTGAATCACTGAACCGAACGAGGGCGCTTGCGACTCAATCCGGATTGTGGTCGGCGAACATCTTCAGGCCGAGGAAGCTCGCATCGGGCCTAATGACCAGTCGGGTGGGGATGTTGCGCAGATAATCCTGGAAGCGGCCCTTGGCCTCGAAGCGGGCGCGGAAGGCCGAGGCCGCAAGGAAGTCCGGAAAGCGCGGCGCGATTCCGCCGGCGATGTAGACGCCGCCACGGGCGCCGAAGGTCACCGCGAGATTGCCCGCGACCGAGCCGAGGATGGCGCAGAACATCTCCAGCGTCGCGCGGCTAATCGGGCAGGTGTTGTCCATGGCTGCCTTGGTGATGGCGGCGGCATCGCGATGCGGCACCTGGGCGCCGTCGACTTCGGCCAGCGCCTCGTAAAGGCTTTGCAGGCCGGAACCCGAGAGCGCGCCGCGCTCGATGGAGACATGGCCCAGGCGGCGGCGCAGGCACGCGATCACGCGCTCCTCGCGCTCGTTCTCGGCCGGTAGCGTGGCATGTCCCGCCTCGGTCACGACGGCCAGCCGCGCGCCATGGCGCTCGACCAGACAGGAGACGCCGAAGCCGGTTCCAGGCCCGACCACGAGCAACGGCTCGCCGGGAAGGCCGTCATGTCCGCCGAGCGGGATCAGGTCGGCCGGCTCCAGAGCGGGCAGGGACCAGGCCACCACCTCGAAATCGTTGAGCACGTGCACGCTGTCGAAGCCGAGGGCCGGCTGGAGTTCGTTGCCGTCGATGACCCAAGGGCTGTTGGTCATGACGCAGCGATTGTTGGTCACAGGACCTGCCACGGCCAGCACCGCCCGTTGGGGCGGCGCGCCGCCGGTCCGGCGTGCGAGAACATCGACAATGGCTTCCCGCACGGTTGGGAAATCGGCGACCTTCACATAGTCGATCTGTCGGGTATCCTGGCTCAGCGCAAAGCGCGCATTGGTGCCGCCGATATCGGCGAGAAGAATCTGTCCTGTCCTGCCGATACTCATGACTATGTGGCTGCCGCGCCGATGCCGGCTTGCGGGAACCGTTTCCTCCGCTCCATCCGATCCGCAGATTGCGAACGGCTTTTAGAATCCGTCCTTGGGTGCGGCTAGTCAACTCGGACGAGGCCAAACCGTTGCATTCTCCGGGGGGCGGTCAGCGCGGGTCATCGCCGCAGGCGGACGGTGGTTGCGAAACAGCGCGGGAAGATCGACATTGGAAACGAGCGCCGATGGCTCTGCGCCGGGCGGATCGAATGGGACGCTGCGATGAAGATTTCAGAGCGCGACGTGCTGCTGGTGATCGACGTGCAGAACGATTTCTGCACCGGTGGGGCGCTCGCCGTTCCCGGCGGCGAGAAGGTGGTCCCGGCCGTCAACCGCATTGCGCAGAAGTTCGCCAACGTGGTGCTGACCCAGGACTGGCATCCGCGCGACCATGTCTCTTTCGCGGCGAACCATGCGGGCATGCAGCCCTTCCAGGCCATCGAGCTCGACTACGGCACCCAGGTGCTCTGGCCGACGCATTGCGTGCAGGGCACGGCAGGCGCGGAATTTCATCGCGATCTCGACGTCAGCTGCGCCAGCCTCATCGTGCGCAAGGGCTTTCGCCGCGGCATCGATTCCTATTCGGCGCTGTTCGAGAATGACCATCGGACGCCGACCGGTCTGCTCGGCTATTTGCGCGAACGCGAGCTGAAGACCGTGTTCGTCGCAGGTCTCGCGCTCGACTTCTGTGTCCGCTTCTCGGCGGAGGATGCCCGCAACGCCGGCTTCGAGGTCGTCGTCATCGAGGACGCCTGCCGCGGCATCGATCTCGACGGCTCCGTGGCCGCGACCCATCAGAGTTTTCGGGATCTCGGCGTCTCGGTCGTCGGCCTCGAAGCGTTCCTGTGAGGACCGTGAGATAGCCATGGTGGAAACGACGGGCAAACAGAAGGGCGGACCCGTCCCGGACGACCCGCTGCTGTGGCCGTTCGCGGCGGCACGGCTCGCCATGGATGCATGCTTCTGGTGGCTGGAGCGCGATCCGCCGGAGCAGGGCGCCAGCTGCCTGCCGTGGACGACACCCAACGCTGTCGCGCTGGAGCTTGCGACCATGCGCCTGCGCGATTGCTCGCGAACGCACTCGGGCCAGCCGGCCTTGGTCTGCGCGCCCTATGCGCTGCATCGCGCCCTGATCGCTGATTTCGCGCCCGATCACAGCGTGGTGCAGTCGCTGCAAAGCGGCGGCATCGATCGGGTCTATCTCACCGACTGGCGCTCGGCTGCGCCCGACATGCGCTATCTCTCGATCGACAACTATCTGTCCGATCTCAACGTCGCCATCGACGAGATCGGCGCGCCGGTCGATCTGATCGGTCTGTGCCAGGGCGGCTGGCTGTCGCTGCTGTACGCGGCGCGCTTTCCGGCCAAGGTGCGGCGGCTGGTGCTGGCCGGCGCGCCGGTCGATCTTTCGATCGAGTCCCATCTCTCCCAACTGGTCCGCAATGCGCCGGAGGCGGTCTACGATCAGCTCGTCGCGCGTGGCGGCGGCAATCTCAGCGGCGAGGAGATGCTGCGGTTCTGGTCCAAAGCACCAAGCCGCGAGGATATCGCGGCCGCGTTGCAGAAGGATCTTACGGATGGGGAGGGCGCAGCGCTGCTCGCGCGCTTCGACCGCTGGAACGCGGAAACGCTCAATCTGCCCGGCAGGTATTATCTTGAGATCGTCAACTGGATATTCCGCGAGAACCGGCTTGCCGCCGGCCGCTTCACCGCGCTCGGCCGCGCGATCGACCTGAAGAACGTCAAGGCGCCGCTGTTCCTGCTGGCCGGGCTCGACGACGATGTGGTGCCGGCGTCACAGGCGCTCGCCACCGCCGACCTCGTCGGCACCCCGCCAGCCTTCGTTGCGGCGGCCTCCGAGCCGAGCGATCATCTCGGCCTGTTCATGGGCGCGCGAACCCACACTTGCGCCTGGCCGCGGATCGCCGCGTGGCTGCGCGACGACCTCTCGAGCGTCCTGGCCCGCAGCGCCTGACGTCACGCGGCGCTGGGCAGGGCCGGCGCGCAATTCCGTTATGCATGACGGCGGATGGCCTGCACGGGGCCGGGCCGATGGGCTACATAGAGTCAAGGAGCTGCCGGAGACCGGCTCGCGACGAGATTTAAGGGTACGCGATGACTTTCCACTCGATCTATGCCCACGGATTTGCGCGCGTGGCGGCCTGCGTCACCACCTCCCACGTCGCCGATCCCTCGGCCAACGCCAAGGCCGTCCTGGAAGCCGCGAATGCCTGCCACCAGCAGTCGGTGGCGGTGGCCGTGTTTCCCGAGCTGTGCCTGTCCGGCTATGCGATCGAAGATCTGGTGAAGCAGGATGCGCTGCTCGATGCGGTCGAGCGCGGGCTCGCCGCGATCATCGAAGCCTCCTCGACGCTGATGACCGTCCTGATCGTCGGTGCCCCGCTGCGGTTCGGCAACCGCATCTACAATTGCGCCATCGTCGTTCACCGCGGCAACGTCCTCGGCGTCGTGCCGAAGAGCTATTTGCCGACCTATCGCGAATTCTACGAGGGACGGCATTTCGCCTCCGGCGCCGGCATCGCCGGTGAGACGATCGCGTTCGGCGGGCTGCACGCACCGTTCGGCACCGATCTGCTGTTTGCGGCCGAGGATGTGCCTGGCCTGACCATCGGCGTCGAGATCTGCGAGGACATGTGGATCCCGGTGACGCCGGCCTCGGAGCTCGCGCTCGCCGGGGCGAGCGTACTGATCAATCTGTCGGGCAGCCCGATCACGATCGGCCGGGCGCGCTCGCGCGCGCTGCTGTGCCAGTCGACCTCGGCGCGCTGCCTTGCGGCTTACGTCTATTCGGCCGCTGGCGCCGGGGAATCGACCACGGATCTCGCCTGGGACGGCCAGACCTCGATCTACGAGAACGGCGTGCTGCTGGCCGAGGGCGAGCGGTTCCGCCAGGGCGGCCAGATCACCATTGCCGACGTCGATCTCGACCTGCTCAGGCAGGAACGCGCCCTGATGGGCACGTTCGACGACAATCGCCGCCAGCGCGAAGGTTTTTATCGCAGGATCACCTTCGCCCTGAAGCCGCCGTCAGCCGACATCGGGTTCCTGCGCAGGATCGAGCGCTTTCCGTTCGTGCCGAGCGACGAGAGTCTGCTCGAGCAGGATTGCTACGAGGCTTACAACATCCAGGTCGCGGGTCTCGTGCAGCGCATGCGCGCCACCGGCACCAAACGCGTCGTGATCGGCGTCTCCGGCGGCCTCGATTCCACCCATGCCCTGATCGTCGCCGCGAAGGCGGTCGACCTGCTCGGCCTGCCGCGCGAGAACATCCTCGCCTACACCATGCCGGGCTTTGCCACCGGCAGCGAGAGCAAGACCAACGCGCTGGCGCTGATGAAGGCGCTCAAGACGAACTGGCAGGAGCTCGACATCCGCACCACGGCGACGCAGATGCTGAAGGACATGGGCCATCCCTTCGGCAAGGGCGAGAAGGTCTACGATGTCACCTTCGAAAACGTGCAGGCGGGCCTGCGCACCGACTATCTGTTCCGGCTCGCCAATCATCATGGCGGCATCGTCATCGGTACCGGCGATCTCTCGGAGCTTGCGCTCGGTTGGTGCACCTACGGCGTCGGCGACCAGATGGCGCACTACAATGTCAATGCCGGCGTGCCGAAGACGCTGATCCAGCATCTGATCCGCTGGGTGATTGCCTCGAAGCAGTTCTCTGGCGACGTCAACCGGACACTGGCCTCGATCCTCTCGGCCGAGATCTCGCCGGAGCTGGTTCCGGTGCAGGCCGGCGAGACGCCGCAGAGCACGGAAGCTTCTGTCGGTCCCTATGAGCTGCAGGATTTCAACCTGTTCTACACCCTGCGGTTCGGCATGCGGCCGTCCAAGATCGCGTTCATGGCGCAGCATGCCTGGAAGGATGTCGCCAAAGGCGAATGGCCGCCGGCATTCCCGAGCGACAGGCGCAAGGCCTATGATCTGCCCGAGATCAGGCGTTGGCTCGAGGTGTTTCTGCGCCGCTTCTTCGCCTTCAGCCAGTTCAAGCGCTCGGCGATGCCGAACGGCCCGAAGGTCTCGGCCGGCGGCTCATTGTCGCCGCGCGGCGACTGGCGCGCGCCGTCGGATTCGAGTGCGGCCGCCTGGCTTGAGGATCTCGAGCGGAACGTGCCGCGGTGAGGGAGACGATCTGATGTCGGCGGGCGACGGGCCGGAAACGGGTGAAGAGGCCAAGGTCGTCAATGGCCTCTACATCTTCGACATCGAGATGCGCGACGGCAAGCGCGGGCAGGCGAGGGGTGTCGTCGTGCTCTGCGAAGGCCGCATCATGGGCGGCGACAGCTATTTCTACTACACCGGCAGCTACACCTTCCGGGGCGGAAAGTGGCGCGGCGACATGATCGTCAATCAGCACACCGAGGCGGTTGGCAAGACGCTGGCATTCGGCGGCCGCGAGGTCACCTGCGGCTTTTCCGGCGACTATTTTCCCGGCGGCGCGGAAGTGGAGGGCATGGCGCTGGTCGGCAAGACCAGCGTGACATTCACGGCCCGGCTGACGTTGAAGGATGCGATGTAGGCGCGCCTGACCGCTCATTCGTTCCTCTTCAGGAACCTTCGCACGTACAGAACGTTCGCGTCTGTTGTTGCGAGGTTTTGAGGAGAGGGATCATGCGCACGCAATTGATGTTGTCGACGGCTGCGATCGGACTGTTGCTCGGGTCCGGCTTCGCCTATGCCCAGGCGCCCGGCGAGCGGCGCGACGAACCCAAACGGACCGAGGAACCGGCCAAGGAGCCGACCAAGGGCGCCGCGCCGCAACGCGGCGGAGCGGCTCAGGAACGCGGACCGGAACGGGCTCAGGAGCGAGTGCAGGAGCGCGCCCAGGGCGGCCAGGAGAAAATGCAGGGAGCCGGCCGCGAGGAGAAGGGCGGCGCCGCCAGGCATGAGGCCAACGAGGAGAAGCGCTCGCCGGCCGCAGCCGAGCATAACCAGCCGAAGGCGAAGGACCAGGCGCAGGAGTCGCGCGAACCGGCGCGTGATCGGGGGCGCGAGGCCGAGACTGCCAAACCCGGGCGTGACAGCAAGGGCAGCGCGGAGACCAAGCAGGACAAGTCCCCGCCGCAGAAGTCGACCGCCGAGTCCGAGAAATCCAAGACCGGTCCGACCGGTCAGCAGAACGAGCGAACGGGCGCTGCGGCCAACCAGAACGAGCGCAACCAGAGCCAGCCGCCGCGCAACGCGGCGGAGCAGCAGCCCGCGCAACAGGGCAACCGGCCGGCAACGGCAACGGAGACCAACCGGACCGCGCCGACCAACAACGCGCAAACCGCACCGTCGCAGACCGGCACCCAGACCAATCAGGCCAATCAGACGACCCAGACCAACACGCAAGTGAATCAGCAGAGCCGTATCACCTCCGAGAAGCAGGTGCAGATCTCGGAAAGGCTTAGCCGGGAGCATCTGGCACAGCCCGAGCGAAATCTGAACATCTCGATCCGGGTCGGCGAGACCATTCCCCCGCGCGTGCGGCTCTACAGGCTGCCGCCCGAAATCGTGTCGATCGAGCCCGAATATCGCGACTACGAATATTTTGCGACCGACGACGATGTCGTCATCGTGGAGCCGCGCACCCACCGCATCGTCAGCCAGGTGCCGCGTGATCCCTCACGTGCCCGCGCGCAAATGAGCGGTGGCACGTCGAGCATGGCGGCGGCCGGCGGTACCAATGCCAGCAGCAATGTGAATTGCCGCATCATGCGGCGCGACGCCTCCGGCAACGTGGCCGAGGCGCAAGCGTCGACGGTGGGCTCGACCGCGCGCACCGATTCCCTGAGCGTGATTGTTCAGATGCCCGATGGCGGCGCGTCCGCGCCGATCCCGCTGGGTGCCGCCGCAGGCGATATCGTGGTCGCGACGCAAGGCCAGGGCGATTGCACCGTCACGCTGGAGCCGCAGACGCGGTAACCTACGCCTGAAAAGTTTCGAGGTCCGGAGTGCCTAGGAGTCCGGACCTCGTCACCTTGCCCCAGCCTTCAATCCCCCGCCCCATGTGATCTCCCAACCCCATGTCGCGCGATCAGAGGGTGATGCCCTTGAAAGTGGCCGCCGATCGATGTCGCGCGATGTACGCGAGTTAAGGTTAGGATTCCATTCCGGATCACTACGGACAGGAACATGCTTGCAGCTGTGCGCTGATTGATCTGTCGACGGCCTCACGCGTGGCGGCCCGAGGTCCCAATGCGCGCCGGAAGCATGTCCGCGTCTGCATCGTGCTTAGGGCTGTTTCGCTGAACTGCTCGCGCGCGGGCCTCCGATCCCGTCTCACCGCGTGTTCGGGACGGCCCGCGCCGGGAGCAGGGGAGCCCTGTCTGGCCCAAGTTCCCGTTGCACGCGCCCACCCCGTGCGCTATCCGGCCGGAAAGGCCTGAGGCGGCTTCCATTTCCCGCCCGGCCCAGCCAGACCCAAGGACGGAAACCGCCATGCCAGCCTATCGCTCCCGCACCACCACCCACGGCCGCAACATGGCGGGCGCCCGCGGCCTCTGGCGCGCGACGGGCATGAAGGATGCGGATTTCGGCAAGCCGATCATTGCGGTCGTCAACTCCTTCACCCAGTTCGTGCCCGGTCACGTCCACCTCAAGGACCTCGGCCAGCTCGTCGCGCGCGAGATCGAGCAGGCCGGCGGCGTCGCCAAGGAATTCAACACCATCGCGGTCGATGACGGCATCGCCATGGGCCATGACGGCATGCTCTACAGCCTGCCGTCGCGCGAGCTGATCGCCGACAGCGTCGAGTACATGGCCAACGCCCACTGCGCCGACGGCCTCGTCTGCATCTCGAATTGCGACAAGATCACCCCCGGCATGCTGATGGCCGCGCTGCGGCTCAACATCCCCGCCGTGTTCGTCTCCGGCGGCCCGATGGAGGCCGGCAAGGTCAAGCTCGAGGGCAAGACCAAGGCCGTCGATCTCATCGACGCCATGGTCGCCGCGGCCGACTCCAAGGTCAGCGACGAGGACGTCAAGGTGATCGAACGCTCGGCATGCCCGACCTGCGGCTCCTGCTCGGGCATGTTCACCGCCAATTCCATGAACTGCCTGACCGAGGCGCTTGGCCTGGCGCTGCCTGGCAACGGCACCGTGGTCGCCACCCATGCCGACCGAAAGCGCCTGTTCGTCGAGGCCGGTCACACCATCGTCGATATCGTCCGCCGCTACTATGAGCAGGACGACGCCTCCGTGCTGCCGCGCAACATCGCCAACTTCAAGGCGTTCGAGAACGCGATGACGCTCGACATCGCGATGGGCGGCTCGACCAACACCGTGCTGCATCTGCTGGCGGCGGCCCATGAAGGCGACGTGAAGTTCACCATGCAGGATATCGACCGGCTGTCGCGCCGCGTGCCCGTGCTCTGCAAGGTCGCCCCGTCGGTCGCCGACGTGCACGTCGAGGACGTGCATCGCGCCGGCGGCATCATGGGCATTCTCGGCGAGCTCGATCGCGCCGGCCTGATCGACACCTCGGTCTCGACCGTGCATGCGCCGACCATGAACGACGCACTGGAGCGCTGGGACATCAAGCGCTCCAGGAGCGACTCGGTGCGCACCTTCTTCCGGGCCTCGCCCGGCGGCATCCCGACCCAGGTCGCGTTCAGCCAGGAGCGCCGCTACGACGAGCTCGATGCCGATCGCGAGAAGGGCGTGGTGCGCGATATCGCGCATGCCTTCAGCAAGGACGGCGGCCTCGCCGTGCTCTACGGCAATCTCGCCCAGGACGGCTGCATCGTGAAGACCGCGGGCGTCGACGCCTCGATCCTGAAATTCTCAGGTCCCGCACGCGTGTTCGAGAGCCAGGACGCAGCCGTTGAAGGCATCCTTGGCGGCAAGGTCGTC
Source organism: Bradyrhizobium diazoefficiens (assembly GCF_016616235.1). NCBI lineage: Bacteria > Pseudomonadati > Pseudomonadota > Alphaproteobacteria > Hyphomicrobiales > Nitrobacteraceae > Bradyrhizobium > Bradyrhizobium diazoefficiens. Next base: position 4,132,453 of record NZ_CP067100.1, read on the forward strand.
GCCGGCGAGGTCGTGGTCATCATCTATGAAGGTCCGCGCGGCGGCCCCGGCATGCAGGAGATGCTGTATCCGACCAGCTATCTGAAATCGATGGGCCTCGGCAAGGCCTGCGCGCTCGTCACCGACGGCCGTTTCTCCGGCGGCTCGTCCGGCCTCTCCATCGGCCATCTGTCGCCGGAAGCGGCCGAGGGCGGCAACATCGGCCTCGTGCGCACCGGCGACGTCATCGCCATCGACATCCCGAACCGCAGCATCACCCTCGAGATCTCCGACGAGGAGCTCGCGTGCCGCCGTGCCGCGGAGGAGGCGAAGGGCGATGCCGCCTGGCAGCCCGCCGCGCGCAAGCGCAACGTCTCGACCGCGCTGCAGGCCTATGCCGCACTTACCACCAGCGCCGCACGCGGCGCGGTGCGCGAGGTGAAGCGGCGCTCGAACTAAACGCTGTACCGCCTCGCGCGGCGCGCATGGTCAACAAGTCCTGAACGGCCGGCGCAAGCCGGCCGTTCGCGTTAAGGATGCCCCGACGAACTTCGGCAAAGCAGGGTTTTGCGGCATATACTGCGCGCGAGCTTCGCAAATCCATTTCGGGCAACTGGGGCACCACCACAATGTCTCGTACTCTTGCTGTCGTTTTCTCAACGGCCGTCGCCGCGATCTCGATGACCGGCGCAGCCTCCGCCGGCTGCTACAATTGCTACACGCCGCCGCCGTGCCAGACGTGCTACCAGCAGCAATACGTCGCGCCGCAATACCGCACCGTCGACGAGACCGTAATGGTGTCGCCCGGCGCCGTGGTCGCGCACCGCACGCCGGCGCAGTACCGCACCGTGATGGTGCCGCAGACCGTGATGGTCGCACCGCCCGGCGTCCAGTACCAGCGCATCCCGCCGCAATATGCCACGCGCCAGCGCGTCGAGATGGTCTCGCCCGGCTATTCCTATTACGCCCCGGTCCAGATGGGCTGCGCGTCCTGCGGGTACTGAGCGGGGGCAGTACCGAAGAATTCTAAGCGGCGCCCTTCGGGCGCCGTTTTCGTTTGCTGCCGCCGTTGGGCGGGGAGCCCGAGGCGAGGGCGCCAACTTCGCGTTGCCATGCGCCGCCGACTGCGTTAAGCGACAGCCATTCCGGGTTTGCATTCCGGGCTTGGAAGGGTGGCCGAGTGGTTTAAGGCACCGGTCTTGAAAACCGGCGTGCCCGCAAGGGTACCGTGGGTTCGAATCCCACCCCTTCCGCCAGTATATTGTTCTCCACTGTTCGCAATTGGTGCGCCATGTCTGACGTCGCACTCCTCACCCGACAGAAGGTCGAGGCCCAGGGCCGATCACAGCGCAATCGCGTGAGTGGCAACTTGAAGGCCGCCTGCTGGCCGACATAGCTCCCTGATCGGCTCGGAATCCGCAATATAGCGCATTCAGGATCTTACGCAGCCAGCGCCAGAACCTGATCTGCTGCTTCGGAAACGCTGTACGCAGGCAAAAGCTCTAGGTCGTCCTCCCTTGCTTCGTGCTTTAGCTCGGCGGCGGGCTCTCTGCCTAGCCAGCGGCAAGCGGCCCGCCGGTTCACGCTGCTAATCGCGGTCGTGGTGGTGGTGATGGTGCTCGTGGTGCTCGTTTCTACGGACGCCTCCAGCTCCGGAGCGCGCAATAGCGGTTGACGTGAGAGAGGTCGAAAGTAGCATCGTCATGGCGGGCGGCGTGACCACCGCGAACTTTCCGCACGTTTTCAAGAACTCACGACGGTCTTCGTCTTCAGAGGGCATAGCGTCCATCCTATGATCCTGTCCCTATATTTAAATACCACAAATTAAATAACATTAAATCGGAAAATTCGGTCACGAATTGTGACTAAGACCGCCTCACTGGGCGGCCTCTCTGGCCCTCTATTTCCCAGGCTCCACAATTGCAAGCCGTTCGTCACCCCGCTGAAAGTCCGGCCGAAGGTCGACGCCCCGGCTACCGCAGCCCTGACACACGAACCGCGGCTCCAAGTCAGACAGCCGCACCCCGTCGGGCCAGCGATCGCCGCTCGGTGCGACGCGATGCCCGCAGCGGCAATAGACTAGGATGCCGCGCACGCCGATCTCGCGCATCTCGCCCAACGTGATCTTGAGCGGCCGGCCGTCGGCGTGCGTTGGCGTGTGGCGTCGGATAGAGCGAGGCATACCGCTATCGAAGCGCGGCGTCGGCTAGAGTCAAATTGTCGATCTCTTGGGCCTCGGAATGCGCGCGAGCTACTGCATGTTGTCGGTGCGAAAGAGCACGGGTGACGGTTCGCGCTGGCGGCTTTCGTTTCGAACACTGGTATTTTGAAAATAATAAAATTAAATAAATTAAATGTAGACGTGATTGAAATTTGGACTAGGGTAAAGCAGGACTTGGCGCCGGAAGAACGCGTCAGGTATCCGAGGAACGGCTCCAGCATCTGCCCCCTGCGTATGCCCCCCAGGATGCGGGAGCCGTTTCTTCGAATGGTCGAGGCGCATCATGCGGCCCTTATCACCGGCTGACCTGTTTCTTGTCTCTGCCATGACGGGGGCGGCGTTACTGATTGAAATCGGAGTTTTCATCGTTATGGATCTGATTTGACCGTCATCGCGGCGGCCGGGTGAGCGCGGGCATACCGAGATCAAAGCGGGCCGGCGCAGGGGGGCGAATTATCGATCCCTTGAGGCCCGGAAGCGTGCGCGAGCTACTGCGTGTCGTGGGTGGCAAAAACAAGCGAGTCAAAGGCCGGTCTACGAGATCGTCGAAGAAAAACGAACAATTCAACCTTGATGGCAGCGACGGAAAGCTCCTTATCCGTTGGTCCTCAAGCGCGATTTCGAATACGGCTGGTCCATGCTGCCAGCCCAGTTGCCGGATGATCCGGCCCCAATTGCCGGGCAGGATGATCGCACCCGGCTGAAGCATTGCTGCGCTCAGATAAAAAAACGGCATGTGCGGTTGTCGCCCGAATCGAACCAAGGATTGAAGCTTAGGCATTGCATCGGAGCGCGATAGGAGTCTGATCGTCCGTATGGGGCACGGCATCGTCGAGCTCGCGCGCACGGAGCGCATCTGCCGGGATCTGGCGGACCAGAGCAGGGTGCCCGGCGAGGCCGGCGCCAGTGCGCCGCGGCTGCGCTTCTGCGCAACGAAGTTGACCTGATCGAACACCGCATCATTGAGCGCGCCAAAGCCAACTTCGCAAAAAGGGGCCGCAGCAATCGTCATGCTGCGGCCCCGCTGGTCAAAACAAACCGGGTGAAAGAATTCCGTGAGATATACAGCCAGCCCCGGTGGAAAAATTCTACCGGGAAAATTTGGTAAACTTCAAATTAAATCTGGCGGGGCTGCTCAGGGAACAGCGACGCGCTTTAATATATGTTAGGGCGAGAAACTGCTGACAGGCCAAGCGTCAACACTTTGGCGCAAGTGTGCCAAATGGTGGTCAGCGCTGGGATTTCAGCCGCCCAAACCGGAATGCCGGAATGCACGAACGCGCCCGCGGCTCATATACTCCCCCCGCGCGATGTTCTTTGTCCTCGTTTTTTGAGGTTGACTGCATGTTCAATGCGGAAACGACCGCTCTGCTTAGAGCCGTGCTTGAGGAAGTCTGCGAGAAGATTCCCGTCAATGAGACCGGCGCAAGAACACACGTTGCGTCGAAGATTCTTGAGGCGGCGGCGCAGGGGCACCTTTCGACCGATGCGTTGATGGCGGCCGGTCGTGAGGCCCTGAATCCACCTACCATGTGGCGTTGATGGCTTAGCCTGGGACTATCGCTCCCGCCGGCGGCCATTTCGTGGCGCCGCTTCATCGCGGCATCGGCCGCAGGGGTTATCTCAGGCTACGCCTGCGGTTCGAAGCTTGCCAGGTTCACACCGGCGGGCTTTCTCGCTACGACAGGCAGGCGAGGATCGCGAGAGCTACGTCGTAGCCGAGGTCACCCGAATACGTCCAAAACAGGATTCCAGCGCCCATGGCGAGTACAAGCGCTTTAACTGCAATCATCTGAAGTCCCCTCTCGCTACCAATGAGGAGAGGTTGAGCCCTGATTGTTTCCAGGCTGCTTCGAGGGGATCGGCAAATGGTTTCGTTCACCGAGCCGTTATCCACTGACCCCCCGGTTCACCGGGTCAGCGATCCTTGTCAGGCTTGCCGTTGGGGCTGCCGTCCCCGCCGCCATTGCCCCAGCCGTTATTGCCACGAGGAGCGTGATGTACGATCCTGCCGCCGGACTTGGCGATGGCTGTGCTGGTAAGGGACGTCGACAGCAACGCTGTGATCGTGGGCGGAGTAACAACGGCGAATTTGCCGCAGGTCTTCAGGAATTCGCGCCGGTCATCATCTTTTTGTTCAGCCATCGCACCCTCCGCAAAGAATTAACCGTATTATATCGACGATTTAAATAATTGAACAAGTTAATAGTTCAATCACGAAGTATGAGAGGCGGTCTCAGGTGGCGGAGAGCCAGCCCCGGCTTCAGGGGGGCTATTGGGGATGGGCCGGGGCCGCTCCGCCAGCCCGACGGCGGGCTAGCGCGACTCAAAGCCGGTACCACAGCCATTGTTCCTACCGGCAGCACCTTGGGAAATTTGTGTCGCGTCCTGAAATCTATCCGGTCAAGAAATTGGTCGGGCTGAGTGAGAGCATGCTCGAAGGAATTGACAAGTAGCGTGCGAAGCAGCGGCCAATTCTCACCGTTTCGGATGCAATCCGGCAATAATCGAGATCGGACTAAGGGCGTCCCGAACGAAGGACCGGGAATAGACATCGGCAGGCCGACAATTTACGATTGTTGTCCATGGGGCGGATTCAGACGCTTACTGATTGCTACGACTGCGGAAATTCTGTTTCAGCAAACGCGGTCGCATGCCCAAGTTGCGGATCGCGGCATCCCTTCGGTCCACCGACGCTTGGTCGTAAGCCGCCAATCCACAACGTAGAGCGGCGCAACGATCGGAATATGTTCGTGATTGCCGGGACGCTCGGCGCGATCGGAGCAGTGTACGGTATGGCCGCAAGTTCAGGACCATGGACCGCGACGCTGTTCGGGGTCGCATATGGCACTGCAGGTATCTTGATCGGCGTCCCTCTCGCAGGTTTCTTCAACATCACCCGGCGGCTCTGGAGCTGATCGCCGCACGCCGTTTCATTCTTTCAGTCGGTCAGATGCCGAATTGCCTTCAGCACGAAGCAGACCGGCCAGAACGCCGCCCCTTGGCAATCAACCCGCTCGCGACATGTGGGATAGGACGTGGGTTGGATCGTAGAAAATCGAAATTCCTTCGAAAAGCAGCGTCCTTTGGTTGACACCCCTTTCGCCATTGCACCGGTATCGCCGCTGGCGCTTCCCGCATTGGCGGCTGGCTGTCCCGCAACGCATGGCTTGCCAGGCTGCAGCAAGGCATCCTTGGCGCCGTGATGCTGACAATTGGGGGATTGCTCTTCGTTGATCGCAGCGGCCCTGCGCCCACGCGCTAGCGGCTGAAGCTTCCGTTGATCGAGCAGCGACGCTCTCGATCGATTTCGGAATAATGGCATTATGCCGCCGTTTTGCCCGAGGTGTCAAACGGCTTTTCCGGGGCGCACGAAAAAAGCATTGTGCCAGTGCGACTTAGCTACTGTGCATGGGGTTGTTTTCATATTTTGTTTGCGCGACGACTTGGCTTACGCCACCGCCTGGCTTGGCCTTGCGGAACCCTTCTGCCGCATCTGCGTTGTCCCGCCATGACTGAAGACCTTTCCTACCGACGCAAACCCCTCACTCCCGAGCAGCGTCAGGCGCGCGATGCGGCGCGCCGGATCGAGGCTGAAAAGGCCATGCGCGATCATGAAGCGGCGCAGAAGGCGTTTTACGCCAACAAGGACCGGCTGAAGGCCGAGCGCCTGGCACGGGAAGCCGCGGCCGCGAAGGCCTGACTGCGCTTAGGCATCGCCCCCGAAACAGCTCTCGAATCGACCGGTGCCGCCGCTAATGGCGGCCGGAGACGCGCCACGCTCAAGGCGAGCTTGAGCGCCTGCACGGCACCAGCCAAGGTGCCGCGAGGCGATCGTGCTTCGATCGCCTCGGCTGCGATGCGGCAATCGTTGGCGACCTCGAGCAACCCGCTGCGGGCGAGGTCCAGGGTGGAGAGGGCTGCCTGCTCCAGGCACACCCGTTCAAGCCGTCGAAACTCTCGCAGGTCCCTGTTCATGCGTCAGCTCTCGATCTCCCCGCGCCATGCGGCACCGAGTCTGTTTAACGAACGGTAAACGTCTCTGCTTAGCCGGATTGGCTGGCGCAGGGCTGGTGCTGCCGCGGCCGGCTCCGCGGGCGTGCGGCGACAGGCTTGACGGCGTTTGCCTTCCGGGAGGAAGCTTCGAATGATCCTGAACTGACGTGAACCACGGAGACGTTGCTCTCAGCCAGTCCCGACCACCATCAGCGAAGAGGCAATGGAGCTGACCATGACCACGTTCGACAAGCGCGAGCAGGGCTTTGAAGCCAAATTCGTCCACGACGAGGAGCTCATGTTCAGGGCCGCGGCGCGGTCCAACAAGCTGCTCGGGCTCTGGGCGGCATCGCAGCTCGGACTCAGCGGCGAGGCGGCTTCGAATTATGCGACGGCGCTGGTGACGGGCAATCTGGAGAGCCAGACAATCGACGATGTCGTGGGCAAGGTGTCGGGCGATCTCGCGGCGAGAGGCGTGGCGCGCGAGCAGGTCGCAGCCAAGCTTCAGGAATGCCTGCACCAGGCGCTCGCGCAACTCGAAGCGGACAGGCAATAGGAAGGCAAGCTGCCGCGATCCTGATTGGCGCGGCCCGGCTTGCTACTGGGCCTGCGCTGAGCGGCGCCTGATTCGGAAGGTCGGCGGACGCCGGCTATTTCTGGTTCGGCAGCTTCACCGGCACGTGCGGCGAGGAGCTGACGGTCCGCGGGCTGCCGTCGGGGTAAACGCGGTCGCCGCGGATCAGGGATTCCAGAACAAGAAAAAATTTCTCTGCAAGCATTTGCGTCACCCTCGTTGGTGATGGCCTCTTGAAATGAGTCGAGGCGCCGAACGCAGAAATTCAATCAACTAAACGGGAGCGGGGCACTGTTGGGAGCGGTGCATGCTGCGCCGCAGTGCAGTTGTGGTCAGGAAAGCGCTGGTGGTGCTCAGCCGAAGGCGAGTGCCACGAGGCTCGAGCAGAGAAGGACCAAGCCGCCGGCGGTCAAAGCCAGAAAGCCATCGGATACGAAGTCATGGTTGCGCATGGGACACCTGCCGCTCTCGTCTTCGATGCTCGATCGGATCGATTAAAATTGTCCGAACGTGCCGTCTTGAAAGAGGTGATGCTTGCCGCCCGCGCGAGTGCCTCTAGGCCCTCGTGCGGTAACCTTCAAACGCATGGGCCAGGAAGATCCCCGCGCTTACCAGACCCATCAGTGCCGAAACCGTCTCGATCATCGTCAAATTCCAATCCGCCCCTGCAGCGCGAGAAAACGCGTGCGGCCTTGCACAGTCAAAAGAATTCCAGGGCGGCTCGCGACAATGGGGGTGGAGTGAGGATTCGGCGCAACAGAATGTCCGGGAGTGGCACAGAGCAGGGTGGCGGCGCTCGGTAGATCAACGGGGAGAAACGAACGCCTCGTTTACCATCCCAGCGCGATCGCTGTGGGCTCCCCATTTCCGCCGTGATCGGGTTGCGATATCGTCACCACTTCGGCGCGGTGGTGGGCCGCCTCGGAGCAAAGCACCGGACGGCGCTCCCCGTAACCAAAGCGGGATGGGTACACCGCCGGCGAAGTGGTATTTGGGGCGCATGGGGATCCGACGGTCAGATTCGGTGTTGCGGGCCGCGCGCGGTGTTGCGGCGGTCGCGACCTGCCTTGCGCTGGCCAATTGCGCGTCCTCCAACAAATTCTCCAGCCGGGTCGATCCGAAATACGGGGTGTCCTCGAGCCCGCGGGTCGTGGCTTTCGGAGACCCGGTCCCGAAGGGCGGCGGCACCTACCGCGTCGGCAAGCCCTATGTCGTGGCCGGCCGGACCTACGTGCCGGAGGAGGACGTCAACTACCGCGCCGAGGGCACGGCGTCCTGGTATGGGGACGACTTCCACGGCCGCCTGACCGCCAACGGCGAAGTGTTCGATATGGCCTCGCTGACGGCGGCGCATCCGACCCTGCCGATGCCGTCCTATGCGCGGGTCACCAACCTGTCGAACGGCAAGTCGCTGATCGTCCGCGTCAACGATCGTGGGCCCTATCACGGCAACCGGCTCATCGACGTCTCGAACAAGGCCGCCGAACTGCTTGAATTCAAAGGCAATGGCGTTGCCAAGGTTCGGGTCGAATATGTCGGCCGGGCGCCGCTGGAAGGCTCCGACGACCGCCAGCTGATTGCCACCTTGCGCACCGGGATCCCGGCTCCGTCGCCATCTATGGTGCGCGTTGCTTCGGCAAGGCCGTTCGTGCCAGAGCTGCCGTCCTCGCACCGCGGCGCCATTCGCGGCGAGGTTCCGATGCCGGAGGGGCGGCCCTACAATCTCGGCAACACCTCTGCCGACATGGCCTCCCTCAATGCGACCTCGGAGATGTCGGCCTCGAGCCGCAGCCGGGGCCGGGCGCTCCAGAACGCGCGCGCAGTGTCCTATGACGAGGACGGCCGTTGCGCGCCGGAGAGCGCACCGTCCGCCGCCTATGTCTCGGACGGCGCTGCCGAGGCCCGCAGCATCCTGAGCGGCCGCGGCCTCTACTAGGCCGTACTCTCTTTCAGGAACCCGACCAACGCGGCGTTGACCTCGTCGGGGCGCTCCTGCTGCACCCAATGGCCGGCGCCGTCGATGATGAGCTTGCGCTTCAGATTGGGCAGCACGCGCTCAAGCTCGTTGACGCGCTTGGCGCCGATCAGGCCGGTGATGACCGCGTCCATCGAGCCGGCAATGAACAGCGAGGGCTGGTGGATCTGCGCATCCTGCCATGGGGCCGTCAGCTCCCAATTGCGGTCAAGGTTGCGATACCAATTCAGCCCGCCGCGGAAGCCCGACTTGCGGAAGGCCTCGGTGAAATAGGCGAGATCGGCCTCGCTGAGCCAAGCCGGCAGCGGCTCGTCGGTGGTGGCGTGGCTGAGAAAGCCCTTGCCGGCCTGCACGAACATGGCAGCCGTGGGATCGGCCAGGCCGCGGCCGCCGAGCACGATCCGCATGGTGCGGGCGACGTCACGCTCGAGTTCGGCCTCGGCAACGCCGGGCGTCTGGAAATACTGCCAGTAGAAATTGGTGACGCCGCTCGCGCGCAACAGCTCGAGCGGCTTGCCGCGGCCGCGGAACGGCGGCGGCACGCTCAGGCCTGCCACTGCCGTGAAGATGTCGGGCCGGAACAGCGCCGCGTGCCAGGCGACCGGCGCGCCCCAGTCGTGGCCGACCACCATCGCCTTGGTCGCGCCCAGCGCCTGCACGAGGCCGACGATGTCGCCGACCGTGTCGAAGATCGAATAGGCGCCGATATCGGCCGGCGCGGCGCTCTGGCCGTAACCGCGCATGTCGGGGGCGACGACGCGAAAGCCCGCGGCGGCCAGCGCCGGGATCTGGTGGCGCCAGGAATAAGAGAGCTCCGGCCAGCCATGGCACAGCACCACCAGCGGACCTTCGCCGGCTTCGCGGATGAAGAGGTCGATCCCGTTGGCCTTGATGACGCGGGTGGAGGACATCGCTTTTCCGCCTTGTTTCAGGGGTTTGGTCGACAAATATGAGGTGCCACGATAGGGGCGTGGCGCGAATCGTGCAAACTCGGGTGCCGGCACGAGCCTCGTGTTGTTCGCGCCGGTTGCAACTGTTAGAACGCCGCTCTCAGGGCTTGGCCATGGTATTTCGTCTCAATTCGCTCAGTCGCAGGCGCTTTGCGCCCGGCGCGCTGGCGCGTGGGCTGATCGCGATAGCACTGGCGGCAAGCGTCAGCTGGAGCGGAGTGCTTCACGCCGCCAACCAGAGCATTCAGGGCGCCAAGAAGACCGAGGAGGCCGGCTTCGACGGCGATGCCCCCACCGCGATCCTGATCGAGGCGTCCAGCGGCAGCGTGTTGTTCGAGAAGAACGCCGACGAGCTGCGCGCGCCCTCCAGCATGATGAAGCTGATGACCGTGGAGGTCGTCTTCAACGCCATCAAGAAGGGCGACATCAAGCTGACCGACGAATACCGGATCAGCGAGAATGCCTGGCGCCGGGGCGGGGCGCCCTCGGGCGGCTCGACCATGTTCGCGGCCATCAACAGCAAGGTGTCGGTCGACGATCTCCTGCATGGCGCGATCATCCAGAGCGGCAACGATGCCTGCATCGCGCTCGCCGAAGCCATGGCCGGTAACGAGCGGATTTTCGCCGCCGACTTCATGACCAAGCGTGCCCGCGAGCTTGGCCTCACCAGGTCGACCTTCGCGAATTCCAACGGTCTGCCCGACCCCGGCAACAAGATGACCGTGCGCGAGCTCGGCATTCTCGCCCGCCACATCATTCTGGACTTCCCGGAATTCTACAAACTGTTCGGCGAGAAGGAGTTCACCTGGAATAAGATCCGCCAGCAGAATCGCAATCCGCTGCTCAACGCCCTCGAAGGCGCCGACGGCCTCAAGACCGGCTACACCAAGGAAGGCGGCTACGGCATGGTCGGCTCGGCCGTGCAGAATGGCACGCGGCTGATCGTCGTAGTCAACGGGCTGGAAGACCCTGAGGATCGCGCCACGGAAGCCAAGAAGATGCTGGAATGGGGCTTTCGCAATTTTGAGACGCGCACGCTGATCGCGGCTGAGCAGCCCGTCGGCTACGCCAAAGTGTTCGGCGGCGAGAGCCGCTCGGTCAAGCTTGTCGCCAAGACGCCCGTGAAGGTGATGGTGCACAAGAACGGCAGCGACAAGCTGATCGCGCGCATCGTCTATAGCGGCCCGGTGCGGGCACCCGTGCAAGAAGGCCAGCAGGTCGGCGTCGTCAGGGTCTGGCGTGGCGGCAATATCGCGGTGGAAACGCCGGTCTACGCGGCGGAGGCGATCGGCACCGGCTCGACCGTGCGCCGCGCGATCGATGGCGCCAGCGAGCTGGTGATCGGCATGTTCCGCGCAGGCGCCGAGAAGCTCTGATCATGAGTGAGAGCGCGGTCAAGCGGCCGTCCGGACGCGGACGCTTCGTCACCTTTGAAGGCGGTGAGGGGACGGGCAAGTCGACCCAGATCAAGAAGCTCGCCGACCGCCTCAAGGCAGCAAGGATGCGCATTCTCGTCACGCGCGAGCCGGGGGGATCGCCGGGCGCCGAGATCATGCGTCATCTGCTTCTGTCGGGGATGGGAAAGCTGCTCGGCCCCGAGGCCGAGACGCTGCTGTTCGCCGCCGCCCGTGACGACCATGTCCGCACCGTGATCGAGCCCGCGCTCAACCAGGGCGCCTGGGTGCTGTGCGATCGCTTCGCCGACTCGACGCGGGCCTATCAGGGCAGCCTCGGCCAAGTGCCGGCGGGCCTGATCAACGCGATGCAGCGGGTCACGATCGGCGATCTCAAGCCGGACCTCACCATCATCCTCGATTTGCCTGTCGAGATCGGCCTCGGGCGCGCCGTAACGCGCCGCGGCAGCGCCACGCCCGACCGGTTCGAGGGCGAGCAGCTCGCATTCCATCAAGGGCTGCGCGAGGCCTATCGCAAGATCGCAGCGGATGAGCCTGCGCGCTGCGTGCTGATCGACGCCAATTCCGACGCTGATACGGTCGCCGGGCGGGTCTGGAACGCGGTCCGCGAGCGCCTGCTTCCCACGCCTGCCTCGGTGATTTCCGCATGAGCCCGCGCCAGGCCGAGCGCGAGACTGCCACTCCGCATCCGCGCGAGACATTGAAGCTGTTCGGCCATCGCGAGGCCGAAGGCGCGCTGCTGACCGCTTATCGCAGCGGGCGCATTCCGCATGCCTGGCTGATCGGCGGACCGCACGGGATCGGCAAGGCGACGCTGGCCTATCGCATGGCGCGCTTCGTACTCGCGCATGGTCAGCCGATGGCGCCAGCCGTGCAGCGCGCCGAGGATCTCGCGATCGACCCCGATGATCCCGTGGCGCGACAGGTCGCCGCGAGCTCCCATGGCGGCCTGCTGACGCTGGAGCGCACCGCGAATGATCGCGGCGTGATGCGGACCGTGATCACTGTGGACGAGACGCGCGAGACCATCGGCTTCTTCGGCTCGACGGCGGCGGCCGAAGGCTGGCGCGTCTGTATTGTCGACACCGTCGATGAGCTCAATCCGAATGCGGCCAACGCACTGCTGAAGATCCTGGAGGAGCCGCCGCAGCAATCGCTGTTCCTGCTGGTGAGCCACGCGCCCGCGCGCGTGCTTGCTACGATCCAGTCGCGCTGCCGCAAGCTGCGTCTGCGGCCGCTTGCTACGGACGACGTGATCGGCGCGGCGGCTCTGGCTGCCGATCTCGGTCCGAACGATGAGGCCTTGCGCGAGGCCGCGGAGGCCTCCGAGGGCAGCGTCGCGCGCGCGCTGACACTGCTCGGCGGCGATGCGCTCAAACTCCAGCAGCGCACCGCGGCGCTGCTGGCGCGCCTGCCGCAGGTCGATCCGCGCGAACTGCACACCCTCGGGGATTCGCTTCCCACCAACGACCGCGTCGCACTTGCAGCCTTTATCGATGGCATCGACCGCTGGATCGCCGAAAGCCTGCATGCGGACGAGGCCAACGCCAACCAGAACTTGCCGCGCCTTGCGCGCTTAAGCGAGGTATGGGAAAAGATCGTCCGCGCCGCGCGCGATACCGAAACCTATAATCTGGAGCGCAAGCCCTTGGTTTTCTCGGTGTTCGGCTGGCTGGCGGACGCAACGCGCTAGAGCATGATCCGGACAAGCGCGAAGCGGTTTTCCGAAAAAGATCATGCGCAAAACAACAACCTAACGCAGGTTCGTTTCCAACTTTCGATCGGCCGGTAAAGGAATTCGTCGTGGCAGCGCGAGCTAAGAAGAACGTCAAGGGCAAGAGCAGCAAGAAGGCCGCGAAGAAGGCTGCGAAGGCACCTGCGCGCAAGGGCGCCAAGAAGACCAAGAAGGCTGCGGTCGGGAAGGGCGTGAAGAAGACGGCAAAGAGGGCCGGCAAAAAGGCTGCGAAGAAGCAGGTCGTCGCCAAGAAAGCCTCCAAGAAAGGCTCCAAGAAAGGCTCCAAGAAAGCGTCGAAGAAAACGGCTGTCAAAACGCCCGCCAAGGCTCCGGCAACGAAGGTGGCGAAGAAGGCGAGGGTGACCACGGCCACCGCAATCGCCGCGCCGGCGCCTGCCGTCGCTCCGCCGAAGGCCGTGAAGCCCAAGGTATCGAAATCCAAGGCCCCGCCTGCGTCGAGGCCGCTGGCTGCACCCAAGGCGGTAGAGTCTGCTGCCGCTCCCGCGCGGGACAACATCTTCTACATCACAACCGCGATCGCCTATCCCAACGGCCATCCGCATATCGGCCACGCCTACGAAGCGATCGCCACCGATACGCTGGCGCGGTTTGCGCGGCTCGACGGCAAGGACGTGTTCTTCCTGACCGGCACCGACGAGCATGGTCAGAAAATGGTTCAGACCGCACAGAACGAGGGCCTGAATCCGTCGGCGCTCGCGACCCGCAACGCCGGCCGCTTCAAGGAGATGGACAAGCGGCTGAACGTGTCGTTCGACCGCTTCATCCGCACCACCGAGGAGCAACATCATCGCTCGAGCCAGGAGATCTGGCGACGCATGGAAGCGAACGGCGACATCTATGCCGACATCTATTCGGGCTGGTACTCGGTCCGCGACGAAGCTTATTACGCCGAGGACGAGACGCGCCTGAACGACGAGGGCGTGCGGCTCGGGCCGCAGGGCACGCCGGTCGAATGGGTCGAGGAGAAGAGCTACTTCTTCCGCCTGTCGGCCTATCAGGGCAAGCTGCTGAAGCTCTACGAGGAGCATCCGGATTTCATCGGCCCGGACTCGCGCCGCAACGAGGTGGTGAGCTTCGTCAAGGGAGGCCTGCGCGATCTCTCGATCTCGCGCACGACGTTCGACTGGGGCGTCAAGGTGCCCAGCGACGAAGAGCACGTGATGTATGTCTGGGTCGACGCGCTGACCAACTACATCACCGGCGTCGGTTTTCCCGACGAAAGCGACAAGAACTGGCGTTACTGGCCGGCCGACGTGCACATCATCGGCAAGGACATCATCCGCTTCCATGCGGTGTATTGGCCGGCTTTCCTTCTGTCGGCTGGGATCCCGCTGCCGAAGCGGGTCTATGCCCACGGCTTCCTGTTCAACAGGGGCGAGAAAATGTCGAAGTCGGTCGGCAACGTCGTCGACCCCTTCAATCTCGCCGACCAGTATGGCGTCGACCAGATGCGCTATTTCTTCCTGCGCGAGGTGCCGTTCGGCCAGGACGGCAACTATAACCACGAGGCCATCGTCGCGCGCATCAATGCCGATCTCGCCAACGATCTCGGCAATCTCGCGCAGCGCTCGTTGTCGATGATCGCCAAGCAGCTCGGCGGCGTGCTGCCGGAGCCCGGCGAGTTCAGTGACAACGATAAGGCGATCCTGGCAATGGCCGACGGGATGGTCACAGCCAGTCGCGAAGCGATGGCGACGCAGCAGATCCACCAATGGCTCAACGCGGTGTGGGCCGTGGTCGCGGAAGCCAACCGTTATTTCGCGGGCGAGGCGCCGTGGGCGCTCGCCAAGACCGATCCTGCGCGGCAGAAGACGGTGCTCTACGTCACCGCTGAAGTCGTGCGCCAGATCGCGATCCTGGCCCAGCCGGCGATGCCGACCGCCTCGAACCTGCTGCTCGATAGCCTCGGCATTCCCGAAGGAGAGCGCAACTTCGCCATGCTCGGCGGCGCCAAACGGATCGCACCCGGCTCGGTGCTGCCCGCGCCCACGCCGGCATTCCCGCGCTACATCGAACCGGCGGCCTGAGGCGTTCGCTCCATGCTGGTCGACAGTCACTGCCATCTCGATTTTCCGGACTTTGCGGAAGATCTCGACGGGATCGTGTCGCGTGCACGTGCGGCCGGAATCGGCCGCATGGTCACGATCTCGACGCGGGTGAAAAAGCTCAACCAGCTTCTCGCCATCGCCGAGCGATTCGACGACGTCTACTGCTCCGTCGGCACTCATCCGCACAACGCGGATGAGGAAGACGGCGTCTCGCCGGACGAGCTGATCGCACTGACCGGGCATCCCAAGGTGGTCGCGCTCGGCGAGGCCGGGCTCGACTATTTCTACGACAACGGCTCGCCGGAGGCGCAGGCGAGGGGCTTTCGTGCGCACATCGCCGCGGCGCGCACGACCGGCCTGCCGCTGGTCATCCATACCCGCGAGGCCGACGAGGATTGCGCCCGCATCCTGGAAGAGGAGGCGGTCAAGGGATCGTTTCGCGCCGTGCTGCATTGTTACACCGGCGGGCGCGAGCTGGCGCTGAAGGCGGTGTCGCTCGGGCTGTACATCGGCTTCACGGGCATCCTGACCTTCAAGAAGTCTGAGGCCTTGCGTGCGCTCGCAGCCGAACTGCCGTCCGATCGTATTCTTGTTGAAACAGACTCGCCCTATCTTGCGCCCGGCAAGTTCCGGGGTAAGCGCAACGAGCCGGCCTATGTGGTCGAGGTCGCCAAGGTGCTCGCCGAAACACGCGGCGTGTCGCTCGAAGAGATCTCGCGCCAGACCAGCGAAAACTTCTTTCGCCTGTTCTCAAAGGTGAAAATCTAGGATTGGGAGCCGCATGACGCTGACGCTGACGATCCTGGGTTGCGGCTCCTCCGCCGGCGTGCCGCGCCCGGCACTCGGCTGGGGCGCCTGCGATCCCAACAATCCCAAGAACCGCCGCCGCCGCTGCTCGCTGCTGGTCGAGCAGGCCGGCGAGCACGGCACGACGCGGATCGTCATCGACACCTCGCCTGACCTGCGTGAACAACTCATCGACGCCGATGTCGATCATATCGACGCGGTCTTCCTCACCCACGAACATGCCGATCAGACTCATGGGATGGACGATCTGCGCTCGGTCGTATTGCATATGCGCAAGCGCATTCCGACCTATTTCAATCAGTCGACCGCCAAGGACGTCATGGCGCGGTTCTCTTATTGCTTCATCTCGCCGGAGGGCAGCGACTATCCGCCGATCCTGACGCGGCATTCAATCGAGGCGGGCGAGAGCCAGACCATCTTGGGGAAGGGCGGCGCGGTGAAGATGACCGCCTTCCTGGTTCGGCACGGCCAGATCCCCGCGCTCGGCTACCGCATCGGCAATGCCGCCTACACGCCCGACCTCGACGACATCCCACGCGAGAGTTTTGGCGCGCTCGAGAACCTCGATCTCTGGATCGTCGACGGCCTGCGGTACCAGAGTCACTCCAGCCATTTCAGCATCAATGACGCGTTGTCCTGGATCGAGCGCTTCAAGCCGAAACGCGCCGTCATCACCAACATGACCGCCGACGTCGATTACGAGGTGATCCGGCAGTCGCTGCCCGCGGGCGTTGTACCCGCCTATGACGGGCTGCGGCTGGAGACGCACTGAAAGTAACGGATCGCCCGGGCCGAGGCGGGCGCGTCAGCGCTGAGGGCCCTAACTGAACCACGGGACCAAGCCGGCTGTGGCCGAGAAGATCGCGCCCATGATGAAGTACATGATGACGCGCATCTTGTGCAGGAACAGGATCACCAGACATAGCGCAGAACGGCCCTGCCGGTATAGGAGCGCACGAGGCTCGACAGCTCGCTATCAATATTCGCCGAGGCCGACCAGCCATTCAGGTCCCGCAGCTCGAGCGCAACACCTGTGAGAGCGGCGTTCGGCGCCAATGCCGTGCCGCCGACGATGAACCCCTGGCCGGGCAGGGACTGGAACGCGGCGGGGATCGATTGCCCCGCGCTGAAATCATGCGCCCAGGCGAGCCGCCCGCGCAGGTTCATGACGCTTCCGAGCAGTGCGAAGGACGCGCTCGTGCGCACGCCGAGCTCGGTCCGGCTGTCGGTGAAACTGTTGCCGTCGGGCGCGGCCGGCAGCACGTCGGTCAGGTAGGCCGACTGCGCCACACTGGACGGCAGGCGGAAGGTGGTGATCTGCGCCGCCGCGTAGGGCGTGAGGCCGAGCCAGGGCATGGCAAAGCGGTAGCCGCCTTCGAGGCGACCGGAATAGGCGTTGGCATTGACGGCCGCGTTGACTTGGCGGGCGCCGGCCGGCGTCACCTGATAATCCCCGGTGATGGCCTGCCAGCCGTAAGCGAGCGCGGTTGCGACATAGGCCGGCCCCATCGAGTGCCTGGCGAAGGCGCCCGCCTGGAATAGATCGGAGCGGCCGCTGGAGAAATTGTTGGCGAAGCCGGTGCCGCCGCCAGCGAGCGCAAAGCCCATCCGCGTCTGCGGCGAGAGCAAATAGTCGGCGCCGACCACCGTGCCGAAACTCCGGCTGGCGGAGCCGCTGCCCTCGGCCGACACCTGCGAGCAGCCGAAGCCGGCAGCCCAGACGTTCCAGTGCGCCGTCGCGAGCGAGGGTTTGCCGTAGATCGCCGCATAGGCCTCACGCCCGATGCCGCCATGGGTGCGGTCGTTTCCGATCTCGGCGTAAGCGGCGAGTTCTGCATCCCATCCAGCAGGGCCGATACCACGTCCGTCGATGGCGGGATCGAGCAGGGCTTGCGTGAACTGGGTCATCGCGAGGAACGTGGCTTGCGCCGTCTCGGTCTGCGTTGCGTTGCGACTGGCAATACTGACGACAAAGCCTTGCTGCATGCCTAAGCGCGCGGCGGCGGAAGCGCCGGACGGACCGGCGCTCGATCCGTAAGGCGGCGGCGTCCCGCCGCCATTACCGTTGCCGAGCGGCGCGCCGCCGCCCGCCGACATCAGCTGCGGGCCACCAGACATGGCACCACCGATGCCGCCGCCAACGGTGTTGATGATGCTGAAATTAATGACGTTACCCGGCCCGTTCGGGCTTGGCGTGAAATTCTCGGTCTGCCCGAATGCGCCGAACTCGCGCATCGCCTGCGCAGCGGCCGCATCGGGCAGCAGCAGTCCAGCCGTCAATAGCAGCAGCGCCAGACGCGCACGCACGTCCGGGCTCACGACACCAGCCGCATGAAGCGCCCCAACAGCGCCGGTCGCCGGCCACGCAGCCCGCGCGGCGAATCATATGGAAGCGGCGAATCCGACGGGAGCGAAACGTAAATGCGTCCCTAATGTTTTTCCAATCTTTTCCTGACGTGTCGTGATGTCAGCAAACACACGCAATCGGTTTCACGACAACACACGATCGTCACGCGCATGCAGTCTTGTTTCCGGATGTTTCCAGCGTTGGATCGAGTCAGGCCGAGATCGCCTTCGCCGAGCCCACCTCCTTGCGCAGCAGGAATTTCTGGATCTTGCCGGTGGACGTTTTCGGGATCGGTCCGAACACGACGGCCTTCGGCGTCTTGAAGCCGCTCAAATGCGTGCGACAGAAAGCGATGATCTCGGCTTCGGTTGCGCTGGCGCCGTCCTTCAGCTCGACGAAGGCACACGGCACTTCGCCCCATTTCGGATCGGGCTTGGCGACCACGGCGGCGAACAGTACGGCCGGGTGTTTGTAGAGGACGTCCTCGACCTCGACGGACGAAACGTTCTCGCCGCCGGAGATGATGATGTCCTTGGAGCGGTCCTTGATGGTGACGTAGCCGTGCGCATCGAGCACGCCGAGATCGCCGGTGTGAAACCAGCCGCCCTCGAACGCTTCCTTCGTCGCCTTCTCGTTCTTCAGGTAGCCCTTCATCACGATGTTGCCGCGGAACATGACCTCGCCGATGGTCTCGCCGTCGCGCGGCACCTCACGCATCGTCTGCGGATCGATCACGGTGACGCTTTCCTCGAGCGGGTAGGGCACGCCCTGGCGTCGCTTCATGCGGGCGCGTTCGGCGGCGGGAAGCTCGTCCCAGCCGGGTTGCTCGGCGCAGACGGAGGCGGGGCCGTAGACCTCGGTCAAGCCGTACACATGCGTCAGCTTGATGCCGATGTTCTCGGCGCCTTCCAGCACCGCGACGGGCGGCGCCGCACCTGCGATCAGGCCGACGACGCGGCGGGCGCCCTCGCGCGTCGGCGCGTCGGGGGCGTTGATCAGGGTGTTGTAGACGATCGGCGCGCCGCACATATGCGTGACGCCGTGGGTCCTGATCAGCTCGAAGATTTTTGTCGGCTCGACCTTGCGCAGGCAGACATTGACGCCGGCGGCGGCCGCGATGGTCCAGGGAAAGCACCAGCCGTTGCAGTGGAACATCGGCAGCGTCCAGAGATAGACCGGATGCTGGCCGAGATTGCCGGCAAGGATGTTGCTGACCGCGTTGAGATACGCGCCGCGGTGATGCGTGACGACGCCTTTGGGATTGCCCGTCGTGCCCGAGGTGTAGCTCAGCGCGATCGCGTTCCATTCGTCGCTCGGCCCGATCACCGTGAAGTTCGGATCGCCTTGCGCGACGGCAGCCTCGTACTCGATCTCGCCGATGCGCGTTCCCCCCTTGAAGGCGGCATCGTCGACGTCGATCACGAACGGCTTCGGCCCGCTCATCTGCGCCAGCGCGTCGGCGATGATGCCGGAAAATTCGGGATCGACCAGGATGATGCTGGCGCCGCCATGGTCGAGCTGGAATGCGATCGACGGCGCATCGAGGCGGATGTTGAGCGCGTTGAGCACGGCGCCGGTCATCGGCACCGCGAAATGCGCCTCGTTCATCGCCGGAATGTTCG
This sequence comes from Bradyrhizobium diazoefficiens, assembly GCF_016616235.1. Lineage (NCBI taxonomy): Bacteria > Pseudomonadati > Pseudomonadota > Alphaproteobacteria > Hyphomicrobiales > Nitrobacteraceae > Bradyrhizobium > Bradyrhizobium diazoefficiens. The sequence goes on from NZ_CP067100.1 coordinate 4,152,143, forward strand.
GCAGCATCGCCGCGACGGTGTCGCCGACGCCGACGCCCTTGCCGGCGAGATATGAGGCAAAGCGCTTGCAGCGCTCGAAGGTCTGCGCCCAGGTGAAGCTGCGGCCCTCATAGACCGTGCTGACGTGATCGGGATAGACCGCGGCGCTGCGCGCGAGGAAGCTGAGCGGGCTCAGCGGCACGTAGTTGGCGGGGGTCTTGTCGAGGCCGATATCGTACTGGTTCTGCTGCGCACTCATCGACACCCTCCGCAAAAGCGTCTCAAAGGAATCCGATCGAGATCCAGGGGAAGACCGCGACGATGATCAATCCCACCAGCAACGCCAGCAGATAGCCCCAGATCGGCCTGATGCCTTCGGCCGGATCGACGCGTCCGATGGCGCAAGCGGCATAATAGCCGACGCCGAAGGGCGGGGCGAACAGGCCGATGCCCATGGCGAGAATGATCACCATGGCATAGTGCACCTCGTGCACGCCGACGGCGCGGGCGATCGGAAACAAGAGCGGCCCGAACAGCACGATCGCCGGGATGCCCTCCAGCACGCTGCCGAGGATGGTGAAGGCGAGGATCGAGACGGCGATGAAGGTCGCAGCCCCGCCCGGCAAGCCGGTCATGGCGGATGCCAGCGAGCGCGAGAAGCCGGATTGGGTCAGGCCCCAGGCCATGCCGGTGGCAGTGCCGATGATCAGCAGGATCGCGCCCGACAGCGCCGCGGTCTCGACTAGCATGGGAAACAGCCGCCGCCAGTCGAAGCGGCGGTAGACGATAAGGCCGGCGAGGGCGCCATAGACGATGCCGATGGTGGAGACTTCGGTCGCGGTGGCAATGCCCTCGACCACGGCGTAGCGGATCACGAAGGGCAGCGCGAGCGCGGGCAGGGCGACGATGAAGGTCCTGCCGATTTCGCCGGCCGTGGCACGGCGGACATGGCTCATGTCCTCGTAGCGGTAGCGCCACCACACCAGCATGCAGAGCGTGAGCGCGAGCACGACGCCGGGCAGCAGGCCGCCGGTGAACAGCGCCGCGATCGAGACGCCGGTGACCGAGCCGATCGTGATCAGCACCAGGCTCGGCGGAATGGTTTCGGTCTGGGCGCCGGTTGCCGCCAGCAGCGCGACGAGATCGCCGGGACGGGCGCCGCGCTGCTTCATCTCCGGGAACAGCACAGGCGCGACCGCCGCCATGTCGGCGGCCTTGGCGCCTGATATGCCGGAGACCAGGTACATGGCGCCGACAAGAACGTAATGAAGGCCGCCGCGGACATGGCCGAGCAGGCTCGCCAGGAACGCCACCATGGCCCGCGCCATGCCGGTCATCTCGATCAACAGCCCCAGAAACACGAACAACGGTACCGAGAGCAGGATGAGGTGGCTCATGCCCTCGTCCATCCGTCCGACCAGCACCATGACGGGCGTGCGCGTGGTCAGCGCGAGATAGCCGAAGATCGCGAGCCCAAAGCCGAACGCAATGGGAACGCCAGCGAACACGCAGAAGCCGGCGACGCCGACGAAGAAGATGACCAGGTTGAGATTACCGAGCGGCCGCAAATATGGCTGTGCCAGCCAGAACAGACCGACGACGACGGCAACGGACAGCGCGGCCGTCAGCACCATCCGGTAATCGGCCGTGCGCACGAGCCGCAGCAGGGCAAACGCCGCCATCAGGCCGATGCCGGCCGGCAGCGCGGCGGCGCGCCAGATGTTCGGGATCTGGAGCGCCGGCGTGGTGATGAAGCTTTCCTCGTAGGCGTAGTCCCAGGAGGGCCAGACGATCAGCACCAGGAATGTCAGCGCCGCGCAGACCGCGACCAAATCGAGCCAGGCCCGCATCGCTGGGCCCGCGCTGGCGACGATTGCGGTCATGCGCATGTGCTCGGAGCGGCGGAATGCGACTGCGGCGCCCAGCATGGCCAGCCACAGGAACAGGATCGAGGCGAGCTCGTCCGACCAGATCAGCGGCCGGTGCAGGCCGTAGCGGGCGACCACGCCGGCGAACAGGATCGCGATCTCGGCGACGACCAAGATCGCCGCCGGGATTTCGACGAGGAGGCCGAGCAAGCGCTCGAGCGATTCCAGCAGCGAAGGTCGGCGAGGGGACTGAACAGCCGCCTCGCCCGCCACGCCGTTCGCCTCGACCTCGACATGAGCCATGACGGCTCCCAACGCGTTACGACAGCTTGCCGACGGCCTTTTCCAGCAGGTCCCAGGCCTGGTCGCCATACTTGCCCTTCCACTCGGCATAGAAGCCGGCGGCGCGCAGCTTGTCGCGGAACGGCGCCACAGTGGGCTGGTTGAAGGTCAAGCCCTTGGCTGCGAGCTCCTGCTGGAGATTGGCATTGAGCTTGGCGGTGTCCTCGCGTTCTTTCACCGCGGCGGCATTGATATGCTTGGCGACGATGGTGCGCACGTCCTCCGGCAGCGCGCTCCAGGCGCGCCGGTTGGCCAGGAACCAGAAGCCGTCCCACATGTGGTTGGTCAGCGAGCAGAACTTCTGCACCTCATAGAGCTTGGCGGTCGAGATGATCGCCAGCGGGTTCTCCTGGCCCTCGACGATCCTGGTCTGGAGCGCGGAATAGACCTCGGCGAAATTGATGGAGGCGGGCGCCGCATCGAAAGCCTTGAACATCGAGGTCCACAGCGGCGACACCGGCACGCGGATCTTGAAGCCCTTCAGATCGTCGGGGCCGTTGATCGGCTTGGTCGAGGACGTGGTCTGGCGGAAGCCGTTGTCCCAGATCTTGTCCATGACCTCGAGGCCGGCCTTCTTGATTTCGCCGCGGACATGGGCGCCGAGATCGCCGTCCATCGCCTTCCAGACCGTGCCGTAGTCCGGGAACGCGAAGCCGATGCCGTTGATGGAGGCGGCCGGCACCAGGGTCGACAGGATCAGGCCCGACAGCGTGAAGAATTCGACGCCGCCGGAGCGGATCTGGCTCAGCATGTCGGTGTCGGAGCCGAGCTGGTTGTTCGGGAAGATCTGGAGGTCGAACTTGCCATTGGTCTCGCTCTTGATCGCGGCGGCCATCTCCTTGGCGCGCACATTCAGCGGATGGGTGTCCGGCAGGTTGTTGGCATATTTGTAGCTGAACTCGGCGCTCTCTGCGCGGGCCACATGGGGCGCACCGAGGCCGCCCAGGACCGCGGTCGAGGCCTTGAGAAGCGTGCGTCGGGAAAAGCGCGTTGAAAAGACCATGGGTCTGCTTCCTCGGAAGGTTTGTTGTTGTTCTGAGACGCAAACCTATACGGACGGACGGTCAGAACGTCATCTGCGATCTCGCGAAGCCTCGCTTATTGCAGCCGGACATCACCACGGCAATATCGGCTTTCGGCAGACGCACCGGATTCAAAATCTGAGAACAACCCCATGCACAGTAGCCGTCAAGAGCTGAGGCGAGGGTCGAGGCCGGCGCCGGAAAACGCGCCGTAGCGAAGGCTCGGCGGCAGGAATTCTGCCTAAATATTTGATCTGATTGTAGAAAAACATATTCCATAATATACCTTATGCGAATTCCAGATATGAATGGCGCAGGTCAGCTCGGCCAAATCTAAGGCTACCGAGAACCCCGCTCCCGGCTCAGAATTGTCTGTCGACAAGCACGGACAACGGACGCAGCCAAGCCGCGCCAGCCCATTGGGAGGTCCACTATGCAGGAGCACGTCACGCGCGCGTCCGGCTCGCGCGCTATTCCATTCGACGCCGCCAAGCTCGACGGTCTGATGGAAGCTGCAGGACTCGATGTCCTGATCGCGACCTCCAAGCACAATGTGCAATACCTCCTGAGCGCTGAGCGCGCGATCTTCTTCGATTACATGGACGCGGTGGGCGTCAGCCGCTATCTGCCGGTGCTGGTCTATCCCAAGGGCGCGCCCGGGAAGTCGATTTATATCGGCCACCGGCTGGAGACCCATCAGCGCGCCGTGGCGCCGCCCTGGGTGCCGCAAGTCCGGACCGAGTCCAACGGCTCGGTCGACGCGATCATGCGGGCCGTGAGCGCCCTGAAGGACACGGGCGTGCCGATGAAGCGGATCGGGGTCGAGATGGCGTTCTTGCCGATGGATGCCGGCCGGGCGCTGGCGGATGCCCTGCCCGGCGCCGAGCTCAAGGACGCGCTGCTGGTGCTGGAGCGGCTGCGCGCGGTGAAGTCAGCGGATGAGCTGGCAAAGCTCAGGACGGCGTCCGAGCTTGTCATCGCATCGATGCTGGAGGTGATCGCCGGACATGGTCCTGGCACGACCAAGCAGCAATTGTCGGACGCCTTGCGCGTCGCCGAGGTCAATCGCGGCCTCACCTTCGAATACTGCCTGCTGGCCTGCGGCAGCAGCCACAACCGGGCGCCGTCGGCGCAGCGCTGGGAGCAAGGCGAGGTGCTGTCGCTGGACTCCGGCGGAAATTATCACGGCTATATCGGCGACCTCGCGCGCATGGCCGTGCTGGGCGAGCCGGATGCCGAGCTGAAGGATTGCCTCGCCGAGATCGAGGCGGTGCAGCGCGCCGCCTTTGCCGCGGTCCGGCCGGGCACGATGGGCGGCGAGATCTACGTCGCGGCCGAGCGGCAGCTCGCCCAGATCCCGCAGCGCGACTGCACGGACTTTTTGGCCCACGGCATGGGCCTCGTCACCCACGAGGCCCCTCACCTGACCGCCAAAGGTCCGGTTCCCTATGACGACACCGACGCTCGGCGACCGCTCGAGCCTGGCATGGTGGTGTCGATCGAGACGACGATGAAGCATCCGAAGCGCGGGTTCATCAAGCTCGAGGATACGGTCGCGGTGACGGCGAGTGGGTACGAGATTTTTGGTGAGGGCGGGCGTGCTTGGAATTTGGGCGGGAGCGCGCTCTAGCGCAGCGGCAGCAGATCGAGCTGGCTCTGCGCCTTCTTGACGACTGCTGCGAACCAACCCTGCCTCGGCGCTTCCTTGGCGAAGCATTTCGTGTAGGCGTCCATGGCCTGGTCCTCTTTGGCGATGGCGTCCTGCGGGATCTTCCTGGCCATCATCTGCTTCCAGACTTTTTCGCAGGCGGGGATCTCGGCCGTCTTCACCGCATCCGCTACGGCAAGGAAGTAGACCTTGTCGCCCTGGATCGCGACCACATCGATCTCACGCGGCGATCCCTTCAGGTCGCCATTGCCGCGCACACCGAGCACGGCGACCGCGACGCTCGCGGATGCGGGCTTCGTGATCGGCAGCTCGGCATATTTGACGAAGGCAGAGTCCTGGATGGCTTGATAGTAGAAGCGGTCGGACCTGAAGGCCGCGCCAATCTCCTGCGGCATGCCGTCCTCGCGGTGTTCGCGCAGCCAATGCTTGAGCAGCGCGGTCGTGGTCACAACAGCCTGCATCTTGTCGCCCTCGGAGGCGAAGCCGAGCCCGTCGAGATGGCCGAAGCCGGAGTCTCCCTTGAAGAGCGTGTCGACATTCGACTTGCCGTCGGCTGGCAGCCCCTCGATGGCGACGGGTCCGACCAGGTTGCGCAGCGCGCCTGTCAATTCTCCGAGCGCCGCATCGTGCTGCTTGGTGGTCTCGTCGTTGTCCTTGGCTTTGGAGAATTTTGCGATGTAGTGGTCGCGCAGGTCGAGACAGTGCTGCTCGGGACTGGCCGCATCAGCGGGCGTGGCGAAAGCGAGCAGGCAGAGCAAGGCGAACGATCTCATGCGATTTCCGGCAAGACGGGGGCGATCTCCAGTCTTTGTGCCGCTGCGCGGCGTGAAGGTTCATCCGAGAGGGACATACACGTCGCGGCCTATTCCGCCGGCGTCAGCTGCCGGCTCAGGCGCAGCGCCGCCGTCTCGCGCACCCGGATCCGGGCGCGCCGCTTGCGCCACCAGATCACGAGGCCGGTGACCGCGAGCGCCGCCACGACCAGCCCCATGACCGAGATCAGGATGCGGCCGAACAGTCCGACGATGCGGCCCGAATGCAGCGGGAATTGCGCCTGCACGAAGATATCGGCGGGGGTGCCGACCCAGGGCAACCGCTCGCCGAGCGGACGGCCATCCTCGCTGTCGTAATAGAGCTGCGCCGGGCCGACGCCGCCGGCGCCGTGGTCGTCGCCCGGATGGAAGAAGGCGGCGGCATAGACGCCGTGGGCCGGTCCGTAGTTGATCGAGCCGACCGGGACGGTCCAGCCGCGCGCCTTGGCGTCGGCCGCCGCACGCGCGGCGATCTCGGCAAAAGTCACCCTGGGCTCGATGGGGTCGTCGAGATCGCGATACGGCCGCTGCTCATAGGGTGTCGGCGTGTAGTTCGACACCATCTTCATCAGCGGCGAGAACACCTCGAAATAGAGGTTCAGCGAGAACGCCGTGAAGGCGATGATGAACAGCACGCCCCAGGTCCACAGGCTGAAGGCGCGATGGATGTCGAAATTGATCCGGTAGGCGCTGCCCGAGGTCTTGATGGTCCAGGCCGGCGCCCAGCGCGCCCAGAAGCCGCGCGCAAGCTGGCGTGTGACGGCCGGCGCCCGCGCCGCCCTGGCGCGCCGGCGCGACGGCAGCGTCAGGTAGAAGCCGACGAAGCAGTCGATGGTCCAGATGATGGCGATGATGCCGAGCAGGCGCATGCCCCAGCGGTCGCTGCCCCAGAATTCCGGGATATGCATGGTGTAGTGCAGCTTGTACAGGAACGAGACGAAATTCTCCCGCGTCACCGGCCACACCGCGCCCCAATAGCGCCGGCCGAGCTCCGCGCCGGTGTTGGGATCGAGGAACACCTGGTTGTAGTCGATCGTGAAGCGCTTGCCCGTGGCGGGATCGATCCGCGGCACCACAAAGAACCACAGCGAGTGGCCCTCCTCCGGCGTCATGAAGAGATAGACGACGCGCGCGCGGGGATCGCGCTGCTCGATCATCTTGGCGAGCTCGATCGAGGGAATCGCCGGGCCTTTGCTGGTGACGTCGAACAAGCGGCTGTTCAGGACGTCGTCGATCTCGTGATCCCAGGAGATGATCGCGCCGGTGACGCCGGAGAAGAACAGGAAGCCCGCCGTCAACAGTCCCGCCCAGCGATGCAGCTTGCCGAATATCGTTCTCATCGTCGTCGACTCTCATCAAGCGGTCCGGCGGGCCTTTGCCGGGGGCCGTCCTCTGACCGAACTCACCAGCGGTAGGTCAGCCTGCCGATCGCCTTGCGTCCCTCCGCGTAGAAGCAACCGGACAGGCTGTAGCAGGCTGCGACATAGCGGGTGTCGGCGAGATTGGTGACGTTGAGCGACAGGCGCCAATTGTCCCTGCTGTAGGCGAGCAGCGCATCCAGCACGGTCGAGGCTCCCACCTTAAACGTATTGGCGCCATCGCCCCAGGTCGCGCCGACATAGCGGATGCCGCCGCCGAATTGCAGGCCGTCGAGCGGGCCGCTCTGCAGCGTGTAATCGCTCCACAGTGAGGCCCGGTTGAGCGGCACGGTGACCGGCGCCTTGCCGACATTCACCGGATCCTGCGTGACCATGGCATCGATATAGGCGTAGGCCGCACGCAGGTTCCAGCCGTCGGCGAGCGACATCGTGCCTTCGAGCTCGATGCCGCGCGATTTCACCTGACCGGTCTGTTCGGCGAGATAGCTCGGCGGCGCATAGGTGACGACGTTGTCACGCGTCAGGTCGAAGGCGGCGAAGGTGAATAGCGCATTCCAGCCGGGCGGCTGGTATTTGACGCCGACTTCGTACTGAACGCCGGTTTCAGGGTTGAGCATCTGGCCGCCGGCTCCGGTCGCGAGCACCGGCAGGAATGATTCCGAGTAGCTGAAATAGGGCGCGATGCCATTGTCGAAATTGTACATCACGGCGGCGCGGCCGGTGAAGGCCGAGGCATCCTTCGAAACAGTCGTATTGGAGATGCCGCTGTCGACCTGTGTCGTCACAAAATCCTGGCGGCCGCCGAGCTGGAACGACAGACGGCCGAGTTTGATCTGGTCCTGCGCATAGAGGCCGACCTGTGACTGCTTGGCACCGGTGTTGTCACTCATGGCGCCGATGGTCCAGTCGTAGCTGTAGACGGGATTGAAGACGTTGACCGTCGGCGAGGAGGTCGTGACGCTATAGGCAGTGTCGCGGAAGTCGGTGTTGCGATAGTCGATCCCGATCAGCGTGATGTGGCTGAGGATGCCGGTGGTGAACTTGCCCTGGAGCTGATTGTCCACCGCGAAGGAGTTGATGTACGAATTGCTGGTGCTGCCATGGCGCGCGAGCTGCCCTGCGGTCTCGTCGGTATAGCCGCCGCCGTAAAACACCTTTTCCTCGTTGTGCTGATAGGCGTAGCGCAGGTTCTGCCGGAACGTGATGGTGTCGGTGAAGTCGTGCGAAAGCTGATACCCCGCGGTCGCGATCTCAGTATTGAACGCATCGAAGCCCGGCACGCCCGCGAAGAAGGAGACCGGAATGGTGCGGCCGTTGTTCGGCCACACCGTGCCCGAGGCCGGCAGGAACTGGAGGCCCCACCCTGCCCGGTCGCGCTGATAATTGGCGAGAAACGTGATGGTGGTGTCCTCGTTCGGCTTGAAGGTGACCGCGGGTGCGATGAAGACGCGGTTGTCCTTGGTAAAGTCGACCTGGGTCTCGCCGTCGCGCACCACGCCGGTGAGTCGCCACAGCACGGTGCCATCCTTGTTGGCGGGGCCGCCCATGTCGAACTGGCCTTGATAGCGGTTGAAGCTGCCGCCGGAGATCGAGACCTCGCCGAACTGCTGCGCCGTCGGCAGCTTTGTCACGTAGTTGAGAATGCCGCCGGTGCCGCTACCGCCATACATCGCCGAAGACGGGCCCTTGAGCACCTCGATGCGCTCGGCGCCGTAGGGATCGAGGCCGTTGAAATGCACGTAATTGCTGGAGGGAATCCGCAAGCCATCGACGTAGAGGCCCGGCATGGTCATGTCGAAGCCGCGGATCTGGAGGCCGCCGAAGCGGGTGTCCGAGCCGCCATTGACGTCACCGCTGACACCGGCGGTATAGCGCAGCGCCTCGCCGATCGAGACCGCGCCCTGGTTCCTGACCTGATCGGTGGTGACGACGGAGACCGACTGCGGCGTCTCGATCAGCGGCGTATCCGTCTTAATCGCCGTGCCGCTGCGCGTGGCGACGAAACCGCGCACCGGACCATTGGCTCGCTCACGCGTGGCGCCGTTCGATGCCGATTGTGTCGGCGCAGCTTGGGTCGCCGGAGTGCGGCGGGTGACGCGGGAGGCGCGTGCCGCCGCCGACCTTCGTGACGAAGCAATTGCCGCGGGACGAGCGCGCTGCGCGGGTGCTTCCACGGTGACGGCAGGAATCTGCACCTGCGCCTTTGCACAATCGAAGGGAACGATGAGACTCAATGTGCCGACCGCTCCGAGGAAAAGCACCTCAATCGATCGAACACGCGCGCCGGAACGCGCAAGCATCTGGAAGTCGGTCACGTCTGTCGAAGCCCCACGCACTGCCGGCTTTTGCCGGTACCGTTTTGATGTCCCGCCCTAACTCAGGCGATTTCGGAGTGCGATAGGAGCTGCGTTAGAATTTCTCCAGACGTGTGCGCAGCACGTGCGGCGAATGCGCCCACATGCAACGCGATGCTGCGTCTTTGGAATTTGAATACTTCCAGACAGACGAATGATAGCCTGTTCGATGTCGTGCAAGCCGATGTCGTGCAAGCCGATGTCAGCGCTGCCGCAGCCGGCGATTGACCCGGCGTGCGAGATAGTCGCCCGCGCTCTGCACCAGCTGCACCAGCGCGATCAGCACGACGACGACGGCGAGCATCATCTCCGGCATGAAGCGCTGATAGCCGTAGCGGATGCCGAGATCGCCGAGGCCGCCGCCACCGACGGCACCGACCATGGCGGAATAGCCGAGCAGGCTGACCACCGCGAGCGTCAGCGCCAGCAGCAGGCCCGGCTGCGCCTCGGGGATCAGCACCTTGAACACGATCTGCATCGGCGATGCCCCGAACGAGGATGCGGTCTCGATGAGACCGCCGTCGACCTCGCGGACCGCCGCCTCGACCAGGCGCGCGATGAACGGCGCCGAAGCAATGGTCAGCGGCACGATCGCCGCAGTCGAGCCGATCGAGGTGCCGGCGACGAGCCGCGTGAACGGGATGATGGCGACGACCAGGATGATGAAGGGTGTCGAGCGCGTCGCATTGACGACGATGCCGAGCACGCGGTTGACGAGGGGCGCAGCGAACAGCTCGCCTTTCCGGCTGGTGGCGAGGAATACGCCGAGCGGCAGGCCGAAGACAGTGCCGAGCAGCGCGGCGATGCCGACCATGTACAGGCTCTCGAAGGTGGCCTGCAGAATCAGGTTGAGGAGTTCAGGCGACATAGCCGAGGCGCTCCGCCGGGAATTGATGTTGAGACAGCCAGGCCAGCGTCCGCGTACCTGCGTTCTCGCCGCCGGGAATACCTAATGTCAGGGAGCCCACATGCTGGCCGCCGATCTCGTCGATGCGGGCCGACAGCAGCGCGACGTCGACACCGAGCTCGCGCGCGAGCCGCGCCACCAGCGTGTCGCCGGCCCCTGCTCCACGCACCTGGACGCGGATCACGGCCTGTCTGCCGGCAGACGGCTCCGCTGCAATCCGGCTCGCCAGCGAGACCGGCAGGCTGTCGCCGATCGCTTCAGCCAGGAAGGACTGCGTGATCGGATGTTTGGGATGGGTGAAGATGTCGGCGACGTGGCCGCTCTCGATGACGTGGCCGGCATCCAGCACGATGACGTCCCTGGCAAGCTGGCGCACCACGGACATTTCATGGGTGATCAGCACGATGGTCACCCCCAACTCGCGGTTGATGCTCGCGAGCAGATCGAGGATCGCCCGGGTGGTCTGCGGATCGAGCGCCGAGGTCGCCTCGTCCGACAAGAGCACGCTCGGCCGTGTCGCCAGCGCCCGCGCAATGCCGACGCGCTGCTTCTGGCCGCCGGAGAGTTCCGAGGGATAGCGGTCGTGCTTGTCGGCGATGCCGACCAGCGCCAGCAGTTCGGCGACGCGGGCGCGGATGTCGGCTTTGGCCCAGCCGGCGATCTCGAGCGGCAGCGCGATATTGTCGGCGGCGGTGCGCGAGGACAGCAGGTTGAAGTGCTGGAAGATCATGCCGATCGAGCGCTGCGCCAGCCGCAGCTCGCGCCCAGCGAGCGCCGAGATGTCCCTGTTGTCGACGATGACGCTGCCCGCGGTCGGCTTCTCCAGTCCGTTGATCAGCCGCACGAGGCTCGATTTGCCGGCGCCGGAGCGGCCGATCACACCGGTGATCGAGCCGCGCGGAATGGCGAAATCGATATTTTGCAGCGCGTTGACGCCGGGCTTGCCGCGATAGGCCGGATAGGTTTTTGAGATGCCGACGAACCGGACCATGGCGTCGGTTTCGATCGCGGCAGGTGGGATCGCTTCAAGCGTTTCGATCGGCGGTCCGATCGCAAGCGATTGGTGGGCGTTCATGGAGGCGGCCTTCATACCGAAGAATTGGTTCGTCCGCAGGCCTCTCAGCCATACCGCGAGCCGGGTCGGAGCGAGGGACAAAATGGAACTGCGACCGAGCGCTGAAGCGCGCTGCACCGCAATATGCACCATTGCCGTTTCGGGTCTTTGTTGCAATGTCAGATTTTTGCGGGGAGTTGGGCGAAATTTTCCAAAACCCTTTCCGGCAGAGAAAATTCATCTGCCACGGTCAGCCGCGAACCATTTGATGAAGCCGATCTCGTTGATGCCAGAGTCAGGACCGAGCTGAAATAGAAGAACACCTCCCAGGCGCTGTTCTCGCTGACGCGCCAGCGGTCATGAAACCTCCCTTTCAATCGTCATCGCGTGCAACACGGCGGCCGGACCGCGCTGCAACGACGGCTCGACAGGCGGGCAAGATTGCGCCTAATCTTCCGCCCATGAGCCAAAATCACGACCACGATCACGACCACCATCATCATCACGATCACGATCATTCGGAGCTGTCCGAGACCGAGCTGCGCGTGCGCGCGCTCGAGACGATCCTGACCGAAAAAGGTTATGTCGAGCCGGCTGCGCTCGATGCCATCATCGAGGCCTATGAGACCAAGATCGGCCCGCATAACGGCGCGCGGGTCGTTGCCAAGGCCTGGACCGATCCGGCCTTCAAGCAGGCGCTGCTCGAGGATGGCAGCAAGGCCATCGGCACGCTCGGCCATGTCAGCCGCGTCGGCGACCATCTTGTCGTGGTCGAGAACACGCGAGAGCGCCACAACATGGTCGTGTGCACGCTGTGCTCCTGCTATCCCTGGGAAATGCTGGGCCTGCCGCCGGTCTGGTACAAGGCCGCGCCCTACCGCTCGCGTGCCGTGAAGGACCCGCGCGGCGTGCTCGCCGATTTCGGCGTCAGCCTGCCGAAGGAGATCGAGATCCGGGTCTGGGATTCCACCGCCGAGACGCGCTTTCTGGTGCTGCCGATGCGTCCCGCGGGCACGGAAGGCTGGAGCGAGGAGCAGCTCGCCGCGCTCGTGACCCGCGATTCCATGATCGGCACCGGCTTTCCCAGGACGCCCGGAGCGCCGTCGTGAACGGCGTGCACGACATGGGCGGCATGGATGGCTTCGGCAAGGTCGAGCCTGAGCCGAACGAGCCGATGTTTCACGCGGAGTGGGAGTCCCGCGTGCTGGCGATGGTGCGCGCGATGGGCGCAGCTGGCGCGTTCAACATCGACACCTCGCGCTTCTACCGCGAGACGCTGCCGCCGCATGTCTACCTGTCCAGCTCCTATTACAAGAAATGGTTTTTGGGGCTGGAGGAGATGCTGCTCGAGAAGGGCTATCTCACGCGCGAGGAGGTCGCCGCCGGCCACGCGATGCAGCCGGCGAAGGCCCTCAAGCACGGCAAGTTCGATCTCGCCAATGTCGAGCGCGTGATGGTACGCGGCAAGTTCGCCCGCCCTGCCCCGGCGCCGGCCAGGTTCAACATCGGCGATCGCGTCCGCGCGAAGAACATCCATCCGGCTACGCACACGCGGCTGCCGCGCTATGTCCGCGGCCATGCCGGCGTGGTCGAATTGAACCATGGCTGCCACGTGTTTCCGGACTCGGCGGCGATGGAGCTCGGCGAGAATCCGCAATGGCTCTACACCGTCGTGTTCGAAGGCCGCGAGCTCTGGGGTGCGGATGGCGATCCGACCTTGAAGGTTTCGATTGACGCGTTCGAGCCCTATCTGGACCCTGCGTGATGAGCAGCGTGCTTGCCGCCGCCGCGACGGCGGCCATTCCAAGCATTCCCCGCGATGACGACGGCCCGGTGTTCCGCGCGCTTTGGGAGGCACACGCGTTTGCGATGGCGCTGACGCTCCACGAGCGCGGCGTGTTCACCTGGCCGGAATGGGCCGCCGCGCTGGCCGACGAGATCAAGCGGGCGCAGGCCGCGGGCGATCCTGACACGGGCGAGACCTACTACCTGCACTGGCTCGCCACTCTGGAGGGTTTGGTCGCACGCAAGGGCGTCGCATCGATCGAGACGCTGCACCGCTATCGGGACGCCTGGGACCATGCCGCCGACCGCACACCGCACGGCAAGCCGATCGAGCTGCGGGACGAGGATTTTGCGGAGTAGTCTAGCGCCGCGTGGCGTTACGGACGCTGTTGCTCCAACCAACACTGTCATTCCCCGCGAAGGCGGGGAATCCAGGACGCCGCGGCCCCTCGGCTCAAGTACGGCCTCTGGAATACTGGATCGCCCGCTTTCGCGGGCGATGACAGGTGTGGTGACGGCAGCAGCGGAGACCGGAGCGCTATTTGCGCCCCGCCGCAAACTCCCGCCACCCTTTCGCCCGCAGGCTGCACGCCGGGCATTCGCCGCAGCCGTAGCCCCAGTCATGCCGCGCGCCGCGTTCGCCGAGATAGCAGGTGTGGGAGTGCTCGCGGATGAGGTCGACCAGGCCGTCGCCGCCGAGGTCGTGTGCCAGCTGCCAGGTCGCCGCCTTGTCGATCCACATCAAGGGCGTGTGCAGCTCGAATTGTCGCGCCATCCCGAGCGAGAGTGCGGCCTGCATGGCGCGGATGGTGTCGTCGCGGCAATCGGGATAGCCCGAATAGTCGGTCTCGCACATCCCCCCGACGATGTGGCTGATGCCGCGCCGGTAGGCCAGCGCTGCCGCAAAGGTCAGGAACACCAGGTTGCGGCCGGGCACGAACGTATTCGGCAGACCGTCGGCGCCCATCGCGATCGCGACATCGCGCGTCAGTGCCGTCTCGGACACGGCCGCGAGCGTCGGGACCGACAACGTGTGGCTCTCGCCGAGCTTTGCGGCCCAGTCGGCGCGCAGGCCCTTGAGGCCGTCGACCAGACGGTCGCGGCAGGCGAGCTCAATGGCGTGACGCTGGCCGTATTCGAACCCCAGCGTCTCGACGCGCGCAAAGCGGCTCAGCGCCCAGGCAAGGCACGTGGTGGAATCCTGGCCGCCGGAAAACAGCACCAGGGCGGTTTCAGTCGAAAATCCGTCGCTCATGACCCGCGCTTTAGCACTGCGGAACGAACCCGCCAATCGGTGGAAATCGGCCTGTTCCGCCCCGCCGCGCTGGGAACGGCGGCCTCGTTTTGGCATAAGGCTGGAGGCCCAGGAGACTGCCACGCAATGACCCCTTCCCGCGACATTTCCCGCCTGATCGAGATCATGGCGGCGCTGCGCACGCCGGTGACCGGCTGCCCCTGGGACCTCGAGCAGAATTTTTCGACCATCGCGCCCTACACGATCGAGGAAGCCTATGAGGTGGTCGACGCCATCGATCGCGGCGATCTCGACGATCTCAGAGAGGAGCTCGGCGATCTTCTGTTGCAGGTGGTGTTCCACGCCCAGATGGCCTCGGAGCAGAACGCGTTTGCGTTCGGCGATGTCGTCGAGGCCATCACGCGAAAAATGATCCGCCGCCATCCCCATGTCTTCGCCGACAAGGACGGCAATCTTGCCTCCTCCCACGTCAAGGAGGTCTGGGACCGCATCAAGGCCGAGGAGAAGGCCGAGCGCGCGGCACGCCGGCCGTCGGTGGAGACGCAGCCGCACAAATCGCTGCTGTCGGGCGTGAAGGCCGGCCAGCCGGCGCTGACGCGCGCGATGGAGCTGCAGCGCAAGGCCTCTACCGTCGGCTTCGACTGGAACGATCCGCGCGCGGTGCTGCAAAAGATCCGCGAGGAAGCCGACGAGATCGAGGCCGCGCTCAACCGCAACGACAAGCAGGAGCTCGCGGAGGAGACCGGCGACCTGATGTTCGCCCTCGTCAACCTCGCCCGCCATGTCGATGCCGATCCGGAGGCCGCTCTGCGTGCGACCAACGCGAAATTCGAGCGGCGCTTTGCGTTCATCGAACGGGCGCTGAAAGCGCAGGGACGCACGCTGGAGCAGGCGTCACTGGCGGAGATGGATGCGCTGTGGAATGCGGCGAAAGCCGAGACGAAGCCAATGCCGGAAGAACGCCAGGAAGTGCGCCGCTAGCTTCGCTGTCGTCCCTGCGAACGCAGGGACCCATAACCACAGGCAGCAATTTGGCGAAGGCTCGAAGTCAGGTGCGCGTCGTTACGACGACTACCCTGGCAATATAGATCACGCGGCATGGGTCCCGGCGTTCGCCGGGACGACACCTATCATGTGGCGTGACGCGGCACGGCGTCGAACCTCGACACCACGATATCCCGCTTGGTCTCGTCCACCCGCACGGTCATGTCGAAGCGGCCGTCGTGCAGCTCCTTGGTCAGCACCTCGGAATTGCGGTGCAGCCAGCTGATGCCGGCACCGTCGGCGGCATCGATGGAGAGATCGAGCGTGGTGCGTTTGGCGGCAAGCCGTTCCTCGATCGCGCTGAGCAGTGCGTCGATCCCCTCGCCTGAGACGGCGGAGACCAGCATCGCCGGATGATCCTCGGGCCTGCGCGCGGCAATGTTCAAAAGCTCTTCACGCTGCTCGGCATCGTAACGGTCGATCTTGTTCCAGACCTCGATGATGCGGCCGCTGTCGTCCGGGTTGATGCCGAGCTGGCGCAGCACCGCGTCGACGTCGCTCTGCTGCGCCTCGGCGTCCTCATGCGAGATATCGCGGACATGCAGGATCACGTCGGCCTCCAGCACCTCCTCCAGCGTGGCGCGGAAGGCGGCGACGAGCTGGGTCGGCAGATTGGAGATGAAGCCGACGGTGTCGGACAGCATGGCCTTGCCGCCATGCGGCAGGGTGAGCGCGCGCAAGGTCGGATCGAGCGTGGCGAACAGCATGTCGGCGGCCTGCACGTCGGCCCGCGTCAGGCGGTTGAACAGCGTCGACTTGCCGGCATTGGTGTAGCCGACCAGCGCGACGACGCGATACGGCACGCGCTGGCGGCCGGCGCGATGCAGCCGCCGCGTCGCCTGCACCTTCTTCAGCTCGCCCTCGAGCTTGGAGATGCGCTCCTGGATCAGGCGGCGGTCGGCTTCGATCTGCGTCTCGCCGGGACCGCCCATGAAGCCGAACCCGCCGCGCTGGCGTTCGAGATGGGTCCAGGATCGCACCAGGCGCGAGCGCTGGTAGTTGAGATGCGCAAGCTCGACCTGCAGCGAGCCTTCCCTAGTCTTGGCGCGGCGGCCGAAGATTTCCAGAATGAGCCCGGTGCGATCGAGCACTTTGGCATGCAATTCCTTCTCGAGATTGCGCTGCTGGATCGGCGCCAGCGCGCAATCCATCACCACGAGCTCGACGTCGAGGCTCTTGGCGAGCGCTGCAATCTCCTCGACCTTGCCCTTACCGATATAAGTCGCGGGGCGGATCTGGCTGATCGGTGCGATGATGGCATCGGCGATGACGAGGTCGATCGCGCGCGCAAGGCCTGCGGCCTCGTCGAGCCGGGCCTCGGCGTCGCGCTGGACATGGCTCTCCGACTGCGCGTCGGCACTTCCCGCACGCACCCGCAAGTAGGGGCCGATGACAAGCACCCGCCCCGTCTGCTGAGCCCCTGCCGACCGCGGACGGTCGGCATCCCCGTCAAAATTCCGGGGTTCCAATCAGATCACTCTCAAGCCGGCTGATCCTCGCCGCCTTCGAACAGCTGGATCGGAGCGCCCGGCATGATGGTCGAGATCGCATGCTTGTAGACAAGCTGCGAGTGACCGTCGCGCCGAAGTAGTAAGCAGAAATTGTCGAACCAGGTCACGATGCCCTGGAGCTTCACTCCGTTGACCAGAAAGATCGTCAGTGGCGTCTTGGTTTTGCGAACGTGATTAAGGAAGGTGTCCTGTAGGTTTTGTGCGCGGTCTGCCGCCATTGTTTTTTTCTCGCTTTGAGTTTCTTTTTATTGCGCCGGTTGCGACCCTCTTCTGAACATGGTGGGGCCTCTTCCGGTTGCCGCTCCTCATGAGATCCCCCTCGGAGGAACAGCGGTTCGATTAGAGGGCAGGACGGCTTATTAGGCAAGCCGCTTCAGGCGGCAGACCACGTCCGTTTTCTCCGAAAAACTACGGAAATAGATGTTTTTCCTCGCCAATTCCGTAGGTGTTGCCGCAACGTCGCGGCACCGGAGCTATTTCCGCCCCAAACTGAACGGGGCTCCGGATTCCTGTTTCGGCGCGCGCCCTCTGTATGCCGACCGGTATCCGGCCTCGTCAGCCGACGCCGAGCGCCTTCAACTTCCTGTGCAAGGCCGACCGTTCCATGCCGACGAACTCGGCTGTGCGAGAAATATTTCCTGAAAAACGGCTGATCTGTGCGATCAAATAGTCGCGCTCGAACACTTCGCGCGCCTCGCGCAGCGGCAGGCCCATGATGTGCTCGCCATTGTTGCTGGTCGGCATGGCCGGCACCATCGAGCCGACGTCCTGCGGCAGCATGTCCGCGGTGATGATCACCTCGGGGCCGCCGGCGGCCAGAATCATGACCCGCTCGACGTTGTTGCGGAGCTGGCGCACATTGCCCGGCCAGACATGCGATTGCAGCACCGCCATCGCATCCTGCCCGATCTGCCGCTTGGGCAGACCGCTGCCGGCCGAGATCTGCTCCATGAAATAGTCGATCAATTCGGGAATGTCCTCGCGCCGCTCCGACAGCGCGGGCACGCGGATCGGCACCACCGAAAGCCGGTGATAGAGGTCCTCGCGGAAATGGCCGGCAGCGATCTCCTCTTCGAGATTGCGCGCGGTGGAGGAGATGATGCGCACGTCGACCTGCACCTTGGCGGTGCCGCCGACGCGCTGGAACGACTGCTCGACCAGCACGCGCAGGATCTTGTTCTGGGTCTCGCGCGGCATGTCCGCGATCTCGTCGATGAACAGCGTGCCGCCATGCGCCTCTTCGAGCGCGCCGGGCTTGCGCGGCTGCTCGCCGTTGGACTGCTCGACGCCGAACAGCTCGTGCTCCATGCGGTCGGGCGTGATCGCGGCAGCGTTGATGACGACGAACGGACCGTCGGCGCGGCCCGAAGCCGTATGCAGCGTGCGCGCTGTCAGCTCCTTGCCGGCGCCGGCGGGGCCGACGATCAGGATACGGCTGTTGGCCTTCGCGGCGCGCTCGATGGTCTGGCGCAGCTGGTTCATGCTGGGCGAGCGGCCGACGAGCTGGCTGGCGCTCGGCGCGAGTTGCTTCAGCTCCTTGACCTCGCGCTTGAGCCGCGAATTCTCCAGTGCACGGGTTGCGACCAGGATCAGCCGGTCCGCCTTGAACGGCTTCTCGATGAAGTCGTAGGCGCCGCGCTTGATCGCGGCGACCGCGGTCTCGATGTTGCCGTGGCCGGAGATCATCACGACCGGCAGATCGGCATTGTCTTTCTTGACCTGCTCCAAGAGCTGCAGGCCGTCGAGCTTGGAGCCCTGGAGCCAGATGTCGAGGAATACGAGGTGCGGCCTGCGATTGGCGATTTCGGCCAAAGCCGTATCGCTGTCGCGTGCGGTCCGCGTGACGAAACCCTCGTCCTCGAGAATGCCCGCAACGAGATCCCGAATATCGGCCTCATCATCGACAATCAGAATTTCACTTGCCATGGGTCGCGCCTGTTCTTGTCAGTTGCCTGTTGAGGCTTCGATTTTCGTTGAATCATTGGTCTTTTCAGCCGGCTCTTTGGTTTCGGCCGACGGCTCATTTGTTTCTTGCGCCTGGTCCTTGACAGGGACGCTGGCCGCGTCCTTGGCCGGCGGCGCGGCCGCTTCGGACTTCGCAGGCCCGCCTGAGATCGCAAAGCGCAAGCGCATCCAGGCGCCGCGCTGGCCCTCGCGGAAGTCCGAGGCGTCCTTCAGTTCGATGCGCCCGCCATGGTCCTCCAGCACGCGGCCGACGATGGCAAGGCCAAGGCCGGTGCCCTTGGCGCGCGTGGTCACGTAGGGTTCGAGCAGCCGCGAGCGCGCGACCTTGGGCAGGCCGATGCCGTTGTCGATGACGTCGATCAGCACGTCCGCGCCCTCGCGTGAGACCACGACGTCGATGCGGCCCTTTCCACCGTCTTTGCCGAGCTCCTCCGGCGGGACCTGCTCGATCGCCTCGGTGGCATTCTTGATGATGTTGGTGACTGCCTGGGAGATCAACCGCCGGTCGAACTGGGCGCGCAGCGGGTCTTCCTTGAATTCCGTCTCGATGTCGAGCTCGGGATGAGCGACCTTCATCAGGAACACGGCCTGCCGCACCGTGTCGGCGACGTCCTCGCCTTCCATCACCGGCTTGGGCATCCGCGCGAAGCGCGAAAACTCGTCGACCATGCGCCTGATATCGTCGACCTGGCGCACGATGGTGTCGGTGCACTGGTCGAATATCTGCTTGTCCTTGTCCTCGGTGATGCTCTTGCCAAACTTGCGGCGGATGCGCTCGGCCGAGAGCTGGATCGGCGTCAGCGGATTCTTGATCTCATGGGCGATGCGGCGCGCCACGTCGCCCCAGGCCGAGGTGCGCTGCGCCGAGACCAGCTCGGTGATGTCGTCGAGCGTGATGATGTAGCTGTCGTGCGGCTGGTTCTTCTCGGCGCTGACGCGGACCGAGAGGTTGCGCTCCTGCCCGTCGCGGCTAATCGTGATCTGGCCCTGCACCAGGCGCTGGGTCCCTTCCCGCGCCGTCTTCATCATCTCGTCGAGCTCGGGCAGCACGTCCGACAGCGGATGGCCGAGCGTTTCGGATTCGGCGTGTCCGATCAGCTTCTCGGCGGAACGGTTGAGAATGCCGACGCTGCCGGAGGCATCGACGCCGATGATGCCGGCGCTCGCCGAGGATAGCACGGCCTCGATGAAGCGGCGGCGGCTGTCGATGAGATCGCTGGCGTTGACGAGCTCGTCGCGCTGGCTGCGCAATTCCTGCGTCATCTTGTTGAAGGTCTCGCCGAGCTGCGCAAGGTCGCCTTCCGACTGATGCACCGGCACCTTCACATGCAGGTCACCGGTCGAGACGGTGTGGGCCGCGTTCATCAGCCGCCGGATCGGCGCCACCAGCGAGTTGGCGAAGTTGAGGCCGATCAGCACCGAGGCCATCAGGATCGTCAGCGCGATCACCGCGAACATCAGCGCAAAGGCGACCTGGATGCCGAGCCGGCGCGACTCGATCTGGGCGTATTCGGCGACGCTGAGCTCGGTCTGCTTGAGCTGGGCCACGACATTCGGATCGAGCGGCCGCGCGACGTAGAGGAAAGTGTCGCTGAAGGCGCGCAGGCGGATCACCGCGGCGACGTAGCTCGAATCCGGCAGCACCGCGATCTCGGGCTCGTTCTCGTTGACGTTGCTGAGGAAATCCGGCGCCGGCGGCGAATAAGCCAGCCGCATGCCGGTGTCGGCGGATTCAAGAATATTGGTGTTCTTGTCGATGATCATCGCGCCCGGCAGATTGCGCGAGCCGGCGCTGGCGGTCAGCATCTCGCGGAACGAGCGACGGTCCTGATCGTAGAGCGGCCTTGCATGGGCAATGTCGTTGGCCATGCCGATGATGTCGCCGCGGATCAGCTGCGCGTGGTCCTGCATGTAGGCGCGCGCGATCGTCAGCGAATTCTGGATGACCTCCTTGGTCGGGCCGGAGAACAGCCGGTCGAGGCCGCGCTCGATGGTGACGTTGGCAACGACGGCGACCAGAACCGCCGGCAGCACGGCGACGATCGAGAACAGGCTGACGATCTGGACGTGGAGGCGCGCCGCTGCCCGTCCGCGGCGGCGGGCCAGGATCAGCTGCCAGAGTTCCCGGACGATGATGCCGACCAGCAGCAGGATCGTGGCGGCGTTGATCAGATAGAATGAACGGACCACCTCCGGCGTCGGGTCGATCTGCGTCAGGCCGGTCAGGACAAGGAACGTCAGGAGCGCCGACAGCAGCGCCATGGCCACGGCAAGCGGCGCCAGCCAGCGCCGCACCGACCAACGCCGGGGCTCTTCCGCTGGGGCCGTGTCGAAGTGTGCGGCCGAGGTATCTGCGCTGGTCATTCCGGCAATGGATGGTTGAAAACGGGGGCCGCGGCGGGGCGGATACTGATGTATTCGTACCACATTGTTGCCGAGACACTACAGCGCCAAATAGCCACGTAAACTCAGCAACTTACCAAATTCAACTTCTTCTTTTGGCCACGATTTACCAAAACGGCAGTTGGGATTCGATGGCCATTCTCATTGGGATCTTGGGTCTTGGTCGGTCTTGTACTGCTGGCTACGGGATCGGCGCCTTGCATGCCTGTCGGCGTAGTCGCCCGCTATCGTGTCGGAACTGAGGAATAAGGCCCGATCATTGTTCGCAGTGGGAACCCTGATAGTCGCGCGCTCATGACTTCTATGCTGACTTTCGGATTGATCTCTGGGTTGGCTTGGCTGGCAACGGCCCTGGTTGCCCCGTCCGCTCCCTTCGCTGCGCCCGCACGACCGCCGTTCTGATCCCGCTCGTCCCTTGAACCGCCCCACCGCGGCGCGCGTCGTTCAAAGGAGAACCATCGGAATAGATAACTTGCCAACCCAAGGCCAGCGCCGCCGGCAGAGCACCGGGGCCAATGCGGCACATCCGGCGGGGAACCGCCTCAGGCGGAAGGAGGGCTATATTTTCAAGAAGATGGGCGAACCCCAGCTTGGGAACGGTCCGAGATTCGATCTCCTGTGCGCCCTCCACTATCCCGGATGAAACATGTAGACATGCTTTCTAACAAAAAGACATAATCCCTCACGGGACGATCGCCGCCGAGCAGCGGGATTTGCCGGCACGTCCCGTTAGCAATCACAGGCGGTTTCCAGCTTGCGTCGCATGCGAGCCGGACCGAGGGGGCATCTTTGGGGTACGTGCGATTTCTGCTGGCCGCGATCGTTGCGGCCTATCACACCGGCTTCTACACAATTCTTCAAACGGTCGGCGCGCTCGCCGCGGTGGAGGCATTCTTCCTCATCAGTGGCTTCTACATGGCCGCTGCCTATGTGCGCTATTACCGCGATAGTCCGGTTGCGTTCTGGGCGAGCCGGTACAGCCGCCTCTACCCGTTCTACGCCCTCGCTCTCGTGCTGACCTACCCCGTCCATCGTTGGTTTCCGTACAACAACGAGATGCAGCTCTTCAGCTTCTTTGCTGCACCGGATCGATCCTGGCTGATCAACTTCTCGATGCTCGGGCTCGACATGTACTCAGTCAATGAGCGAGAGCATCATCTGCTGCTCGTCCCGCAGGCCTGGTCGATCGGCGCCGAGTTGATCTTCTACGTGCTGGTGCCGCTGATGGTGCGGCTTCGCCCGACAATCCTCGCGGTCCTGACGATTCTGGCATTTGCCGGCAAGGCGGCACTCCTGACCTATGTCGGTTGGCGCTGGGCCTACTACCCGTTCTTCGGGCAAATCGGCTTCTTCCTCCTCGGCGTCTGGCTGTATTTCATGCGCGACTGGCTGACCTGGCCGAAATTCGTGGCCTACACGCTGGCGGCGCTCTACACCATCTATGTCCTCGCGGCCGACTTCGCCGACGTGGACCTACACGCCGGCGCACTCAACACTGTCGCACTGACGGTTGCCACGGCGATCATCACGCCGACGCTCTTCAAGCACATGAACGGACGGATCTCGACACTGCTCGGCGATCTCTCCTATGGCGTGTACCTGATCCACATGCTGGTCATTCAAATCGGAATCGGCCTCAAGTGGATCGACCTCTCGGCGACCGACACAAGGGTCGTATTGTTCCAGGTCGCCTGGGTCATCGTGGTCTCGTCCCTCACCGCACTCGGCTTCGAGATTTTCGTCCAGAAGGGCATCGATGTCTGGCGGCGAAAACGATTCTATAGCGCTCCAAAGCCTGTGGCGAACCGCGCAAGTCCGGATGGCACATCACCATCTTACGCAATCGACAGACTTTCGATCGCCCTCGCGGCTGAACCAACCGGGCCGGCCAACAAGCACCAGTGATGCCCGCGCCGTTGTACTGCGCCAGTTAGTAGGCAGTACCGGCTGCCGCAAACCAATCTGAGGTCATTCCTTCGGGGGCGCTCGCGGCGCGAGGTTCGCGATGGGGCCGGTCTTGACATCGACGGTCGCTATCTGGTCGATCAGTGCCGCTGCATCGCAGGACGTCAGCAGACACGCAAAGTAGCTCTTTGCCAGCCCGTAGTTGTTCAGGAGCGGCATGGTCGGAACGAAAGTAATTGTCGCTTGCGGTCCCCAAGGATCGATGTTGCGGAACGACGAGCCGTCAGTGCGAGAGGCGTCGTCGATTTCCTGGAGGACGGAGGGGCGCTCGTGCGAACCGGTAAAGGCAAGCTGCGGGTGCGGTCCCCAGACCAGGTGTAATGCGCCGGTCAGCTCCGGAATTCCGTAATAGGTGTGCCACAGATTGTCGAGAAATCCGTCGGAGAGATCGAACACGGCCGCAGGCGGTTCTCGATAGGCCCTGCGCAGATTGTCCATCAGCGCTTCCAGTCTCAGCCAGCGCGCTTGCTGGTTGATATATCCACTCCAGAGCGCGCTTATGCTGACGGACATGACGATTGCCACGAGGCCGTAGCCGATAAAGCGGGGTATCGCAACGAGGCCGAGGCTTCGCACGAAGGCCACCAGCAGCAGCGCACTTGGAATGCCGAAGAGAATGAGATGGCGCGATCCGAAGAAATGTCCGTCCGGCTGAACGCCCGAAACGAGATAGGGAAGCGCGCAAAGCGGAAAGACGACGACGGCCGCAAGGAGTGGCCAGATGACCGCCAGCGCCGAACTGCCCGACACGGCGCTCCGCAGGCTGCGATTTCGGGCCAGCAGTGCAACGAGCATCACGGCCATCAGCAACGCAAGCGCAAGCGCGGTCGGCGCGTCCCGCATCAGCTCGAGACCCTGCCTGATCACCTTGCGAACGCCGAAGATCCAGAATGCGTTCAGTCCGGCGGCCAATTCGCCGAGGTTTGGCAGCCTTGGCATGTAGTAGGCCTTGTAGGGGCCCATCTTGGGAAAGAAGTGGTTGATCGACACCCAGTAGACGATCGGCAAGGCGATGAAATCGGGGAAATCCTTGATCGCGCCGGCGATCCGCGAGCGCACCGAATAGGGTTGTGCCTGATCGCTGCGGCTCTGCACGAAGACGATGGCGAAGAGGCCGATCGCATAGGCGGCCATCATCGAGTTCAGAGAGAAGCTGCAAAAAATGGCGACGAGAGCGCCAGCACGCACCCCGATACGGCGATCTCCGGACCCGGACAGGATCGAGAGCAGGTTCAGTCCGAGACAGAGCAGTGCGAAGCTGAAGAGATAGCACGCGAGCAGTTTGGCCGCCCAGCTCTGGTAGCCGGCATAGCTCCAGACCAGGAAGGCGAACATTGCGGCCTCGAAGTCGGAAAAGACGCGCAGCCGCAGAAGCAGGCTGCGCAGGCTCAACGCGCCGATCACGATCGCCGCAATCGCGAGCAGCTTCATGAACGTTGCCGGATGGCCCGACAGGTTGGCCAGCGTGACGTAGACAAAGAGAAAGGGGTGCCCGGCGCCGTGAATGAGAAAATCGGTGTCGGCGGGGTAGTCCGGCGTGATGCGAAACATCAGCCAGTCGTCCATATAGAAACCGTCGTTGAAGACGAGCAGGACGTGAACGAGCAGCAGCGCAACTATCAGGATCAGTGGATCCCGGCGCCGCGACAGCGGACTTTGCATTGACATTTTTGGAGAGGGATTTCAGTTCGTCGCGGGTGGTGTGATCGAAGCTTTGATTTCTTCCGCCGTGGCGAAAAATTCAGGACAAGGATTCAAAGCATTGTGGCGAACTGAACGCAACTATAACTTGCTCGCATTCTGCTGGAACGGGCGAGTGCATCCGGATTCACTGCCCCTCGCCGCTCAAGAAGATGCTCGACATTATGACGCGCTCTGACGCGGTCTACATTTTCACCAGTCGAGCGCCGGGCCAATATCAAGCGGGTGAAGTGAGCGGGGGCAGCACGTCAGCGATTCGGCGCGCATATTCGCGGGATGAGCGAGCCAAAATACGAAGTCACCAAGATCGCCGATGGGGTCTATGCGGTTGAATCCGAGACCTCGATGACGGCACTGTTGTTGTTCAAGAGAGCTTCTCCAGCGAGCAAGACGCCCTCGATTGGGCTTGGGAGCAGCGCCGCAAGGCCAGGTATGACGGCCGATGGCCAGAACGTGAGTCCGACGAGTGATGCGCGTGGCGAGTGACCGGCCAGCGGCCTGGTAAAACGTGGGAACGGATGACGAAAACTGGTAAAATGGGCCTCTGGTAAGTCGTTGAATTTGCTGTAAACCCGTAAAAATTGCCGAATTGCGACAATTCCGCGGCGTCTGTCCCGGGCCAGGCCGACGCATCCACAGCGCCCTTCAAGCGGAAGCAGATGCCCCGGAACAGAATCTGGCCATTCCGGCTTGACCCGGATGGACAGGTTCTTTCTCGCGATCATGGTGTCGGCCGTGCTGCTGCTGATCGTGGCCTCTGACCTTCTGGTCAACGGCCCGAGCCGGCAGGACAAGGCGGCAGAAATGGCCAATATCACGCCGCTTTCAGCTCGCCTGATCCGGTAGCTCCGCGTCCTCCGCCGAAATTGCAGCGAGAGCGCGGAACGTTCGGTCCGATCCGGACTTTGCTCACCGCGTCAGCCACAACGGCCAGCGCGATCCGGACAGGCTCAGCTCCGCTTGGTAGGGGAGCTGAGCCACCGTCCGCGAGGAACTAGCCCCCGCTGCGATAGACCTGGATGTCGAGATCTCGGATCTTCTTGCGCAGCGTGTTGCGGTTGAGGCCGAGCAGGTCGGCGGCCCGGATCTGGTTGCCACGGGTGGCGGCGAGCGCCGCCGTGAGCAGCGGAATCTCGATCTCCTTGAGAATGCGGTGATAGAGCCCGGGCGGCGGCACGCCGTTGGGAAAGCCCTGGAAGTGCGAGGACAGATAGGCCTCCACCGCGCCGCCGAGATTGTCGACGCCCTGCTGGACCGCCGCTCCCGGACTGACCGAGGGCGGGGCAAGCTCGCCATCGATAACGGAGGCGGTGATCACGTCCTGCGGATAGAGCGCGGCAAGGCGCCGGGCGAGGTTCTCGAGTTCGCGGACGTTGCCGGGCCAGCGGTGCTGCTTCATCCGCTCCAGCGCCAGCGCATCGAGCTTCTTCGGCGGCAGGCCGTCCTTCTCGGCCAGCGTGAAGAAGTGCCGCACCAGGTCCGGCAGATCTTCGATGCGCTCGCGCAAGGGCGGCAGCCGCAGCGGCACGACGTTGAGGCGGAAGAACAGGTCTTCGCGGAACAGCCCCTGCTGAATCAGGACGCGCAAATCCTTGTTGGAGGCCGCGACGATGCGCACGTCGGTCTTGATCGGGGTACGGCCGCCGACCGTGGTGTACTCGCCCTGCTGCAGCACGCGCAGCAGTCGCGTCTGCGCCTCCATCGGCATGTCGCCGATCTCGTCCAGGAACAGCGTGCCGCCCTCGGCCTGCTCGAACCGGCCGGAGGCACGGGTGTTGGCGCCGGTGAAGGCGCCGCGCTCATGGCCGAACAGCTCGGACTCGATGAGGTCGCGCGGGATCGCCGCCATGTTGACGGCGACGAACGGGCCGTTGCGGCGCTTGCCGTAATCGTGCAGCGCGCGCGCCACCAGCTCCTTGCCGGTGCCGGACTCGCCGGTGATCATCACGGTGAGGTCGGTCTGCATCAGCCGCGCCAGCACGCGGTAGATTTCCTGCATCGCGGGCGAGCGGCCGACCAGCGGGATCGCCTCCATTTCGGCGTCCTCGTCCGGGGTCGAGACCCGTTCCTTCGGCTCGGCCAGCGCGCGGCCGACGATGGCGATCAGTTCCTTCAGGTCGAAGGGCTTTGGCAGATATTCGTAGGCGCCGCGCTCGGAGGCGCGGATCGCCGTCATGAACGTGTTTTGCGCGCTCATGACGATGACAGGCAGATTCGGCCGCATCTTCTTGATACGAGGCAGCAGGTCGAAGGCGTTTTCATCCGGCATCACCACGTCGGTGATGACGAGATCGCCCTCCCCCTGGCTGACCCATCGCCATAGCGTGGCGGCGTTGCCGGTCAGCCTGACTTCATATCCGGCCCGGGAAAGTGCCTGATTGAGAACCGTGCGGATGGCGGTGTCGTCATCAGCTACGAGAATGCTACCTGCGGGCATTGTTGATCCTCATTTTGCCCCCTGTGATGCAGACGACGACTTCCCGGCAGAGCCGTCGCGACTGCTGTGATCGGCGGTTTTGACCGATGTCGAGTACATCGGCATCAGCACGCGGAAGTTGGTTTTGCGCGGCTGAGACTCGCATTCGATGATGCCCCCGTGATCGCCGACGATCTTGGCGACCAGCGCCAGACCGAGGCCAGAGCCGGTCTGCTTGGTGGTCACGAAGGGGTCGAACAAATTGGGCAGAAGGTCGTCCGGCACGCCTGGTCCATTGTCCCTCACGCAGAATTCCAGCGGCAGGGATACCCGGGTTTTTTGACCGGGGACTGACAGGCGCACACCCGGGCGAAATGCGGTGGTGAGCTGAATCTCGGCGTCAGGGACGTCGATCAGCGCTTCGGCGGCGTTCTTCACCAGATTGAGGAACACCTGGATCAGCTGGTCCTGGTTCGCCAGCACCGGCGGCAGCGAGGGATCGTAGTCCTCGATGAAGCGGATATTGCGGGCAAAGCCCGACTGCGCCAGCCGCTTGACGTGATCGAGCACCGAATGGATGTTGACGGGACCGCGCATCACGGGCCGTTCGTCGCCGAACACCTCCATGCGATCGACCAGCGTCACGATGCGGTCGGCCTCGTCGCAGATCAGCCGCGTCAGCATGCGATCTTCGGAGGACGCTTGCTGTTCAAGAAGCTGGGCTGCGCCGCGGATGCCGGAGAGCGGGTTCTTGATCTCATGCGCCAGCATCGCGGCCAGCGCGATCACCGAGCGCGCGGCGCTGCGATGGGTGAGCTGGCGGTCCATCTTGTCGGCGATGGAGCGCTCCTGGAGCATTACCACGATATGGCCGGGCCGGTCGGTCATCGGGGCGACGTGCAAATCGACCTGGCGGTCGCCTCCCATGCGTGGCGTGCCGAGGTCGACCTTGTATTCGTTGACCGGCGAGTTCGACGAGCGCACCTGATCGATCAGCGCCAGCAACGGGCTGCCGAACGGCACCAGCTCTTTCAGCGACTGCCGCTTCAAGAACTGCGTCGAAATCTCGAAAAAGGCTTCGGTCGCGATATTGGCGCCAACGATCTTGCCGTCCGGCCCGATCATCAGCACGGGGTTCGGCAAGGCATCGAGGATTGCGTCGCTGTCGGACGGCCGGCGATGTTCAGCGGCTGAGCTCATACAGCAGCGCTCCATGCGAAGTCGTCGAAAGCATCCTGCAGCGACTGGTGGACGAGGCGCGGATCCTCGGAGGTGAGGATTTTCTGACGCCAGGCCTTCAGCTTCTCGACCGGCGCGCCGCTGGCATCGGCGGCAACATCGAGCGCCCAGCCGAGATGTTTTCGCGCGTGCCTGAGGCCAATGCGCAGACCATAGAGCGCGCAGACACCTTCATAGAGCGTGCGAACGTAGTGCAGCTGGATCTCGAGCGACGGAATGGCTTCAACGGCTCCGCCCTTGAGGCGGCGGCCAATCTCGCCGGGCAGCCAGGGCTGCCCTTGCGCGCCGCGACCGATCATCACGGCATCAGCGCCGGAGGCCTCTAACGCGGCGAGCGCCTTCTCGAAGCTGGTGATGTCGCCATTGACGACCAGCGGAATGGAGATGGCCTCGCGAACAGCACGGATCGCATCCCAATCGGCTTCGCCCTTGTAGAACTGGCAACGGGTGCGGCCATGCACGGTCACGAGTTTGACGCCGGCAGCTTCCGCGCGGCGCGCCAATTCCGGCGCGTTGCGGTTGCGGTCGTCCCAGCCGAGCCGCATCTTCAGCGTCACCGGCACCTTCACCGCGGCGATGGTCGCATCGATCAGGCTGACCGCGTGATCGAGGTCACGCATCAGAGCCGAGCCGGACTGGCCGCCGGTGACGTGACGGGCCGGACAGCCCATGTTGATGTCGATGATGTCGGCGCCCTCGGCCTCCGCGATGCGGGCGCCTTCGGCCATCCAATGCGCCTCGCAGCCGGCGAGCTGGACCACATGCGGGCCGATTCCGGTCGCTTCGCAGCGCAACCGGGACATCCGGTGACCGTTGGCGAGCTCGTCGCTGGCGGTCATTTCGGAGACGACGAGACCGGCGCCAAGCTCGGCGGCTAGCCGGCGGACGGGCGAGTCGGTGACCCCCGACATCGGCGCCAGGAAGACCGGGGTAGCGACATCGATATCGCCTATTTTCAACGGCTTAGAGCCTGATACTGCCGAGCCGGTCACAGGGGTCCCGTTGTATGGGCAGGGCCTCATCGCATCTGCCATGACCTATCTTGCGCACAATTCTTGTGCAGTCAAGCACCATGCCTACAGTTTAGACAGTTCTCTAAATCTTTCAAGTGCAGTGCAGCAAAGTGCTATCTCCCACAATCCGGAGAAACCCCCTTTTTTTGCGGGCCTGCCGTGCTAGAGGCATTCCAACAATCACCCTCCCCGACTCCATTCATCAGCAACTGAGTATTTGAGTCCTATGGCGAAACCACAGCGCACCGCAGTCGTCCTCGTCGCGGCCGGACGTGGCCTGCGCGCAGGCGCCGGCGGGCCGAAGCAGTATCGGACGATCGGCGGCGTGCCCGTGATCCATCGCGCCATGGAAGCCTTCAGCCGCCACCCCGACGTGTTTGCGGTGCAGCCGGTGGTGAACCCCGACGACAGCGCCATGTTCACGGCAGCGGTCGCAGGCCTCAAGCACGAGGCGCCGGCCAGTGGCGGTGCGACGCGGCAAGCTTCGGTGCTCGCCGGTCTCGAAGCGCTGGCGAAGCACGCGCCGGACATCGTCCTGATCCACGACGCCGCGCGGCCCTTCGTCAAGGCAGGCGTGATCTCACGCGCGATCGATGCGGCGAGCCGCACCGGCGCTGCGATCCCCGTCGTTGCCGTCACCGACACCATCAAGGTCACTGGCGAGAGCGGCGATGTCCAGGACACGCCGGACCGGGCGTCCTTGCGAATCGCCCAGACGCCGCAATCCTTTCGCTTCGACGTCATCCTCGAGGCGCATCGTCGCGCGGCAAAGGAGGGACGCAGCGATTTCACCGACGATGCCGCGATTGCCGAATGGGCGGGATTGACGGTTGCAACCTTTGAAGGCGATGTTGCCAACATGAAGCTCACCACTCCCGAGGATTTCGTGCGCGAGGAAGCGCGCCTGGCAAGCCTGCTCGGCGACATCAGGACCGGGACCGGCTATGACGTCCATGCCTTCGGCGAAGGCGACCACGTCATGCTCTGCGGCGTGCGCGTGCCGCACAGCAAGGGTTTTCTGGCGCATTCTGACGGCGACGTCGGCCTGCATGCACTGGTGGATGCCATCCTCGGCGCGCTGGCCGATGGCGACATCGGCTCACACTTCCCGCCGACCGATGCGAAGTGGAAGGGCGCCTCCTCCGACCAGTTTTTGAAATACGCCATCGAGCGTGTCACGCAGCGCGGCGGCCGTGTCGCCAATCTCGAGGTCACGATGATCTGCGAGCGGCCGAAGATCGGCCCGCTGCGCGACACCATGCGCGCGCGCATCGCGGAGATTTCCGGCGTCGACATCTCGCGCGTCGCGGTGAAGGCGACGACCAGCGAGCGGCTCGGCTTCACCGGCCGCGAGGAAGGCATCGCGGCCACCGCGAGCGCCACCATCCGCCTTCCGTGGAGCGCATAGGACATGGCCGGCAGCGACGCACGCGCCCTCTCCCGCTCGCTGCTCGATCTGTGCCGGATGCGCAAGCTGACGATTGCGACGGCGGAGTCCTGCACCGGCGGGCTCGTTGCCGCCGCTCTGACCGACATTCCCGGCTCATCTGACGTGATCGATCGCGGCTTCGTCACCTATTCCAACGACGCCAAGCGCGCGATGCTGGGACTCGAAGCCAGCACGCTCGCCAATTTCGGCGCCGTCAGCAAGGAAACTGCGACTGCCATGGCGATCGGTGCGCTGGAGCGCGCCGACGTCGATCTCGCGGTCGCCATCACCGGCATTGCCGGCCCGGGCGGCGCCACGCCGGGCAAGCCGGTGGGTCTCGTGCATTTTGCCGCCGCAGCGCGCGACGGCCGCATCATCCATCGCGAGCATCGCTTCGGCGCGATCGGCCGCAGCGCGGTGCGCGCCCGCTCGGTGGTCGAGGCGCTGCGCATGCTGATGGACCTCGCCCGCGGCCCGCAAGTTCAGGCCAAGCCGCAACGCGCCGCCGCCAGCCGCCTGCGCCCGCGCGTGACCCGCTCGCCGCGCCGGCATGCGGTGAAGCGCAGGCCGCCACGCTCGCCGCGGGGATGATTTCGCGGCCCGGATGGAGCGAACGGAATCCGGCCGTTACGATGACGCCAGCTTCGGCCGGCCGTAGATCGCGTCCGCCCGCTTCTCGAATGCGGTGGAGAACCGCGCGAAGGCGGCATCGAACATCGAGCCCATCAGCATCGCCAGCATGCGGCTCCTGAACTCATAGGCAAGGAAGAAGCCGACGTCGCAGACGTCATTGCCGTCCTGCTGGCCTTTCGGCTCGAACGTCCAGCGGTTCTCGAGCTTGCTGAACGGGCCCTGCAGGTATTCGACCAAAATCTTGAGATTGGCGCGGTCGAGCGTCACGCGGCTGGTGAAGGATTCCTTGACCAGCTTGAACGACACGGTCATGTCGGCGACCAGCACCTCGGTGCTGTCGGGTTTCGCCATGCGCTGGCGCACCTTCAGCGCGCTGCACAGCGGCACGAACTCGGGGTAGCGCTCGACGTCGGCGACCAGATCAAACATCTCGGACGCGCTGTGATGGACACGGCGCTTGCTCGAAAATTTGGGCATGGCGGTTCAGCGGGCGCTAGCTGCCCGCGCGGCCTTCAGTTTCGCAAAGTCCTCGCCGGCGTGATGCGACGAGCGGGTGAGCGGGCTCGCCGACACCATCAGGAAGCCCTTGGTGTAGGCGACCTTCTCGTAAGAACTGAACTCGTCCGGCGGCACGTAACGCATCACGGCGTGATGTTTGCGGGTCGGCTGGAGATATTGCCCGATGGTCAGGAAGTCGACCTCGGCGGAGCGCAAATCGTCCATCACCTGGAGCACCTCGTGGCGCTCCTCGCCGAGGCCGACCATGATGCCTGATTTGGTGAAGATGGTGGGATCGATCTCCTTGACCCGCTGCAACAGCCGGATCGAGTGGAAGTAGCGCGCGCCGGGCCGCACGGTGAGATAGCGCCCGGGCACGGTCTCCAGATTGTGGTTGAAGACGTCGGGCTTCGCCGCGACGACGACCTCGAGCGCAGCTTCCTTGCGCAGGAAGTCCGGCGTCAGGATCTCGATGGTGGTCGAGGGGCACGCCGTCCGGATCGCACGAATGGTCTCTGCGAAATGCTCGGCGCCGCCGTCGGCGAGATCGTCGCGGTCAACCGAGGTGATGACGACGTGGGCGAGGCCGAGCTTGGCGACGGCCTCGGCGACGTTCTGCGGCTCGGCTGCGTCCAGCGCGTTGGGCAGGCCGGTCTTGACGTTGCAGAAGGCGCAGGCCCGGGTGCAGGTGTCACCCATGATCATGAAGGTCGCGTGCTTCTTGTCCCAGCACTCGCCGATGTTCGGGCAGCCGGCCTCCTCGCATACCGTGTGCAGCCCGTTGGCGCGCACGATGTTGCGAGTGTCGGCATAGCCACGTGTGTTGGGCGCGCGAACGCGGATCCAGTCCGGCTTCGGCGGCGAAGCGGAGTCAGGGCGATTCACCTTTTCGGGGTGGCGCGGCCGCAACGGGTTGGAGATAGTGTCGACAATAACGACCATGGGCTGTCCGGTCTGTTCAGGTCCCTACCTAGTCGGTCTGGCTGGCTGCCGCAACCCGGCTCGCTCCGCTTCAGGGAACATGGCAAATATGGGCAATATCCTGCTCTGTTCTCTGGCGATTCTCACCTCGAATGGCTCCAGCATCGAAGACTTCCACGGCGCGGCTTGGCAAGGTCCTGAAGCGGGCCTTTTTCGACCGCAGCGTCCACGAGGTCGCGCCTGACCTGATCGGTGCCACCATGCTGGTGGATGGCGTCGGCGGCATCATCGTCGAGGTCGAGGCCTATCATCATACCGACCCGGCCGCGCATTCCTACAACGGCCCGACGCCGCGGAACCGGATCATGTTCGGCCCGCCGGGCTTTGCTTATGTCTACCGTTCCTACGGCATCCACTGGTGCGTCAACTTCGTCTGCGAGGAGGAAGGCTCGGCCAGCGCCGTGCTGATCCGCGCGATCGAGCCGACGCATGGTCTGGCGGCGATGCGCCGCCGCCGTCATCTCCAGGATGTGCACGCGCTGTGCTCGGGCCCGGGCAAGCTGACCGAGGCGCTCGGCATCACCATCGCGCACAATGCCCTGCCCCTCGACCGCCCGCCGATCGCGCTGCACGCGCGGACGGAGGATGTCGAGGTGGTGGCCGGCATCCGGATCGGCATCACCAAGGCGGTGGAGCTGCCCTGGCGCTATGGCGTCAGGGGCTCGAAATTTTTGAGCAAGCCGTTCCCGAAGTAGTTGTCGTTCCGGGGCGCGTCGAAGACGCGAACTACGGTGCGCAATTGCGCACCTGAGTTCGATGCTGCGCATCGCCCCCGGAATGACGGTCCTCTTAGGTCGCCTGTTTCAGCCGCTCCAGCGCCTCGAGCAGCTTGGCCTTGCGGGCCAGCGCCGCCTCGCGCTTCTCGCGCTCTTCCTCGACGACCTCCTCGGCCGCGTTGGCGACGAACTTTTCGTTGGCGAGCTTGGACTCGGCGCGCTTGATGTCGGCGTCGGCCTTGCCGATCTCCTTGTCGAGGCGCGCCCGCTCGGCGGCGACATCGATGACGCCCTTAAGCGGCAGCGCAGCCACCTCGCCGCGCACCAGCAGCTGCACAGCGCCATCAGGTGCGCGGTCGGCAAAGGAGATATCAGACAGGCGTGCCATGCGTTTGATGACGTCGGTCCAGCGCGGCGCGCGCTCCTTCGTTTCAGTCGAGGCACCGGCGAGCACCAGCGCCGTCAGCGTCGCCGGCGCAATGTTCATCTCGGCACGCACCGAACGGATCTGCGTGACGAGGTCGATCACCCAGCCGATCTCGGCTTCGGCCTTGGGATCGGTGAAGTCGGCATGGTCGAAGATCGGCATGACCAGCGCCGGCGAGACCAGCGGATCGGTGGGACCTGCCGCAGCCGCCAGGATCGCCAGCTGCTCCGGCGACGGATCGGCCGGCTTCAGCGGCCATGGCGCCAGCGCGAGCAGGCCGTCGCGCTTGGCCGTAACCTCCCACAGTTCCTCCGTGATGAAGGGCATGAAGGGGTGCAGCAGCTTGAGGATCTCGTCGCGCGCCCAGGCGACCATGGCGCGGGTCTCGTCCTTGGCGGGGCTGTCCGGACCAAGCAGCACCGGCTTGGCGAGCTCGACATACCAGTCGCAATAGACGTTCCAGACGAAGCGGTAGATCGCGCCTGCCGCATCATTGAAGCGATAGGCCTCGATCGCCTCGGTCACCTCGCGCGTGGTGTGCGCGCTCTCATGCGCGATCCAGCGGTTCAGCGTTTCCTTCGCCTTCGCCGGCTCGAAACCGTCGGGCACCGTGCAATGGTTCATCTCGGCAAAGCGCGAGGCGTTCCAAAGCTTGGTCGCGAAGTTGCGGTAGCCCTCGACGCGGCTGGTCGCGAGCTTGATGTCGCGCCCCTGCGCCGCCATCGCGGCCAGCGTGAAGCGCAGCGCGTCGGCCCCATACTCGTCGATCAGGTGGAGCGGATCGATGACGTTGCCCTTCGACTTCGACATTTTGGCGCCCTTCTCGTCGCGGACGAGGGCGTGGATGTAGATGGTCGAGAACGGCACCTCCTTCATGAAGTGCAGGCCCATCATCATCATGCGGGCGACCCAGAAGAAGATGATGTCGAAGCCGGTGACCAGTGCGTTGGTCGGATAGTAGCGCTGCACCTCGGGCGCGTCTTCAGGCCAGCCGAGCGTCGAGAACGGCCACAGCGCCGAGGAGAACCAAGTATCGAGCACATCCTCGTCGCGCGTGATGAAGCCCTCGCGCTTGTTGCGGTCGAGCGCCATCTCGCGGCCCTGCTCGACCGTGATGACTTCCTGCTCGACGTAATAGCCGAGCGCGTGGCTGACGGCCTCCTCCTCGGTCTCGGCGACGAACACCTTGCCGTCGGGGCCGTACCAGGCCGGGATCTGATGGCCCCACCAGAGCTGGCGCGAGATGCACCAGGGCTGGATGTTCTCCATCCACTCGAAATAGGTCTTTTCCCAGTTCTTCGGCACGAATTCCGTATCACCCGAACGCACTGCTGCGATCGCCGGTTTTGCGAGTGTCTTGGCGTCGACGTACCACTGATCGGTCAGATACGGCTCGATCACGCTGCCGGAGCGGTCGCCGTGCGGCACCATGTGGGTGTGCGGCTCGATCCGCTCGACGAAGCCGAAGGATTCCAGCCGCTCGACGATGCGCTTGCGCGCGGCAAAGCGGTCGACCTTATGAAACTCCTCGGCGAATTGCGCAGTGCCTTCCGGCAGGTCGCGCAGGTAGTCCTCGTTGCCGACAAGGTCGAGGCAACCTTCCTTGTCCAGCACGCTGATGCGGCGCAGGCCGTGGCGATTGCCGACCTCGAAATCGTTGAAGTCGTGCGCCGGCGTCACCTTCACCGCGCCCGAGCCCTTCTCCGGATCGGAGTATTCGTCGGCGACGATTTTGATCTTGCGGCCGACCAGCGGCAAGATGACGTTCTTGCCGACCAGCTTCTGATAGCGCTCGTCCTCCGGATGCACGGCAACGCCGGTATCGCCGAGCATGGTCTCCGGGCGCGTCGTCGCGACGACGATGAAGGTCGTGGGATCCTCGGGATTGAAGGTCTTGCCTTCGATCGGATAGCGCAGATACCAGAGGTGGCCCTTCACCTCGGTCTGCTGCACTTCGAGATCGGAGATCGCGGTGAGCAGCTTGGTGTCCCAGTTCACCAGGCGCTTGTCCTTGTAGATCAGGCCGTCGCGATGCAGTTCGACGAACACCTTGATGACGGCCTTGGACAGGCCCTCATCCATGGTGAAGCGCTCGCGCGACCAGTCGCAGGAGGCGCCGAGCCGCTTGAGCTGGTTGATGATGGTGTCGCCGCTCTCGGCCTTCCACTGCCAGACCCGCTCCAGAAACTTCTCGCGGCCCATCTCGCGGCGGCCGGGCTGCTGGCGTTCCATCAGCTGCCGCTCGACCACCATCTGGGTCGCGATGCCGGCATGGTCGGTGCCGGGCTGCCACAGCACGTCGCGGCCGCGCATGCGCTCGAAGCGGCACAGGATGTCCTGGAGTGTATTGTTGAGGGCGTGACCCATATGCAGCGAGCCCGTCACGTTTGGCGGCGGGATCACGATGGTAAAGGGCACGGCGTCTCGGCGGTCGGGGCGGCCGGCCTTGAAGGCAAGGCCGTCCTCCCACACCACGGACATGCGGGCTTCGATATCGGCGGGCTGGTAATTTTTTTCGATCATGGGGCTGCTAGAAAGCCGCGCGCGGGGTTCAAGTCAACGGAAAGCTCAGCGGCGAAAGGGCTCTCCGCCCCCATCCGCAGGCCGAATATGACGCAGGAGCAGGGCTTTATCGGGGCCGCACGGCCACGCTCAGCGGCCGCCGCGCGAGACCCGCTCGATTTCGGCCTTCACGATGCGTTCCACGAGGCCCGGCAGGTTGTCGTCGAGCCAGGACTTCAGCATCGGGCGCAGCATTTCCTTGACCAGATCCTCCAGCGTCCGCGCATTGCTGCTGAGCACGGTATGGGCCAGAGAGTTGAAGGCGGATTCGACCGCCGAGACCGTCGATTGCGCCAGGATCGGCTGCTGCGGCGGCACAGGCGGCGCATCGAAGTCCACCGGCGCATAGGACGGTGACGGCGTCGGGCGCGGCGGCGGCGATTCGGCGAATTCCAGATCGTCGCGCGGCTCGACCTTACGGAAGCTCGGCGGGGGCGGCGTCGGCGCCGGATCCATCGCCATCTCGTCGGTCAGTTCGAGCACGTCGGACTCGGGCTCAGGCTCCGGCGCCCGGACCTCGGGCGCAGGCGTGGCCGCGTCGAGCCCCGCCAGCAGCGCGTCGATGTCGTCCTGGCTGTTCGGTCCGGCATCCGCCGCAGGCGCAGGCGGTGGAGGCGGCGCCGGAGCCGGAGCCGGCTTTGCAGCCGGCGGCGGCGCAGGCTTCTCAGCGGCGGGCTTTGCGGGAGCGACCTTGGTTGGCGGAATGTCGTTCATCGCCTGCGGCTTCGGCGCGGCGGGCGCCGCGGCCTTCTCGGGTTTGGCAGCTTCGGCCGGCGGCGGCTTGGCCTCGTCGTCGGCAATGATGCGCCGGATCGAGGCCAGAATCTCCTCCATCGAGGGTTCTGTGACCTTTGCAGGCTGCGTCATCTCCGACTCCACATCATCAACGCCCTCGCATGCGTTGTTTTACACCAAGCACGACAGGATTGGCCGGTTCCGCAACGGACGCTCCGACATTTTCGTCGCGAGAGCCCGACTTGTCCCCAGTTCACGGTTCAACGTGCGGTGTGCGCCCCTGCCCTCGGCAATCAAGCCTTACGCACACGACATCGGTGCGGCGCGAATCGACCCGCATCGTCTTGGCAAGGCTATGTCAGGGATTTTGATGATTGCAAGCAAAGCGCCGGTCGGCCTAACTGTTTGCGAGGCCAACCGGACACTTACGGGACTTCAGCGTCCGTCAGGCGTGCGCACGCCGGCCCAGCTGTCGCGGACCTGCTGGTAGTGCACGCTGGGATCGTACACCGTGGTGTTGAGACCGAGCACCTGAGGTGCGAGACGGCCGACCGCGTTGAGCACCGAATAGGACGCGACGACGCGGTCATGCTGGGCCGTGACGAGAGCAACGCGCGCGTTCACCAGCGCCTGTTGCGCATTGAGCACGTCGAGCGTGGTGCGCTGGCCGGCCTTGGCTTCCTCGCGCACGCCGTTCAGCGCGATCTCGGAGGCCGTCACCTGCGCCTGCGCGGACTTCACCTGCGCCTTGCCGGCTTCCAACTGGCCCCAGGCCTGCACGACGTTGGCGCGGGTCTGGTCACGCGTGGTTTCGAGATTCAGGCGCTGCTGCGCCAAATTCTCTTTCGATTGGCGGATCAGCGAATATTCTCCGCCACCCTGATAGATCGGCACCGAGGCTGTCGCGATGGCGGAGGCGGTCGTCGTCCGGAAGACCGTCAGGGTCTGTTCGGTCGACTGGCTCACGGCAGCCTGAACGGTCAGCGTAGGCAGCAGCGCGCCTTCGTTGATCTTGACCTGGAGATAGTTGACGTCGATGCCGAACATCGCAGCCGTGACGTTGGGGTTCTCCACCAGGCTGAGATTGACCGCGGAGGCGAGCGTCCGGGGTAGAAAGCGATCGACTGGCGAGCCTGGCGCAAGGACCGCGGGCTCATTGCCGATGATCCGGCGGAAGTTCGCGCGTGTCGTCGTGAGATTCGATTCGGCGGTCAGGGCTTGCGTCCTGCCGGCAGCCAGCTGCGCTTCGGATTGTGCCACATCCGTGCGCGTGACCTCGCCGACATTGAAACGGTCGCGCGTTTGCTTCAGCGTCTGCTCAAGCACGCGCACGTTGCTGCGCTGGACCTCGAGGGTGGCGGAGTCACGAAGATAGTCCATGTAGGCTGTCGCAGCCTGGAGCAGCACCGTCTGCTCGAGCACACGCAACGCCTCGCGCGACCCCGAGACCTGGCTCTCCGCCGCGCGCGTCCTGTTGGCGGTCTGATTGCCGTTGTAGAGCGTCTGGTTGACGGTCAGACTGGCGCTGTTGGGTTGAAGGGGCCCGGAGGTAAAGGGCGAGGCGCTATAGATCGACGGGCCCTTCTGCGTTTGTTGGATATCCTGATATTGATACCCGCTGCTGAGGCTCAAATTGACCTTGGGGCGGTAGCCCGACAAAGCCTGCGGCACGTTCTCGTCGGTCGAGCGCACCTGGGCACGCTGTGCGTTGAGCTGCGGGTTGTTCTGATAGGCGCGCACCAAGGCGGCCTCGATCGTGTCCGCCAAGGCAGGCGCCGGCCCGGCAAGTGCCAGCAACACGACCGAAACCGCAGCTCCGGTGAAGAGCTTCACCCCATGCATCCCTGAAATTCCGTTCATCCTAACGCCCATCTCGTGCCCGCGAGCTGGGTTACCGTCTACCGAGTGGAGTCGTTGCCCCGCCGCAACATAGGACGCGGATTGGCGCAACGGAACCACCTCAAGGCAGTTCCCAGTGGAAACTCTTCACGTGCAGCATCCCGGCCACACTAATGATTCAGAACGGGATTTTAACAGGGTTTGAGCCGTCAGAAAACGAAACTGGGGGCGCGCTCCAGCCCGGGAAGCACCGGAGCGGCGGCATCGAACAGCGACCGATGGCCGAATTCTCCGTGGGTACGGGTCACAATGATGGCCCGCGGCGGCCTGGACTGGGCCGACACACCCACCAGACGCCCGCCCTCCCTGAGCTGCCCGAGCAGCCCGTCCGGCGTCACCTCGGTGGCGCCATTGAGGATGATCACGTCATAGGGAGCGGCAGACGCATCACCCTCGGCGCAGGATGCGGCCTTGCAGGTGACGTTGGCGACGCCAGCCAGCGTGTCCTTGGCCTTCGCGGCCAGGGCCGAATCGCATTCCGTTGCGGTAACCTGGCGCGCGAGCCTGGCGGCGAGCGCCGCGAGATAGCCGGTGGCGCAGCCGACGACCAGAACGTTGTCGTCCTCGCTGATCTCTGCGGCCTGGAGCAGCTTGCCGGTCAGCTGAGGCTTGATCAGGAAGCGCTTGGTGCCGCCCTCGCTCACGTCGAGATCGAGGTCGAGATAGGCCAAGGCCTGCCTGCTGGCCGGCACGAACGCCTCGCGCGGAACCGTGAGCATGGCGTCAAGGACGCGGCGATCAGTGACGTCACTGGTGCGCACCTGGCCATCGACCATTTTGAGGCGCGCGGTCGAGAAACCGGACATTTGCGGACCCTGCAATGCGGACGATGCCGCCGACGAAAGTTGGCGGCATCTTTGGAACAGGCTCCGCCAAAACGCAACAGTCCGTGCACCCGGGCAAGCCCAGGCTGTGCAGGTCACGGCACAAGCGGCGCTGGGCTATTCGATCGTGACCGCGAGCCGACCGATCAGCGCGGCGACCTCGTCGAGCCGAGCCGAATCGGGCGTCTCGACCGCACGCGCCAGACGGGCGAGGCATTCATCATCGCTGAGCTCGGGAACGTCAGCCGGCATCATCGAGGGAGCCATGTGGGCACGGTCGATCTGGATGTCGGGCATGGGAATCAGCTCCGTAAGAGTCCGGCCCTCGAAACCTCGATTTGAATTAAGTCGATTTGGCGCCACCGCCGCGGCGCGACGGCGAGCGTCCACACAAGCGCTTGAACGCGATTCCGCGCCTGATTGAGATGATCGGAGTTAAGATGGTGCTGAAGCGATATCGCGCATCATGTCAGGATGCGACAGCAAGTTATTGCGAATACAACGAAATTTGGCTCCCCGGGCTGGATTCGAACCAGCGACCATCCGATTAACAGTCGGATGCTCTACCGCTGAGCTACCGAGGAAAAGGGCGAACCAGTCGTTCGCGCGGGGTGCGTATAACAAAGCCGCTTGCGCTTGCAAAGGACGAATTCGACATCATCGGCAACGCGGGTAAGGAAGGGCCGGGACGCGGCCCCCCTTTCGGAGCAAGTCAGGTGCGCTTACTCGGCGACGAACGAGGTGGTCTTGGTGCCGGGGTCGTCGCGCAGCCGCAGCGCAGTGAACTTGCAGAGGTTGACGTTTTTTCCTGAGCACGGCCTTCATATGAAATCCCCGATCGAAACCGGCTTTCAGCGCCTACGTCGGTCGGCGCAGGCGCCGCAGCAACAAATGGCATTGCTCGAAAGATTCGTCCGGAGTGCGATCGAAACGTTCACCACGCGATCGATCTACACTCCGGAACGTGGCGCGACGCGCAGGGGCAGTTCATATCGATTCGAATTCTCCGCAGCATAACGCCGGCCGAAGCTGATATCCTATCGATCTTCGAGTCATTCAGTGCGATCGTTTGACAGAGATATGACGTTCCAGCGACGCATCTGCTTTCGGGATCCGCGGTACCGTCACCGGCCTTCCACAACATATCCGCAGCATATCCACAGGCTGATCACGGCGGATTCGCCAATGCCCGCGAGCTACTTGCTGCGCACAAATCAACAGGCTGCAGTCAGCCGCCGGCCTGGTTGAACACGGAGCGGCAAGCCTCGCTCAGGCTGGCGCGGTTGCGCCGCAGGCAGGCGGTGATGGCGCGAACATTGGGGATTTCACCGGCGCAGAGACGGTAGACGTCGGGGGTGCAGGCCCGGCGCTGCTCGGGTGTGCCCTGCGCCTGGGCGGCGGAGGCAAACAGCGTGAGAAACAATCCGACCGTCGAGGCGCGACGCGCCCGGCTCCTCACACCCGCAAACCGCAAGAACCGCGCCTTCATGACCAGTCTCCCGTTCTGCCCTGCCCGACCGGCCTGTATTGGCCGGTGTGTGTGAAGGGGTAGGAGAAATAATCCGCTGAGGATGTGATCTCATTCACACTGGCGATGCGCCCGGGCTGCCTAAAATTTCCGTGGGGATTTTCAGGAATCGCTAACCAATCGGGCCGCGATCGTCGGATCGGTAAAATTCGAACGATCGGCTCAATTAGGAAACAAACCGGCTTTGCGACATTCGCCTTCCGAATTGCCGGAGGGTGCGATGAGCGAAGCCGAATTCAACTTGATGCTGGATGCCGTCCGGGACGCCATGGTCCATCAGGATTTCGCGCCCGCGCCGGAGGCGGAATTCGTGCCCCGCTCGTGGAGCTTCAAGGCGGCGCCCAAGCAAACTCTGAGGGCCGCGAATGACAACGAGGGCGCCTGGCCCCTGCTGCCGTTTCCGGACGACTGGTACGCGGCCTGCTGAGGTCCCTTTCCACCATGAGCCGATGCGCCCGCGATCTGCGGGCGTTTTGCTGTCGACCAGGCCCCGAGCCCGACGCGGTCGCGATCAGGTCTTGACGCGCTCCTCGCCGTCCAGCGGCGCCCGATCCGGCGCGGCCGGCGGAAAAATGCTGTCATAGATCGCGCGCGTCTTGCGGATCAGGCGGGCCCGCTCCAGCTCGGATTTCGAGACAAGTCGGACGATGTGGCCCACGGGTGCTCCAGCGCTCGTTGATGGGGAATGCACTTCGCAGTGCGAAGTGTATGCCATCAAGCCTGAAATGCTGGTTTCGGCCGAACCCCGGGCAAATCCGATGGCGGCGTCCCGCCTCACCCCGGCGGGGGCTGGCGCGCAGTATCGGCGAAGCCCCCGCGACGACACAAATTTTGCTGGAAG
The DNA here is from genome assembly GCF_016616235.1 of Bradyrhizobium diazoefficiens. NCBI lineage: Bacteria > Pseudomonadati > Pseudomonadota > Alphaproteobacteria > Hyphomicrobiales > Nitrobacteraceae > Bradyrhizobium > Bradyrhizobium diazoefficiens. Next base: position 4,194,899 of record NZ_CP067100.1, read on the forward strand.
ATCAGAAGCTTGCGATGGAGGCCACGTCCGGAATTGAACCGGAGTACACGGTTTTGCAGACCGTTGCGTAACCACTCCGCCACGTGGCCCCGTCAGGGCGGAGCAATATAGGGGATCAATGGCTTAGGCAACCCCGAGCGGGCGCCAAGGTTTTCACTCCGCCCCTGTCAGCAGGATCGCGCGGTTGCACGTCGTCTTGGTCAGCTCGACGTCGTGTCCACTATCCGTCCGCCCGGCACGGGGCAATCAATCGTACAGATGAGTGGGCCGGTCAGGCTGATTTGCGACGCCTGAAGTCGCGCCGGCGGCCTTTCGGGGCAGGTTTGGGTGCCAGTTCCGGCATCTCGGCCTGGACCTCGCGGTAGCGCGTCAACAGCCGTTCAAAACTCGCGTGCAGCGTGTCGGCGATGTCAGGACGCCGCTCGAGGCCGGCCAGGATCGTCGCCGCCGCCTCGATGGTGGAGAGCCCGTCCTTCCGCGGCTCTTTGCGCAGGCGTCCATACCGCGACGGATGCGCCGGGTTGAGGATCACGCGCTGGCACTTGAGCATCCACGGATTGCGCCACCACAGCGCCTTGGCTTGGCTCCAGGTGCCGTCGAGCAGCACGACGCCTTCGAGCTTGCCGAGGATGGCGCGCTGGTTCTCAGCGACCTCGCCCTTGCGGCTGAGCGCCACGATCTCACCTTCCGCGTCGAGATCGGCGGCGCGTGCCGAGCCGAGATAGAGCACAGCCCAGTGCGATGCATTCTCGACCGGCCGGCCCAGCGCCTTGGACAGGCTCGGCCAGGACAGACCGACCCGCACGGTGGCATCTTCAAAGTGCTTGGCCAGCAGCCGCGCGGTGCCGAGCGCCCTGTCCTGCTCCTGCGGATGCTGGAGGATCAGGAGCGAGAGCCGGTTCTTGATTTGCGTGACGCTATCGCAGATGCACAGCGGCATCGGCTTCTGGCAATGCGGGCATTCGGGGATCGGATCGGCCGGCGCTGCGGCTGTAGGGTTCGACATGGTCGCCGCTATACGCTCGAAGTGGGGCTTCAACAACCTATTCCGCCGGCGCAGGCAGCTGACGCGGCTCGGAGCGCCGCCGCAGGCGGTCGATCAGCAGGTAGATCACAGGGGTCGTGTACAGCGTCAGGATCTGCGAGACGAACAGGCCGCCGATGATGGTGATGCCGAGCGGACGCCGCAGCTCGGTGCCCGGGCCGGTCGCCACCACCAGCGGGATGCCGGCGAACAGCGCCGCCATCGTCGTCATCAGGATCGGGCGGAAACGCGCCTGGCAGGCCTCGAAGATCGCCTCTGCCGAGGACAAGCCGCGCTGGCGCTCGGCGTCGAGCGCGAAGTCCACCATCATGATGCCGTTCTTCTTGACGATCCCAATCAACAGGATGATGCCGACGAAGGCGATCACCGTCAGCGGCGTGTTGGTGACCTGCAAGGCGAGCAGCGCACCTAACCCGGCCGACGGCAGCGTCGAGATGATTGTCAACGGATGGGCGAGGCTCTCATAGAGCACGCCGAGCACGATATACATCGCCACAAGCGCACCGAGGATCAGCAGCGGCTGCCGGCCGCTGGTCCTGGCGAAATCGCCGGCATTGCCGTCAAAGCTGCCGCGGATGCCTTCCGGCATATGCAGCTCCTCGACGGCGCGCTGGATGTTCTGCGTGGCGGTCTGGAGCGGCACGTCCGGCAAGAGGTTGAACGACACCGTGGTCGAGGGGAACGACTGGGAGTGATAGACCGCGAGCGCGGCGAGCCCGCGCGTCGCCTGCACAACGGCCGACAGCGGCACCTGCGCGTCGCCCGCACCGGCAACATAGATGCGATCGAGGTTGGAGGGATCGACCTGGAATTTCGGGTCGATCTCCAGCACGATCATATACTGGTTGCGCTGGGTGTAGATGATCGAGATCTGCCGCTGCGAGAACGCGTTGTTCAGCGCATTGTTGATGTCCTGGACCCGCACGCCGAGCGTCGCGGCCTTTTGCCGGTCAATGTTCAGCGTGAGCTGGAGGCCGCCGGGATCGCGGTCGCTGGAGACGTCGGTGATACCCTCGACGCTCTCCATGCGCTTGGCCACGATCGGCGCCCATTTTTGCAACAGGCCGAGATCGGTGCTGGAAAGCGTGTACTGGTAGTCGGAATCGCTCTGGCGCCCGCCGGCACGCACGTCCTGGGCGGCGAACATGAAGAGGCGGATGCCGGGCACGGGATACAATGCGCGCCTGAGGCGGTCGATCACCACCTGCGTCGAGACGTGATCGCGCTCCTCCGGCGGCTTCAGGCTGATGAACATGGTGCCGCGGTTCGACGTCGCCGGCCCCGGCCCGCCTCCGCTGCCGACGGTCGAGCCGATGCCGGCCACCGCCGGATCCTGCATCACGATGTCGGCGAGCCGCTGCTGCAGGCCGAGCATCGACTGGAACGAGATGTCGGCCGAGGCACGCGTCGCGCCGATGACGAATCCGGAATCGTCGGTCGGGAAATAGCCCTTGGGAATCTTGATGTAGAGCGTCACCGTCAGCGCAATGGTGGCGAAGAAGATCAGCAGCGTCAGCAGCGGAAATTCCAGCGCGGTCCGCAACGTTCTCGCGTAGAACGCGACGATGCGCGACAGCGAGCCTTCGACGATCCGGTCGAACAGGGTCGCGGTGCCGGAGGTGGTCTGCCGGATGTAATGGGCGCAGATCATCGGCGTCACCGTCAGCGACACCAGCGTCGAGACCAGGATCGCGAAGGTCAGCGTCAGCGAGAATTCGCGCAGGAGGCGGCCGACGATGCCGTCCATGAAGATCAGCGGCGTGAACGCCGCGATCAGCGACAGGCTGATCGAGACCACGGTGAACCCGATCTGGCGGGCGCCTTCCAGCGCGGCCTGGAACGGCCGCATGCCGTGTTCGAGATTGCGGTACATGTTCTCGATCATGACGATCGCGTCGTCGACCACGAAGCCGACGGAGATTGCGAGCGCCATCAGCGACAGATTGTCGATCGAGAAGCCCGCGACCCACATGCCGGCGCAGGTGCCGGCCAGCGCCAGCGGCACCGAGATGCCGGCGGCGATCGTCGGCGTGATCCGGCGCAGGAACACGAACACGACGACCATGACCAGGACAGCGGTCGCCAGCAGCGTCCATTGCATGTCGAGGACGCTGGCGCGAATCGTGCTGGTTCGATCGACCAGGGTCAGAACTTCGACGCCGGCCGGGATCCACTGCTTGAGCTCGGGTATCAGCCTCTTGACCCTGTCGACGGTGTCGATGACGTTGGCATCGCCCTGCTTGGTGATCTGAATCAGCACCGCCGGCTGCTTGTTGAACCAGGCGATCGAGCGAGCGTTGCGGACGGAGTCCTCGATGTCGGCGACGTCGGAGAGCCGGACGAAATTTCCCTTGGCGCTCTTGATGACGATGTCGCGGAACTCTTTCGCCGTCCGCATCTGCCGGTTCAGCGACAACGTCTCGCTCTGGCGCTCGCCGTTGAAGATGCCGACCGGGCCGAGCGGGTTGGCGCTGATGATCGCGGTCCGCACGTCGTCGGTGGCAATGCCCGCGTTCGAGAGTGCCACCGGATTGAGCTGGATGCGCACTGCCGGCTGATCGGCGCCGCTGATGGTCACGTTGCCGACGCCCGGCACCTGCGAGATGCGTTGCGCCAGCACGCTATCGGCGACGTCGTAGATCGCGGACGGAGAGATCGTCTTGGAGGTCAGCGCCAGCACGAACACCGGGGCGCCGGCCGTGTTGGCCTTGCGAAACCGCGGCAGCGCCGGCAGGTCGCTCGGCAGGTCGACCAGCGCGGCATTGATCGCGGCCTGCACGTCGCGGGCGGCCTTGTCGATGTTGCGGCCTATGTCGAACTGGAGCTGGATGCTGGTCACGCCGAGCGACGAGGTCGAGGTGATCTGGTTGATGCCGGCGATTTCACCCAGCCGCCGCTCCAGCGGCGAGGCCACGGTCGCAGCCATCACAGAGGGATCGGCGCCGGGCCGGCCGGCCGAGACGAAAATAGCGGGAAAATCGACGTTCGGGACCGAGGCCACGGGCAGGAACTCGTAGGCGACGACACCCAGCAGGAACAGCCCGATCGACAGCAGCGTGGTCGCGACCGGGCGGCGGATGAAGGGCTCCGAGATCGATGCCATCACTGCATCCCCTCGGTCGCGCCGCCGACCGGCGGGCCGCCGGATGCGGCCGGCGGCAGCGCCTGTTCGAGGCGGCGGTTGATGCGGTCGAGGGCGAGGTAGATCACCGGCGTGGTGTAGAGCGTCAAGAGCTGGCTCAACAGCAGGCCGCCGATGATGGAGATGCCGAGCGGAAAGCGCAACTCGGCGCCGGTGCCGCTTTCGATCGCCAGCGGCAGCGCGCCGAACAGCGCCGCGAGTGTCGTCATCATGATCGGGCGGAAGCGCAATAGGCAGGCCTGCACGATGGCTTCATTGGGTGACATCCCCTGTCCGCGCTCGGCCTCGAGCGCGAAGTCGATCATCATGATCGCGTTTTTCTTGACGATGCCCATCAAGAGGATGATGCCGATCAGGCCGATCACCGAGAGATCCTGCCCGCACAGCAGCAGCGCCAGGATCGCGCCGACGCCGGCCGAGGGCAGCGTCGACAGGATCGTGATCGGGTGGATGTAGCTCTCATAGAGCACGCCGAGCACGATGTAGATCGTGATCACGGCGGCGAGCAGCAGCCAAGGCTGCCCGGCAAGCGCCTTGGCGAATTCGGCGGCATCGCCGGCATAGACGCCGACGATGCTGTTGGGCATTTCGATGCGGGTCTCGATCGCCTTCACCGCCTCGACGGCATCGCCGAGCGCCGCACCCGGCGCGAGGTTGAAGCTGAGCGAGATCGACGGAAATTGCGCCTGGTGCGAGATCGCGAGCGGCGCCGTGGTGCGCTTCAACGTCGCCACCGCCGACAACGGCACCTGGGCATTGGGCGCGCCGACGGTCGCGCTCGCGGCGCCCGGCAGATACAGCTTCGACAGGATCGAGGGATCGCGCTGGTACATCGGCAGCGCCTCCAGCACCACGCGGTACTGGTTGGCCTGGCCGTAGATGGTCGAGATCTGCCTTTGTGCGAAAGCGTCGTTCAGCGTGTCGGTGATGCCTTGCAGGCTCACGCCCAGCTGGCCGGCGCGGGTGCGGTCGACCTCGAGCTGCGCCCGCAGGCCGCCCTCCTGCGCCTCGGACGAGACGTCGCGGAACAAGGGGTCGCGCCGCATCTCCGCAACCAGCTTGCGCGCCCATTCCGAGACGAGCGCTGCATCGGTGCCCGTCACCGTGTACTGGTATTGCGAGCGGCTCGACTGGGTCGAGATCTGCACGTCCTGCACCGGCTGGAAGTAGACGGTCATGCCGGGAATGCCGGAGACCCGCTGCTTCAGCCGGGTCACGACCACGCTGACATCATCGCGCCGCTCGCCGCGCGGCTTCAAGGTCATCACGAGACGCCCGACATTGGTGGTCGGGTTGACCGAGCCCGCACCGATCACCGAGACGACGCCGACCACGTCAGGATCGGCCTTGATGGCATCGGCAGCCTCAGCCTGCCGCTTCTGCATCTCGGCGAAGGAGACGTCGGGCCCCGCCTCCGTCACCGCCGTGATCGAGGCGGTGTCCTGGAGCGGCAAGAAGCCCTTTGGCGCGACGACATAGAGCACCAAGGTCGCAGCCAGCGTCGCAAACGTCACAACCAGCGTGGCGCGCTGGCGCTCCAAAACCCAGAGCAGCGTGCGATGGTAGAACGCGACGGTGCGGTCGATGAAGCGGCTGATCGCGGCGAGACCCGGCAGCGCCAGCTCCTCATGGGCGTGCTTGAGCAGCCGCGAGCACATCATCGGCGTCAGCGTCAGCGAGACCACGGCCGAGGTCACGACCGCGATGGTCAGCGTCAGCGCAAATTCGCGGAACATGCGCCCGACCAGGCCCGACATGAACAGCAGCGGGATGAACACCGCTATCAGCGACACCGTCAAGGAGATCACGGTGAAGCCGATTTCGCTGGCGCCCTTCAGCGAGGCTTCCATGGCGCTGTCGCCGTTCTCCATGTGACGAACGATATTCTCGATCATCACGATGGCATCGTCGACGACGAAGCCGGTACCGATGGTCAGCGCCATCAGCGACAGATTGTCGAGGCTGAAGCCGGAAAAATACATGATGCCGAAGCTGGTGATCAGCGACAGCGGCAGCGCCACGCCCGCGATCAGGGTGGCTCGCAGCGAGCGCAGGAACAGCAACACCACCAGCGTCACCAGCACGACGCTGAGAATCAGGGTGAACTGGACGTCGTGGACCGAGGCGCGGATCGTGACGGTGCGGTCGGAGACGATCGTGAGGTTCACGCCGGCCGGCACCGCGCGCTGCACCTTGGGGATCTCGGCACGGATCTGTTTCACGACATCGATGACGTTGGCGCCGGGCTGGCGCTGGATATCGATGATGACGGCCGGGGTGCCCTGGTACCAGCCGCCCGTGCGGTCGTTCTCGAGCCCGTCGACGATCTGCGCGACGTCGGCGATCGTGACCGGCGAGCCGTTGCGATAGGCGATGATGACGGGCTTGTAGGCGTCGGCGGCGGCAATCTGGTCATTGGCGGCGATCAGATAGGATTGCTGCGCGCCGTCGAGCGAGCCCTTGGGCCCGGAGACGTTGGCGTTGGCGATCGCCGTGCGCAAATCCTCCATGGCGATGCCATAGGCGGCCAAGCGCGCGAGGTCCGCCTGGATACGCACTGCCGGCTTCAGCCCACCGAGCACCGAGACGCGCCCGACGCCCGAGATCTGGCTCAAACGTTGTGCCAGGATTGTATCGGCGATATCGCTCATGGCCCGCAGTGAAATCGTGTCTGAGCGCAGCGCCAAGGTCATCACCGGCGCATCCGCCGGATTCACCTTCGCGTAGGTCGGCGGATAAGGCAGCGTCTTCGGCAAGACACCGGCGGCGGCATTGATGGCGGCCTGCACGTCCTGCGTCGCGCCGTCGATGTCGCGGTTGAGATCGAACTGGAGCGAGATCTGGCTGACGCCGAACGAACTCGTCGAATTCATCGCCGACAGCGACGGAATCTGGCCGAGCTGCCGCTCCAAGGGCGCGGTGATCAGCGAGGCGATCACGTCGGGGCTTGCACCCGGCAGCTGCGTCGTCACCTGCACGGTCGGGAAGTCGACCTGCGGCAGCGCCGAGACCGGCAACGCGAAATAGCCCAGCAGCCCGCCGATCAGAAGCGCAATGCCGAGCAGCGAGGTTGCGATCGGGCGGCGGATGAAGGGTTCGGAGACACCCATGGGTTACGCCTGCCGCGTCACGCGGCTGTTGTCGGGATCATGGCTGCTTGGCTCCAGGTCCCGAGGATGCGCCCGGCTCCGGTGCAGGTCCGGTCTGGCCCTTCTGGTCGCCTTCGCTGCTCTTGCGCTTGGCGCGGAACTCGCCGTCCTTGCCTTGTCCGTCCTTCTGGCCGTCCTTGGCACCGTCCTTCTTCTGGCCGTCACCCTGCGGCCCGCGCGAGCGCTTGCGCGGAGCGAGATCGGCCGACGGCGTCTGGTCGTCGCGGCCGACGATCACCTTGGACCCGTCGGACAGATTGGCAAAGCCCGTCGTCACGACTCGGTCGTTCGGCGACAGGCCGCTGGCGATCACGGCGTCATGCTCGTTCTGCTGGGTCACCGTCACGGGCTTGGCCGAGACCACATTGTCCTCGCCGATGACGTAGCTGAAGGTGCCGACCGGACCGCGCTGCACCGCCGACGTCGGCACCACCAGCACCTGCGTCAGGGTCTCGACCTTGAGGCGGACATTGACGAACTGGCCGGGCCAAAGCTGGTAATTGGCATTCGGGAACTCGGCCTTGAGCCTGAGCGTGCCGGTGGTCTGGTCGACCTGGTTGTCGATGCCGGTGAGCTTGCCCGTGTCGATCACGGTCACGCCGTCATTGCCGAACACGTCGACGGCGAGCGGGCCCTTCGCGGCGGCCGCGTTAACGCGCATGATCTGTTGTTGCGGCAGGCTGAACCACACCGCGATCGGCTGCAATTGCGTGATCACCACGAGGCCCGTGGTGTCGGAGGCATGGATGATGTTGCCTTGGTCGACCTGGCGCAGGCCGGCGCGGCCCGAGATCGGCGCCACGATCTTCGTGTAGCTCAGCGTTGCCGCGGCGTTGTCGATCGCGGCCTGGTCGGCCTTGATCAGCGCCTCGGTCTGCGCGACCAGCGCGCGCTGGGTATCGGCCTGCTGCTTGGAGCCGGCATTGGAGGCAGCTAATTGCTCGTAGCGTGTCAGGTCGATGCGCTGGTTGGCGAGCTGGGCCTGGTCCTGCGCCTTCTTGGCGACGGCCTGGTCGTAGGTCGCCTGATAGAGCGCGGGATCGATCTCGCCGAGCACGTCACCCTTCTTGACGTCCTGGCCTTCGGTGAAGTTGACAGCGATCAGCTTGCCGTCGACCTGCGAGCGCACGGTCACGGTGTTGAGGGCGCGGATCGCGCCGACGCCGTCGAGATAGACAGGCACGTCCTGGACCCGGGGCGTTGCCGCCAGCACCGGCACCGGCAAATCCGGCCGCTGGTTGCGGTTGCTCGCCTGCTGCTGATGCATGATGATCCAGCCGACATAACCGAGGCCACCGAGGATGGCGAGCGTGATCAGGGTCATGAGGAAGCCACGGCCGCGCGACTTCGTCGCCGTCCCCTCCTTCGCGCCTTCCTTCATATCCGGCTTAAAGAGCATTGACCGGTTTCTCCATGCGCGGCTCCCAGCCGCCGCCGAGCGCCTGATACAGGCTGACGATCGCGAGCAAGCGGGCCAGCTGCGCCTGCGACAGCGCGTCTTCGGCCTGAAACAGCGTCAGCTGCGTGTTGAGCACGGTGACGATATCGGCGGTGCCGGCGCGCAATTGCTGCTCCGAGAGATCGAACGCTCGCCGCGAGGCGGCGACGACATCGCGCTGCAATTGCAGCTTGATCGTGGTCTGTTTGATCGAGAACAGCGCATTGTCGACGTCGGTGAAGGCCTGGACGATGGTCTTGCGGTAGGTCTGGAGCAGTTCGTCCTGCCGCGCCTTGGCATACTCGAAATTGCCGAGGATCCTGCCGCCGTCGAAGATCGGCTGCGTCGCGCTGCCGACGAGCTGGAAGAAGGCCGCATGCGGCTGGAACAGCGAGGCCAGCGACGAGCTCTGATAACCGCCATTGCCGGTGAGCTGGATGGTCGGAAAGAACTGGGCGCGGGCATTGCCGATATTCGCGGTCGCAGAGGCAAGCTGCGCCTCCTGCCGGCGAATGTCCGGCCGCTGCGTCAGGAGCTCCGACGGCAGGCCGGGCGTGACGCGCGGAATCGCGATTGCGTTCAGCGAGCCGCCGTGCACGCGCACGCTCTCCGGCGGGCGCGACACCAGCACGGCGAGAGCATTGATGTTCTGGTCGAGTGTCTGGCGCAGCGGCGGCACCAGCGCCTTCTGGTTGGCGAGCACGCTCTCCTGCTGGGCGACGTCGAGATCGGTGCCGGTGCCGGCCTTGCTGCGCTCCCTGACCGCATCGAGAATGCGCTGCGCGCTCGCGATGTTGCGCTGTGAGGTTCTGATGCGGTCCTGCGAGGCCAGCACCTGGAAATAGGCGTTGGCGACGCTGGCCAGCGTGGTCAGTGCGACCGTGTCGCGATCAAAGCGGTTAGCGTGCGCAGTCTCTTCCGCCGTTTGCAGCGCATCGCGGTTCTGGCCCCAGAAATCGAGCTGATAGCTGGCGCTGAGCGAGGCCTGGTAGTTGACGACCTCGCGGCCGCCGATGGAGAGGCCCGAGGCGCTCGATCCCGAGGTGCGTGAATAGGTCTCCTGCCCGGTGCCGGACAGGCTCGGCAGCAATGCCGCACCTGCCTGCCGCGCCTGCGCATCCGCCTCGACGATGCGCGCGACCGCGGCGGCGACGTCGAGGTTGACGGTCTGCGCCTCTTCCATCAGCTGCGTCAGCTCGGCCGAGCGGAAGCCGCGCCACCAATCGAGTGACGGCGGCGCATCGCCCTTCCCGGCGTATTTGTACTGCGTGGGAACATCGAGCGCGGGATCCGGGAGATCCTGGGTCAGCACGCAAGCCCCCGAGCCGGCGGCGAGGCACAGCACCGCAAGCCAGCGCGCCGCGCGCGGTATGCCGAGCATGGACGCCGGAGACCGCCGCATGGTGATCGCACAAGCATCCTGTGTCACATCCACCCCCCGCCGGGCAGATCCAGCCGCCACCGCGCAGCCGGATTAACCGATTCGCTGCGGAACAGTCGGGGGACGTTGGACAACTCGTGCACAGGTGATGCTTTCTGCGGAACCCTGGGACTCATACTAGCCGGGCGCGGAACAGTGGGACAGGCCCGCAACTGCGAAAGCGCTGCCCAAACGCGCTGATATCAGAATGAGGCAAATACAAGAAACCATTGTCTTGCAGCGCTTTCTTGCACTCTCGGACCGCCCGGCGCGCATTCGAGCTTACCAAGATTTCATGTGATATTGCCGCCACACCGCAGCCCAGCCCTTCAATCCGGCGGCATCGGCGGCAACAGCAATGGATGCGGCCTTCAGCTCGGTCTCTCGACGCCTGCCCCCGGCCGTCCCGGCCGTTCTCGCGAGGTCACAGGCGAAACTCAATAGACATCCGCCGCGCAAATATGTCTTCGGCCTTCCCTGCGCTATCCACGCTTATGCCGATTGCCAATTTCGGACATCCTGCCTGATGCGATGCGAGCCGCCGGTGACGACCGTTATTTTTCACGCTCGCGCGAAGATCGGCCATATCCTCCTACTGATATCCCGCCTCACGGTGGGCGGCATCTCTTCGCCGAAATATCGCTGCATCGACGGGCGCTTCGGCGGATTTCGCCGCAGCGCAAAAGCCTTCCCCTTTGGTCTCCCAAGCACTAGGTTCTGGCCAACCAGATCAACCCTTGCCAGTGATTTCCCCCGATATGACCCCTCGAAATGACGTTGTCGAAGCGATTGGCAATACTCCGCTGATCAAACTCAAGCGCGCTTCCGAACTGACCGGCTGCACCATCCTGGGCAAGGCCGAGTTCATGAACCCGGGTCAGTCGGTCAAGGACCGCGCCGGCAAATGGATGATCCTGGAGGCCGAGAAGCGCGGCGAGCTCAAGCCGGGCGGTCTCGTCGTGGAAGCCACCGCCGGCAACACCGGCATCGGCCTTGCGGTCGTGGCGAGCGCGCGTGGCTATCGTACGCTGATCGTGATCCCGGAGACGCAGAGCCAGGAGAAGAAGGATTTTCTGAAGCTGTGCGGCGCCGAGCTGCTGGAATCACCGGCACTGCCCTACTCCAATCCCAACAATTACCAGCACGTCGGCCGCCGGCTCGCCGACGAGCTGCGCAAGACCGAGCCGAACGGCGTGCTGTTCGCCGACCAGTGGAACAACCTCGACAACGCCAAGGCGCATTACGAGTCCACGGGACCCGAGATCTGGCAGCAGACCGGCGGCAAGATCGACGGCTTCATCTGTTCGGTCGGCACCGGGGGCACGCTGGCCGGCGTCAGCCGCTATCTCAAGGAGAAGCACCCGGGCATCATCAACGCCTGCGCCGATCCGCACGGTTTTGCGATGTACGAACTGTTCAAGAACGGTGAGGCCAAATCGACGTCCGGCGATTCCATCACGGAAGGAATTGGGCTCGGCCGTGTCACGCCCGTCATCGAGACCGCCAAAGTCGATGATGCCTTCCTGATTCCGGATGAGGAGGCCGTGAAGGTGATCTACGACCTGCTTCAGCACGAAGGCCTGTGCCTCGGCGGCTCGACCGGTATCAACGTCGCGGGCGCCATCCGGCTCGCCAAGCAGCTCGGGCCCGGCAAGACCATCGTCACCGTGCTCTGTGATTCCGGCAGCCGTTATCAGTCAAAGCTGTTCAACGCCGACTTCATGCGCGCCAAGAACCTGCCCGTGCCCGAATGGCTGGAGAAGCGCAGCAACATCAAGCTGCCATTCGTCTAGGCGGTTGGTTGCGGCGCAGCGATCTGTATCCCTAAAAGTCTAAGAGATCGACAGTTTCCAACGGCCCGGCTGCCGCAGGGTGGCAAAGGCGCTCTCGCGCCGTGTCCCCCCTACGAGATCAGCGCAAGATCTGGCTCAGAAACAGTTTCGTGCGCGCGTGCTGGGGAGCCGCGAAGAACTCGTTCGGCGTATTCGCCTCGATGATCTGGCCGGCATCCATGAACACGACGCGGTTGGCGACCTCGCGGGCAAAGCCCATCTCGTGGGTGACGACCAGCATGGTCATGCCCTCCTCGGCGAGATCGACCATGGTGTCGAGCACCTCCTTGACCATCTCAGGATCGAGCGCCGAGGTCGGCTCATCGAACAGCATGACCTTCGGGTTCATGGTCAATGCGCGCGCGATCGCGACGCGCTGCTGCTGGCCACCGGACATCTGGCCCGGAAACTTGTTGGCCTGGTGCGGGATCTTGACCCGCTCCAGAAATTTCATCGCGGCCGCCTCGGCGTCCTTCTTGGGGATGTTGCGCACCCAGATTGGCGCCAGCGTGCAATTGTCGAGCACGGTCAGATGCGGGAACAGATTGAAGCTCTGGAACACCATGCCGACCTCGCGGCGCACGGCGTCGACGTGCTTGAGGTTCGGCCCGAGCTCGATGCCGTCGACGACGATCTCGCCCTCCTGGAATTCCTCCAGCGCATTGATGCAGCGGATCAGCGTCGACTTGCCCGAGCCCGAGGGGCCGCAGATCACGATGCGCTCGCCCTTGTGGACCTCGAGGTCGATGTCACGCAGCACGTGGAAGTCGCCGTACCATTTGTTGAGGCCGGAAATCTTGACGATGGGTTCGGACATGGTGACCTCGATCAGTTGCGACGGTGGGCGTTGAGACGGTGCTCGACGAAGAGCGAGTAACGCGACATTCCAAAGCAGAACAGAAAATAGATGATTCCGGCGAAGGCAAAGCCGGTGAACAAGGTTGACGGCGCCGACCACTTCGGATCCGCGAACGAGGCGCGCAGCGACCCTAGCAAATCGAACAGCGCGACGATCGAGACCAGCGACGTATCCTTGAACAGCGAGATGAAGCTGTTGACGAGGTTCGGGATGACGTGGCGCAGCGCCTGCGGCAGCACGATCAGCGAGGTCGTCTTCCACCACGACAGCCCGAGCGCCGCCGCCGCCTCGCCCTGCCCGCGCGGGATCGCAGCGAGGCCGCCGCGAACGTTCTCGGCCTGATAGGCGCCCGTGAACAGTGCAATCCCGATCAGCGCGCGGACGAGACCGTCGACCGTGAAATTGCCGGGCAGGAACAGCGGCAGCATGTAGGTGGCGAAGAACAGCACGGTGATCAGCGGCACGCCGCGCCAGAACTCGATGAAGGCGATCGAGAAGATCCGGATCAGGGGGATGGTGGAGCGACGGCCGAGCGCCAGCGCGATGCCGATCGGCAATGAGGTGACGATGCCGGCGACGGAGACCACCAGCGTCACCAGAAGGCCGCCCCAGAGTCTCGTCTGCACGACCGGCAGTCCGCCGTGATCGAGCCCCATCAGCTTGATCACGATCGCGATGGCGACGAAAGTCGCGAGGCTCCACGCCAGGGGACGCCATCCCGTGCGCACGCCGCCGCCGACCACGAAGGCAATCAAGGACACGACCACGGTGGTGATCGCAAAATCGGTCCAGACCGATTGGCCCGAGCCCTCGAGCTGGTCACGCAGCCAGGTCAGCGGAAAGATCAGCCAGTAAATCGCCGTGCCGACCAGCAGGATGAGGTTGCCGATGGCCCACAACAGCGGCGCGATCGCCGAGGTCTTGCTGAGGCTGAGCAGCACCTGTCCGGCGCCGATGATGCTGTCGTCGAACAGTTGCAGCAGGTCCGCCGTCCCGCTCAGGCCAAATCCCTTGATGCCGCCGCCATGCAGCAGGAAGAATGCCACCACGGGAAAGGCGAAGAAGAACAGGCCGGCGTTGATCGCCTTCGCCGGCAGACGCGGAACGAGCATCGGCAGCAACAGAACGGCTGCCACGACGAAGGTGAGATTGACCCGCCAGCGCTCGGCCTCGGGATAGAAGCCATAGATCAATTGCGGCAGCTTGGCCTGGATGTAGGGCCAGCAGGCGCCGTTCTCGATCAGGCACGCCGTGCGGTCCGTGCCGGACCAGACCGCGTCGACGAACAGGAACTTGACCGATGGCACGATGGTGAACCAGAGCAGCAAGGCACCGACGATGGTGATCAGGATGTTGGTCGGTGAGTTCAACAGGCGCATGCGCACCAGGCCGACGAAGCCCGTCGTCTTCACCGGCGCAGGACGCTCGGCGAGCAGATCCTGGCGGACATAGGCGGATGAGCTGATGTCGGTCATGCGCCGAGGCTCCGGCTGACGCGCCAACCGTAGACGCTCATGATCGCGCTGGTGAGCAGCGAGATCAGAAGATAGACGCCCATCGTCATGGCGATGATCTCGATGGCCTGCCCGGTCTGGCTCAGCGACGTGCCGGCCCAGACTGACACGAGGTCAGGATAGCCGATCGCGACCGCCAGCGAGGAATTTTTGGTGAGGTTGAGATACTGGTTGGTCAGCGGCGGCACGATCACGCGCATCGCCTGCGGCACGATGATCAGGCGCAGCGTGGTGCCGCGGCTGAGGCCGAGCGAGGACCCCGCCTCCATCTGGCCCTTGTGCACCGACAGGATGCCGGCGCGCACGATCTCGGCGATGAAGGCGGCGGTATAGGTCGACAGCGCCACCGTCAGCGCCACGAATTCCGGAACGATCCGCGAGCCGCCGGCGAAGTTGAACCCCTTGAGCTGCGGCAGCTCGAACGTGAATGGCAGCCCTGAGACCAGTATGGTGACGAGCGGCAGGGCGAACAGCAGAACCAGCACGTAGGGCCAGATCCGGATCATCTGCCCGCGCTGGAACAGCGCCCGCCGCGCATAGATGCGCAAGCCGATCGACGCCGCGATGCCGAACGCCGCCACCGCCACGAACGGCTCGAGCCCGCTCTCGCCGATCGGGCGCGGGATGACGAGGCCACGGTTGCTGATGAAGCCGATGCCGAGCAGCGAAATGCTCTGCCGCGGATTGGGCAGGGCCGCGAGCACAGCCAGGTACCAGAACAGGATCTGGAACAGCAGCGGCAGGTTGCGGATGATCTCGACATAGATCTCGCCGACGCGCGACAGAAGCCAGTTCGGCGACAACCGGCACAAGGCGACGATGAAGCCGATCACGGTGGCAAAGAAAATACCGACCACCGAGACCACGAGGGTGTTGAGGAGACCGACCACGAACACGCGCAGGAACGTGTCCGAGCCGGTGTAGGAGATCAGGGTCTGGTTGACGTCGAAGCCGGCGTTGTTGCGGAGGAAGCCGAAGCCGGCGGCGATGTGCTGGTTCTCGAGATTGGCGCGGGCGTTGGAGACGATCTCGTAGCCGATCCACCCCAGGATCGCGGCGAAGGCAAACTGGACGGCGACGCCGTTCCAGCCTGCCTTGCCGCCCAGAATGCGCCTGATCTTCAGCGCGATCTGGGCCGGCGGTTTTCGAGCCTCGGTGCTCATCGCCGCGGATCAGGCGGGATCAGCGGATCGGCGGCGCGTACTGGAGACCACCCTTGTTCCAGAGATTGTTGAGCCCGCGATTGATCGCGAGCGGCGAGCCCGCGCCGACATTGCGGTCGAACACTTCCCCGTAATTGCCGACGGCCTTCACGATGCGGATCACCCAGTCCTTGGTGAGGCCGAGCTGCTCACCGAAATTGCCATCGGTGCCGAGCACGCGTTTCAGCTCCGGATTGTCCATCTTGGCTTTCTCGTCGACGTTCTTCGAGGTGATGCCGAGCTCTTCGGCGGTGATCATCGCAAACAGCGTCCATTTCACGATGTCGAACCACTGGTCGTCGCCGTGCCGCACCATCGGCCCGAGCGGCTCCTTCGAGATGATCTCCGGCAGCACCATGTGGTCGTTGGGATTGGCAAGCTTCAGGCGATTGGAGTAGAGGCCCGACTGGTCGGTGGTGAAAACGTCGCAACGCCCGGCCTCATAGGCCTTGACGGTTTCGTCGTTGGTGCCGAACGCGATCACCTCGTACTTCATGTTGTTGGCCTTGAAGTAATCGGCGAGATTTTGTTCCGTGGTGGTGCCGGTCTGCACGCAGACCGAGGCGCTGTTCAGTTCGAGCGCCGAGTTCACCTTGAGCGACTTCTTCACCATGAAGCCCTGTCCGTCATAATAGGTCACGCCGGTGAAATTGGCGCCGAGCGAGGTGTCGCGCGAGAGGGTCCAGGTGGTGTTGCGCGAGAGCACGTCGATCTCGCCAGATTGCAGCGCGGTAAAGCGGTCCTTGGCCGAGGTCGGCACGAACTTGACCTTGGTCGGGTCGTTGAAGATGGCGGCCGCGATCGCGCGGCAAACGTCGACGTCGAGGCCGGTCCAGTTGCCCTTGTCGTCGGGCGAGGAGAAGCCCGGCAGGCCCTGGCTGACACCGCAGGACAGCGTGCCTCGGTCCTTGACGGTCTTGAGCGTTTGCGCACCGGCGGTCTGGGCCGTCAGGCCGGCGGCGAGAGCGAAAGTGAGAGCCAGGGTCACGCGTTTCATGGGCTGAAGGCCTTTCAAGGTCGTCTCAAGGAACGTTGTCTCAGGATCGTCGCTGCCAGGACCAGGGGTCGCAAGACCTAGCCTTGCAAGAGTCATGCTGGAAAAACTTGCCGAACACCCGCCCCATCCCTGAAAGGCCATACCTTAATCCCCGCCGCAGGCGCCCGCTTGATGGCTGGGCGCAAGGTCCGGTCAGACGATGGATCGAAGGTCGCGGCAGGCCCCTCAACATGCGGCGACTGAATAGCACCTGCGCATCACAGAACGACTGGCGAGCCGGGTCAAGGGGTTGACGGGAGTCTTCTGTATTCTGTTATTAACGACAGCGGCCTTTCGGCCAGCCCGCGGCGCGCCTTGCGCTGAGCGGAAACGCGGTTTTGAAAGCAGACGCATGGATTCCTCGCATCCCTCTCAGCAGCAGGCCGAGACCCGGCTGGTCACTTCCGGCCGCGACACCAAGGCGCAGAAGGGGTTCGTCAATCCGCCGGTGTTCCATGGCTCGACCGTGCTCTATCCGACCGCCGAGGATCTGCACGCCCATCGCGGCGAGTTCACCTATGGCCGCCACGGCACTCCGACGACCAAGGCATTCCAGGAGACGCTCATGGCGCTGGAGGGGCCGCAATGTGCCGGCGTCGGCATCGTTCCGTCGGGCCTCTCGGCGATCTCGACCACCCTGCTCTCAGTGTTGAAGACCGGCGACCATCTGCTCGTCTGCGACAACGTCTACCGGCCCTCGCGCAATTTCTGCAACGGCATGCTCGCCCGCTACGGCGTCGAGACCACCTATTTCGATCCGCTGATCGGCGTCGGCATCGACAAGCTGTTCAAGTCCAACACGCGCGCGGTGCTGGTGGAGGCGCCGGGCTCGCAATCGTTCGAGATGCCTGACATCCGCGCCATCGCCGGGGTCGCGCATGCCAAGGGCGCGCTCGTCATCGACGACAACACCTGGGCGACGCCGCTCTATCACCGTTCGCTCGAGCAGGGCGTCGACATCAGCATGCAGGCCGCCACCAAATATATCGGCGGCCATTCCGACATCATGTTCGGCACCATCTCGGCCAACGCGAAAGCCTGGCCGCAGATTGCGGAAGGCATCCGCCTGCTCGGCGTCTGCGCCGGTCCGGACGATGTTTTCCTCGCCCTGCGCGGCCTGCGCACGCTGTCGGTGCGCCTCGCGCAGCATCATCGTTCGGGCCTTGAAATGGCAAGCTGGCTCGCTGCTCGACCGGAAGTCGCGCGCGTCCTGCATCCCGGGCTCGAGACCGATCCGGGCCACGCGATCTGGAAGCGCGACTTCACCGGCGCCTCGGGCCTGTTCAGCATCGTCTTGAAGCCGGCGCCGCAGAAGGCCGTCGACACCATGCTCGACACGCTCAAACTGTTCGGCATGGGATTTTCCTGGGGCGGCTTCGAGAGCCTGGCAATCCCGTTCGACTGCGACGCCTATCGCACCGCGACCAAATGGGCGCCGGGCGGTCCGACGCTGCGTCTGCACATCGGCCTGGAAAACACCGACGACCTCAAGACCGATCTCGATCGCGGCTTTGCTGCCCTCAAAGCAGCGATGTGAGCCTGCTCACGGGAAAGAGCGGCTGAGGAACGCGCAGACACAGCACGCGTTAACGCCCACGCGTCAACAAAGGGTTTGATCCTCAGGCATTTGGCGCTAGCCTAACCAATCGACTCCAATCCGGATATGGAGCATGGGAAGTTGGTTCTGCTCGATCTCATGGGCGGCATTGCGCTGTTGTTGTGGGGCCTGCACATGGTCCACAGCGGCATTTTGCGCGCCTTTGGCCCGGACCTGCGGCACCTGCTTGGCAAGGCACTCGGCAACCGCTTCAAGGCGTTTGCGGCCGGCCTCGGCCTGACCGCGGCTCTCCAGAGCAGTACGGCGACGGCACTGATCACCAGCTCGTTCGCGGCCGAAGGGCTCGTCAGCCTTGCCGCTGCACTTGCCATCATGCTCGGAGCCAATGTCGGCACGACGCTGATCGTGCAGGTGCTGTCGTTCAATATCGCGGCCATCGCTCCAGTGCTGTTCGTGCTCGGGCTCGTCGCCTTCCGCTCGGGGCCGCGCTCGCGGATCAAGGATGTCGGTCGCGTCTCCATCGGTCTCGGCCTGATGCTGCTGTCGCTGCACATTCTGCTCGACACGCTGGCGCCGGCGGAGACCGCACCCGGCATGCGCGTGGTGATGTCGGCGATAACAGGCGACCCCGTTCTGTGCATCGCGATTGCAGCGCTCGTCACCTGGGCTGTGCATTCGAGCGTCGCCAGCGTGCTCTTGATCATGTCGCTGGCCTATTCGCAGTTCATCGCGCCTGACGCGGCGCTCGCGCTGGTGCTGGGAGCCAATCTCGGCAGCGCCATCAATCCCGTCTTCGAAGGCGCCAGGCGCGACGATCCCGCGAGCTACCGCGTGCCGCTCGGCAATCTCATCAATCGCATCGTCGGAATCGCGCTCGTCTTGCCGTTCCTGAGCGTGATCGCCTCGCATATGCACGCCTGGCAGCCCGATCTCGCGAAGATGACGGCGGCCTTCCATATTGCCTTTAATGTCGGGACGGCCGTCATCTTCATCGGCCTGCTGGACAACATGTCGCGTGTCCTGACCCGGCTGTTGCCCGATCGCGTTCGGGAGGCCGATCCGGCCCGGCCGCGCTACCTCGACGAGAGCGCATTGGAGACGCCATCACTGGCGCTCGCCGACGCCGCTCGCGAGACCTTGCGGATGGGTGATCTTGTCGAAGTCATGCTGCGCAAGGTGATGACGGCGATGATGACGGGCGACCGCGCGCTGGTCGACCAAGTCACCAAGACCGACAATGCCGTTGATGGCCTCGACGAAGCGATCAAGCTCTACGTGACGAAACTGACCCGCGGAAGCCTCGACGAGACTGAGGGCCGGCGGGCGATGGAGATCATCTCCTTCGCTATCAACCTCGAGCATATCGGTGACATCATCGACAAGAATTTGAGCGAGCTTGCAATCAAGAAGATCAAGCGCCGCCTCCAGTTCTCGGCCGAAGGCGCCGAGGAGCTCGCCGCCTTCCACAAGCGCACGATGGACTCGCTGCGCATCGCTTTCGGCGTCTTCATGTCGGGCGACGCCAACGAGGCGCGCAAGCTGTTGGTGGAGAAGACCGCGCTCAGGAACACCGAACTCGCCGCCGTCGAGCGCCATCTCGACCGCCTGCGCGAGGGCCGCCCTGAGACTATCGAGACCACCTCGCTGCATCTGGACGTGTTGCGCGACCTGCGCCGCATCCACTCGCACATCTGCTCGGTCGCGTATCCCGTGCTGGATGCGGCAGGCGAGCCCTATCGCAGGACCAAGGCGGAGGCCGCCGCCCTACCCGCAACAGGCGCGGCCTCGGCGCTGCCGCGCTGATGTCCCGGATCAGCGGTCCAGCGTCTTCGACGCGGTGCCGTGGTTCTTCCAGATCAGCATGATGTTGCGCAGATAGATGATGGTCGCGAACAGCTGTCCGATGATGATGACGGGCTCGCGCTTCACGACGCCATAGATCAGGGTCATCAGGCCGCCGCCCATCGAGCAGAACCAGAACGCCATTGGCACCACGCTGTTGCCGGCGCGCTCGCTCGCGATCCATTGCACCAGGAAGCGCGCGGTGAAGAACAGCTGCGCGATCAGGCCGAATGCCAGCCAGAAATCGAACTTGGCGACGAAGACGTCGTAGAAATAATTGCTCAGAGCCTGGCCGTATTGGATGATCACACCTTCACCTCGGTTACGTCTGGTGTCGGCTTCTTGCGGCGGATCAGCCACCACACGCCGGCAAGATCCATGATGCCGATCCACAGCCGGTCGAAGAAGCCGTAATTCGATACGCCGGAATGGCGCGGCCGGTCGATCACGTCGACATAGGCGATCTCGTAGCCTTCCCGGCGCACCAGCGCCGGCAGGAAGCGATGCAGCCCGTCGAAATAGGGCAGCATCAGGAACACATCGCGCCGGAACGCCTTCAGTCCGCAGCCGGTGTCGCGCGTGCCGTCGTTCAGGATCGAGCCCCGCACGCCGTTGGCGATGCGCGACTGAAACTTCTTGAAGCCGGTGTCCTTGCGCCCGACCCGCTGTCCGGCGGCGAGGCCGACGCGCGCACTTTTCTCCACCGCCGCGATCAGGTCCGGCAGAAAAGCCGGATTGTTCTGGCCGTCGCCGTCGAGCGTCGCCACGATGCTGCCGCGCGCCGCGCGCACGCCGCTGCGCACCGCCGCCGACTGACCGGTCGATTTGGCGTGGCGAAGCTGCCGCAGATTGTCCCGCTGCTGCATGATGGACGCGAGCCGCTCGCCGGTCGCATCGGTCGAGCCGTCATTGACGTAGATGATCTCGTACGCCCAGCGGCCATCGAGCGCCGCGCCGATCTCGGCGATCAGCGGCGCGATATTGTCGGCTTCGTTGCGCACGGGAACGACGATGGAAACCGAAGGCTGGGACGTCGACAAAGCAGGCTCGTGGTTGGAATGGGAGCACCCGTGGAACCGGCGGTCCCCGGAAGCAGCCGCTTTTATGGGGCGGATGCCCCGCGGGCAACCCTTTTGAGGCGGCCGGAAACCGCCCCCGGCAGAGGCACAATGGTGCCGTCGGAACGGATGGCAAAGGCGAGCCTGCGGGCCGCGAACCAGTACCGGACCGTCATGGCGCCGACCATGCCCAGCAGGGCACCGGCCGCGACGTCGCTCGGGTGATGCGCAAGCAGCACCAGGCGCGTCAGCAGAATCACGATCGCGTAAGTGAACATGACCATGCGTAGCCGCGGCCACAGCGCCGAGACCGCGAACGCCAATGCGAACGCGGTGACGGCATGGCTTGAGGGCAGGCTGGCATAGGCTCCCGTTCCTTCGAACGGGATGAAATTGAACGGATTAGCCGCGCCGCCGACGAATGGACGCCCGCGGCCGATGAGATATTTCAGGATCTCGCCGACGAACACGGACAGGGCGACAGACAAAAACAAGAACTGAAACCGCGTGCCCAAGCCGAGAAGCAATACACGGCTCGTGCCATGAAGTCCCGCCGCAACGAGCGCCACGAGGACCAGCGTCACGCCCAGCACCGAGAGCACATACTCGTCCTTGCCGAAATCAGTGAGGATGCGGATCGGCCACAGGCTGGGCGTGCCGCGCGCCGGCATCAGCTGGATCTCGGTGCGGTCGAACGTGACCATCAGCACGATGATCAAGGCCGCGCCCGCCACACTGAGCCACAGCGAATGCCGCCCCAGTTTTCGCGCGGCTTCGGCGCGGCGCGAATGCGAGGGCGCGCGGACCAGCTGCGCCAACGCACGCCCGGACACGGCGAACAATCGGGCGGGATAACTCGCACGCGGCGCGGCGTCGGTCGTAACAGCCATCCTATTCGGTGCCTTCCGAGCGGAAGATCGAGATCGAGATCGCGCGTCCCTGCGAGAAATTATAGCCGTCGATGCGCGCGCCGACCTTGTAGCGCAGCCCGATCGCCTCGGCGCGCTGCACGAAGCTGCGCTCCGAGCGCTGCTCGATCAGCGCGAAGCGGCAGCTGCCCTGCCGCAGGAAATCCGCCGCGCCCGAGCCGTCGGTGAGCAGCGTCTGCGTGCCCGTGAGGAACACGAGGCTCGGCTCGTGATAACCGGCAGCCGCCGCTTTCGGCCCGACACAGGTGACATTGCGCAGCGCGCGCGCCACCTCGATGCTCGGAAACAGCGGCGTCAGCGACGGCAGTACGATGCCCCAGACCACGACTGCCAGCATCAGGGCGGCGACCAGCGCATTCAGCACTGAGCGCTCGGCGCGGTTGGTGTCGAACAGCCACCAGGCGAACAGGCCGAAGATCAGCGAGGCCGCGATGAAGGGCCAGGCCACGAAGGCCGGCTGCCGCGTCAGCATCACCGCGCCGACCACCGCGATGATCGAGGCGGCCGCGGGAATTGCGAACCACCAGGCCGAGCCGCGCGCCAGCCACGAGCGCGACAACACGTTCCGCTCGAGCGCGCCGACGGTGAGGATCGCGATCGCGGGATACAGCGGCAGCACGTAATGCGGCAGTTTGGTCAGCACCGCCTCCAACACGATCCAGGACGGGATCAGCCAAGCCAGCAGGAATTGCGCGCCGGGCTCGCGCCGCGCCCGCCACACCGCCGGCGCCGCCATGGCCGCGAGCGGCGCGCCCGGCCAGAACGTGATCCAGAACAGCACGAGGTAGAGCCCGGGCGGCGCGCCATGGGATTCCTGGGCCCCTAACTTGCTCAGCATGTCGCCGCCGACGGAGTCCGCAAAGAAGGCGTCGCCCGCGCGCCAGAAGATCGCGACGAACCAGGGCAGCACCAGCACCAGCATCCACATCAGGCCCCAGAGCGGACGCAGCTTCCACAGCCAGGAGGCATCGCGGTCCTGGATCGCGAGCGCGACGATGGTCAGGCCTGCGAACATCAGGATCAGGGGGCCCTTGATCAGGATGCCGACGGCGAGCGCGGTCCAGAAGATCGCGGGCCAGCTCCACGGCGGATGGGTCTCGTCCTCGGCGCGCTGCCACGACAGATAGGCCCGCGCCATCGCGCCCATCGCGGCGGTCACGCAGAACAGCAGCATCGCATCGGTTTTCGCCAGCCGCGCCTCGACACCGAGCAGCACGGAAGCGCACATCAGCAGCGCAGCCAGCACCGCCGCGCGCCGCGTGACGAAGCCGAGCGCGGCCCAATAGGTCATGAGCACCGCGCCGATGGCGCCGATCAGTGAAGGAATCCGGTAGACCCAGATCCGCAATTCGGCCTTCGGCAGCTTGAGCGCCGTCGCAGCTTCAACCGCGGCCGATTGCAACCAGTAGATGCCGACCGGCTTCTTGTAGCGGACATCCTCCTGGAAGCGGATGTCGACATAGTCGCCGCTCTCGACCATCTGCTTGGTCGCCTGCGCAAAGCGCGCTTCGTCGCGGTCGACCGGCGGGATGGTGAAGAAGCCCGGCAGGAAGATCAGCAGCGCGCACAGCACCAGGAAGGCGACGGCACGGGCATGGCTGGCGGTGGCAAAATCCAGCACGCGCACGAGGCCGCTGCCCGGATTGACGGGCGATCTCGGCTCGCGGGGGGCTCCAAAACGGGGAGTTGGGTAGGTCTCGGCCATTGGTTCCGCTTACGCCGAAACCGCCATCGCCACAACCGCTTGAGGCAGGGTCATTGAATTCGAATGACAACTGTGTCCGCGGCGCCCTTGGCATCGATCACGGTCAGCCGTGCAAAGCCCGGACCGGGCGGATCGATCAGGCGCTGGCGCCGTCCGTCGATCTCGCCGAGCGACGTTCCATTAACCATGACGGTCATAGGCAGCACGCCGCCGGCAACTCGCACCGGCAGGGCTGCGCTATCAGGCCCACCGGATCGATCGACTTCGATCCGCGCGCCGTTCAGCGGAAACTGGATATGCAGCGCCTGCTCGCCCCCGGTCCGCACCAGGTCCCCGATGGGGCGGAACCGTCGCAACGGCAATGGCAGCTTGGTGTTGCTGGCCACCAGTGTTCCCTTCGGCGGCTTCGGCAGCGGGGTCAGCGTCTTGCCGGTGCGGGCGAAGGCATCGAACAGGATCGGCGCGGCGGCGACGCGGCCGATCAGGCCGGGAACCGGTGCGCCGTCGGGCCGGCCGACCCAGACGCCGATGGTCATGCGACCGTCGAAGCCGACCGACCAGGCATCGCGATAGCCGTAGGAAGTGCCGGTCTTGAAGGCGATGCGGTTGTGGGCGGCATTCTCCGGCGGCGGCGTGCCGAGCAGCACGTTGCCGACCTGCCAGGCCGCGGCCTGATCGAGCAGCCGCAACGGCTCACGATCGTCCTTGTCAGCGATGACCTCGCGCAGCGGCCTGGTGGTGCCGAGCCGGGCAAAGCCCGCGTAGAGCTGGGCGAGATCCTGGAGCGTCACACCGACGCCGCCGAGCCCCATCGCGAGCCCCGGCGCCTCGTCCTTCGGCAGCACCAGATTGCCGCCGGCCTGGCGCAGCCGCGAGGCCAGCCGACTTGCGCCGACGCGATCGAGCAGCACGATCGCCGGCACGTTCAGCGACATCTGCAGCGCCTTCTTCACCGGCACCGTGCCCTGGAACGTCATGTCGAAATTTTCCGGCGCGTAGGAGCCGAAGCGGACCGGGCGGTCGTCGATCAGACTGTCGGGGTGAACAAAGCCGTCCTCGAAGGCGAGGCCGTAGATGAAGGGCTTGAGCGTCGAGCCCGGCGAGCGGATGGCGCGGGTCATGTCGACCTGCCCTGCCCGGCTGTCGTCGAAATAATCGGCCGAGCCGACGCGCGCGAGCACGTCGCCGCTCTCATTGTCCACCACGATGATGCCGACCGAGATGTTCGGCCCGAGCGCAATGGCGCGGTCGCGGGCCAGCGGCTCCAGCACCTTCTGCAAGTTCGCATCGAGCGTCAGCTTGATGACCGGCGTCTCCTTGACGGTCGACAGCGCGGAATCGGAGGCATGCGGCGCCAGGATCGGCATCGGCTTGCGCAGCTTGGGCACGGGCACGGCTTTGGCCTGGGCCGCATCCTCGGTGCTGACGACGTTCTCCTCGACCATGCGATCGAGCACGCGGTCGCGCGCGTTGCGCGCGGCCTCGGGATGGCGATCGAGCCGGCGCGTCTCCGGCGATTGCGGTAGCGCCACCAGCAGCGCGGCCTCGGCCAGCGACAACCGCTTCGGCTCCTTGCCGAGATAGGCGATCGAGGCGGCGCGGATGCCTTCGAGATTGCCGCCGTAGGGCGCGAGCGCCAGGTAGAGGTTGAGGATCTCGTCCTTGCCGAGTGTGCGCTCCAGCTCGATCGCGCGTACGATCTGATGCAGTTTTGCATAGAGCGAGCGCTGTCGCCGCGGCTCCATCAGCCGCGCGAGCTGCATCGAGATGGTTGAACCGCCGGACACGATGTGGCCGCGCGTTCCGAGCTGCAGCGCGGCGCGGCCGAGCGCGAGCGGGTCGAGACCGTTATGCGCGTAGAAGCGCTGGTCCTCATAGGCGAACAGCAGCTTGAGATAGGTCGGATCGACATTGGTTTTGGCATCGACGGGCAGCCGCCAGCGGCCGTCCGCCATCGCATAGGCGCGCAGGAGTTTTCCGTTGCGGTCGACGATCGTGGTGGAGACCTGTCGCGCTTCGTCGAGCGGGAGCGGGCCGAGGGCGTAGACCCAGGCGACGAAGCCGATGATGGCGAGAATAAAACCAGAGGCGGCGGTCGACAGGACACGTGGGCCTCTCCCCCGCATTCCGTCATGCCCGGGCTTGTCCCGGCCATCCACGTTCTTGTCCACAGCGTCAAAGGCCGTGGATGCCCGGGACAAGCCCGGGCATGACGACTGTGTGTGAGGCGCCACCTCGCTCATCTCACCACTCACTTCGCCGCTCGCACCTCAACCGCTCCCGTGCCGGTGCGGCCATAGCGCGAGGGGTTGTACATGTCCTCGACATAGGCCTGCGGCAGCACGTATTTGCCGGGCGAGACCGCGCGCACGATATAGGCGACGGTGAACACCGCCTTGGAGTCCGACGCACGGTCGACGGCCGCCGCGAAACGATCGTCGCGGAACTCGGTATCCTCAGGCTCCTCGCCGTCCTCGATCCAATCTAGCGTGCCGCTGTCACCCGACGACACCAGCTTCGGGTTGTCGATCTCAAGTCCCGCCGGCAGATAATCGGACACCATGATATGACCGTACTCAGGCTTCGCCTCGGTGATCTTCAACACCACGGCGAAGCGATCGTTCTGTTTCACCTTGCTGATGTCGGCGGGTTTGCCGTCGAGCGTGAAGTAATTCCGCTCGATCTTGAAGCCGGCCGAGGCCGCCGGCTCCGGTGTCACCGGCGAGCCCGAGACCGAGATCACCGCCTGGATCGGCGCATCGCCAGTGTTGGTGATCTTCAGCGGCTTGCCGCTCAGCGTATCCGCCTTGTAGCTGCGATAAAGCGCGGTCTTGACGGCCTGGCCGTCAACCTCGATCGAGAGGTTTTCCTTGGCGAGCGCCCGCGCCGCCAGCACCAGCCACGCGTTCTCCTGCGTCGAGGTATAGGGCGTCAGCCCGCGCGCGGTCTCCACCCGGCTCACCGCCTGCGTCAGCGTCGCCTTCGGCGCGTTGCCTTCGCTGGCGAGCGAGACCAGCGCCGCGGCATCGCGCAGCTGCGAGCCGTAGTCGGTGCGGCCGAACTCCAGCACCGGCTTCGGCGACAGGCTGTCGAGCGCAGCACCGTACACCCGTTCGGCGCGGTTGCGGTCGCCGACCAGCGCCAGCGCGGCCGCGAGCTGCGACTTCGCAATCGGAGTGGCGAGATTGCTCAGCTTGGTGTCGGCGAGATAGCGGAGATCGCCGATCGGCGCGGCACCGTTGCGGGCGAGCACATAGAGTCCGTAGGCGAGATCGCGGCCGCCGTCCTTCTCCGGCTCGTTGCCGTTGACGACCGAATTGCGAATGCGGTCGAGCGCGTTCTTGAACAGCACGTCCGGCACCACAAAGCCCTTTTCGCGGGCGCGGGTCAGGAAGTCCGTCACGTAGGCGTCGAGCCAGGCATCGTCGCCGCCGGCCGACCACAGGCCGAACGAGCCATTGGAGCCCTGTCGTGCCAGGAGCCGCTCGATCGCGTCGCGGATGCGCTGGTCGACCTCTGTGTCCATGGCGAGGTGCGCGCCTGCCGCGAGCTCGTTGACATAGAGCAGCGGCATGGCACGGCTCGTGATCTGCTCCGAGCAGCCATAGGGATAGCGATCGAGCGCTTTCAGGATCGTCGCCGCATCGAGCGCGGTGGACAGGCTCGCCGAGACCGAGACCGTGCCGGTACCCGGCACGAGATCGGAGAACATGTCCGAGGTCAGCGTCAGGCTCTCGCCCTTCGCCAGGGTGCGGATCGAGCGCCGCGCCAGCACCTGGGTCGCCGCCTCGACGTCGAACGCGTAGTGCCGCGCCAGCGCAAGGCCGTTCGGTCCCTTGATGTCGACGCCGAGGCTCGCCTGTCCCGCTGCGGTCGCGTCGAGCGCCAGCGAGAACGAGTTGCGCTGCTTGGCGGCGATCTTGACCGTAGTTGCGAGATTGCCTGATATCTTCACCGGGCCGCCCGTCTGGACGTTGATGACGTAGTCGCCGGCCTGGCCCTCGACATTGTCGATCTCGAGGTTGACCGTGCCGTGGTCGCCATTGAGCAGGAACCGCGGCAGGGTCGTGGTCAGCACCACGGGGTCGCGGATCACCACATCGGTGGTGGCGCGGCCGAGCTTCGTCGCGGTCCACGCCACCGCCATGACGCGCGCCGTGCCCGCGAACTCCGGAATATCGAAGCTCACCTCCGCGGTTCCGTCGGCGCCAACCGTCACGATACCCGAATAGAGCGCCAGCGGTTTTTGCGCGGGCGGTGAGCCCTGCAGCTCGGCCGCGCCGGCATCGCCGCCGGACTTGATCTGGCCGCGCGTGCCCGACATGCCATCGATCAGCTGTCCGTAGAGATCGCGGATCTCCGCGCTCAGGCGGCGCTGGCCGAGATAATAGTCGTCCGGCGCCGGCGGCTTGTAATTGGTGAGATTGAGGATGCCGACATCGACCGCGGCAATCACCACCTTGGCGTCCTCGCCCGGATTGAGCCCGTCGAGCTTGACCGGGATCTTCAAGGTTGAATTCGGCCGGATCAGCGCCGGCGGCGCCAGCTTGACCTCGAGCGTGCGGGTCTGCTTGTCGATGCCGAACCATTTCAAGCCAATCGCGCGGCCCGGCATGCGCTGGGCGGCTGCGTCGAGCGAACGGCGCAGCGTCGCTACCACATAGGCACCGGTGCCCCAATCCTTGCCGACCGGCAGCTTGACCTGCGCGGTGCCTTCCTTGACGTCGATGGTCTGCGTCGTCAGCAGGCGGTCGCCGAGCACATTGACAGTCAGCTTGCCGGCGGAGCGGACATTCACCGACACCGTCATGGTCTCGCCGGAGGCATATTGCGGCTTGTCGATCGAGGTCTCGAGCAGGTCCGGCGTGTCGGCGCTGCCCTCGGAGTACCAGCCGACGTCGAACTGCACCGAGGTGACCGGGCCGTCGGCGTCGTTCGACTTCACCTCGAGCCGGTAGCGGCCGGGCTGCGGGGCGAGCGAGATCCGCGCCGGCTTGTCGGCGGTAACCGTCACGTCGCCGTCAGCGACGCGCGAGGTCGACTTGACCGGCTCGTACTCCCAGTAATTGTTCTGGCGATACCATTGGTAGCGCGACTCCATTTTCAGGAGTTCGTAGCGCAGGCCGTCGCGGCGCAGCCGCTCGCCCTCGGGCGAGACGAACACGACGTCGAACTCGGCCTTGTCGCCCTCGGCGACGTTCTTGTCGCCAAACAGCGGCTTGATGCCGATCTGCGCCGCGGCGGCCGCGACCGGCAGCACCAGCTTGCGCTCGACGGCGCGCCCGCCGGTCTCGACCATGCGGACGAAGATCTGCGCCTCCTGCGGGCGCGTCGAGGCCGGCTGCTTGTCCAGCGTCACCGGGAAGGTGGCGACACCGTTGGCATCGGCCTCGGGCAAATTCTCCAGCGGCGTGCGCTCGTTCGAGGTGGTCTCCTCGTCGGCGACGCCGAACTGGTAGCCGGCAAAGCCCGGGCGCTCGCTCGCCGGTGCAATCTGCATGTCGCCTTCGAGCGCGAGGCCCGCGGCCGGCGCGCCATAGAGGAAATGGCCGTCCGCCTTCAGCTCCACAGGAGCATTAGCTTTGATCAGCTTGTCCTTGGTAGACAAATCGAATTCGATCCGATCGGGGACGTAATCCTCGACCATGAAGGTGGTCTCGCCGACCGACGATCCCTTCGGGTCGGTGAAGGCGCGCACCCGCCAGGTCCCGGTCGGCACCGCTGAATTGAGCGGCACGGACAGAGAGCGGCCGCCCGCGCCCTGGTCAGCGAGAACGGCGCGTCGGTATTCGACGCCATCTGGGCGCTCGACCACCAGGGTCAGCGGCCCGCCGTTGACGGCGTTGCCCTGCCCGTCGCGCAGCAGCGCGGTCAGATAAACGGTCTCGCTGGAGCGGTAGACGCCGCGCTCGGCGTAGACGAAGGCGTCGGCGCCGACAGGCACCGCGCGACCCGCAACGCCACGGTCGGACAGGTCGAAGGCCGAGGTCTTCAGGCTGAGGAAGGCATAGTCCGCCTTCTCGCCCGTAACGGTCAACAGCGCCGGCGACAGGCCGCCCTCGCCGCGCGCCAGCCCCGCCTCGAACAGCACGTGGCCGCTCTCGTCGGTCTTCCGCGTCGCCAAAATCTCGTTGTTGCGGGCGACCAGCCGCACCTCGGCCTTGCCGACGGGATCGGTCGAGGCCAGCGAATTCACGAACACATGGATGCCGTCATTGCCCGAATAGGCGGTCACACCGAGATCGGAGACGATGAACCACTGGGTGGCGAGCTGATAGTCGTCATCGGAGCCCGGCCCCTTGGCCGCGGCGGTCATCACGTAGACGCCGGGCTGGAGCTCGCCGAGCGCCTGGTCGACCGGGAATGCGGTGATGACGTCCTGGTTCAGGGTCATGGCGGTGGCGAGCTCGCCGGTCCAGACTTTCACGCCGCGCTCGTCGCCGAGATCGCGGAGCTGGTACTTCGACAGCGTCTTCTGGAAGTCGCTGTCCACCACCGTGTTGATCAGATTGCGGTCGCCGATCCGGAACACGTTGATGCTGACCGCGGGCGTGTTGACGCTGACCACGGGAATGCCACGCTGGCCGGTCCGCGGGAGCACATAGGCGCGGCTGGTGAAGCGCACGAACGGCTTGCGGTCGCGCACATAGACGTTGAACTCGGCCGATTTCAGCAGTCCCTCCTTCACCGTGGACGGTAGCCCGGCACGCAAATTGATGTTGTAGCGCTCGCCGTGCTTCAGCCCGTCGACGCAGAGCTGCTTGCCTTCGGCCGACAGCGCCGGCTTGTCCTGGCCGGCCAGCGCCAGGAATGGCGCAAAATCGGTGCGCTTGGCGAGCTCCTCCGAGAACTGGAAGCAGGCGCGCGGGCTCGCCGAATCCGAGTCCACGGTGTAGTCGAGCAACCGGAAGCCGTGCTCGTCGCGCATCTTCTCATATCGCCCGCGGACGTCGGCGACCTCGCGCAGGTCGAGCGACAGCCGCAGCGCGTCCAGCGCCGGCCGGAACAAATGTCTCTCGGCCAAGGCCTTGCCAAGCACGGCGAGCGCGTCGGCCTCCTCGCCCGGATTGCCGGCGCGCTGATAAGCGATGTAGGCGGCGGTCGAGGCGCGCTCCAAGAGGAAGGTCTGCTCGCTCGAGTTCTTCGGCCAGATTTGGAAGATCACCTTGGCGAGCCGCAGCCAGTTGCCGGCATCCTCAGGCGTGGTCGCCGCAATCTGGCCGAGCACCGAAAGGCCAGTGCGGTAGTCGTTGCGCCGGAAGGCGGCGTCGGCATCCGTCTTCAGCGTCGCATTGGTCTTGGCGACCGGCCCCGCCTCGCTCTTGATCTGCGCCTCCAGCTTGATCGCGGAATCGGCGAGATCGTCGCGCTTGAACGCCTTGTCGGCGGCTTGCGCCGCGCAAAGGCCGAACGCCAGCGCGGCGCAGATTGTGACGGCGCGAACCAGACCGATCATGATGGACTCCCGGGAAGCGCGGACGAACGCCGCGGCGGCAAAAGAAATGCGCGGAAAGGTGACGGACTCAAGGCGATGGAACCGAAGGTGGAAATCGTCGCATGCGCCATGACAAGGCAGGCCCAGAGGAGACCAGTCCAGACACCGCCGCGCACGCCGTCCTGATGGCGCAGCCACATCCGACCAGTCGACCGGCGGCCGTGTCCCGGAAGCTCCTCAGTGCTCGCGGCGATGTGAACCATCGTCCGCTGCGCTGCCGCTCAACCCGGCACCCTGACACCCCCACCGTTCCGCTTTGTCGCGGCAGCGAGGAAATCGGTTCGGTTCAGGCTTGGCGAAACGCCAGATTTTTCATATTGGCATGGTAGATGAACAGCCTGCCCCCAAACCGGGGCGGCTCAAGACGGTCCCGTAGCTCAACTGGATAGAGTAGCGGATTTCTACTCCGCGGGTTGCAGGTTCGAGTCCTGCCGGGATCGCCAGTCCAGAATTGTTCACCGGCCGGCCCTCCACCGGGCCAGCTCCGAATCCTCAGGCTCGGCCAAAGCCAACCTGGTGCGTCACCCACCACCGGGCAATCGCCGCTGCAAGCTCATTCCACAGCTCCGTCGGCAGGTCAGGCACCGCCACCCGGACGCTATATTCATCCGTCGTCGCGTTGTGGAACCACTCGGTCGCGGCGAAGTCGAAGCCGAAGCTGCCGGCGTGGCGGATGGGGTATCCCTCCCCTCTGAGATCGCGGCTCATCGCTTCGGCCACTTGGCGCGCGCCGGCCTCATCGAAGGCATGCTTGCCGCGGAGCGTCACGTAGAGGCCGTGGGTGAAATGGAGCTCGGCCGAGAGCGATCCGAGCTCGCGCGCGAAAAGGCGGGCCGCCGAACGACCATTGCGCAGGATGGCCGCAACGCGCCGCTTTGTTGACGCCCAATAGGCCGGGCTGCCCACGAACGGGGGAAAATGCGCCGGCAGCGCCGCGCCGCCAAGAAGACGCACCGCATCGCGCGTCTCCGCCGCGAGCCGCTCGGCCGTCAAGCCCCGCACCTCGGCGCCCTCGCGTCCAGCGACGAAAACCGCCGAACCAAGCCGGCCATATTCCACACCGAGCGAATCCAGCTTGGTATGACTCCGCACCATCACGACCGGGATTTGATATCGCCGCGCCCAGCGCAGCACGCGCCGGATGCGGCCCGATCGGCCGGCAAAACACGTCGTGTCGAAGATCAGCAGATCGAGCCCCTCACCATCGCAGCGCAGGGCGGCTTCGAAGGTGCCGGCGGATATGCAGGAATCCAGCAGGAGAATGCGCGGCGAGCCGTCCGGAGCCGACGCATCCGCCAGCGGCAGCCTCAGCGTCACAAGCCGCAAATGCGGGACAAAGCGCTCGATCAGCTCCAGCGTCTCGCCGTAGGACCCCGACAGCACCACGATGTCGCCCTTGGCGAGGAGCCTTGCCGAGGCAAGCAGCAGCGCCGAGATCGCGGCCATGCCGGAGGCGGTGTAGATGGCCTCACTGGTGCAGCCACGCCCGGGCTCATAGAACGAGGGTCCGCTCACCCTCAGATCCGCGCGCTGGTAGTCGTAGCTGAACGTAAAGGGCCCGCTGGCCGGACAGGCTGTGGCCGACCAGGAGGTCTCGGTCGCCTTCCAGTCCTGGAGTTCATGCTCGGCGCGCAGCGCGGCAGTCAGCCGGAATTTCGTCTCGATGACCTCGTCCACCGAGCGCGGACAGGGCAAGTCTGCCGGGTTTCTCAGGCAGCCATTCAGCAGCCTGATCTCCTCATGCTTGCGCCCCAGATAGGCCTCGATGGTCTCCATGCGGCTCTTGATGCGCCTCTCGGCAAATACGCTCCTTCATCAACGTCCGGCGCGCGTCTGAGGTCCAGGACGCCTGCTTGCAACGAACACACGCCTGCGCCGTTGAAGACGGAGCAAAGGAGGACAAGATGTCTCAGATCAAGGAACACATGAAAATCATCGGCAAGGACGGCGCCCATGTCGGCACTGTCGATCGCGTCGAGAACAACCGGATCAAGCTGACGCGGAAGGACAGCCCGGAAGGTCACAAGGACCATCATCATTACATCGACATGAAATATGTTGGTGCGGTCGAGGGCGATGTCGTCAAGCTCTCGGTCAATGCCGATGCGGTGCCTAAGGCGGAAGCCGCATGAGACGAAAGCCCCTTCGGGGGCTTTTTGTTTGTTCACGGTCCGACTCCGCTTCGTTCGCAAAGTACGAATCGCGACCGCAAAAATCAGCATCTCGCAAATCTTAAGATCGGATTGCCAGGCGCTGATTGCTCATGCGGACGCGGCCACGAGCACCGGCCGCAACCGGTAGGCATCGATCGCTGCGTTCGACAGCAGCAGTCTGCGTCGCTCGCCGCGCAGCATCATGCGATCGATCTTGTTCAGGATGAAGCGGGCCGAATCCTGGTGCTCGCCGGTGAGCAGGCCTGACTGCTCGAGATATCTCCAGGCGATCTCGAAGGACTGTGCACGCAACTGAAGGTCGGTCATAGCCGGCCAACGTCGGCGCGGAACGGATGTTCCTGTATCGAGCGCGCCTCGCGGCAGGCCGACAACGCAACAATGTGAGACAATTATTGGCGAGAGATCGCGGAACGAGATCGCAACTACAGCGTTAATTGGCAACTACAGCGTTAATTGCAGAAATCAAGTGGTGCCGACTTGCCAGCCCCGGTCGGCCCCGAAAAACCCCGTGCTTGTCCCCCGAGCACGGGGTTTTTCTCGTCCAAATGCGATCAGTCTCGCTCTTCGTCGCGGCGATCGCGGGCGAGCTGGTGCCAGGCCAAAGCGAGCTGGATCAGGCGTTGCCGGTCGTCGCCTTCGGAGGCGGCGGCCCGCTTCATCGCGGCCTCGGCTTCGTGCCGCGGATCGTAGTTGGTGCACATGCGGCGGGACCCTAGCCGACCGATCTGGACAGGCGCATGGCAATTTCGTCCGTATCATTGCGGGTTGACGGCCCCTCGCCCGGAGTCGCCCGGGAGCGGTCTCGATCGCTTGAAGCGTGCGCTGATTGGGAAGCCGTGGCCGCGCATCATCCGGACCGATCTGTGAATTGCGTCACAGCCTGCCCCCGACAACTCCGCTAAACAGCGCTTTGACGCTTCCAGGAGCGCAAGAAGGCAGGGGTGGTGTTTTCCGTCATGACACAAGAAACAGCAACCGAGGCCGAAGTCCCGACACTGCGACAGCGATCGGACCTGTTCGGCATCGCCTATCTCGGGACCATCGGCATCGTGATGCTGGCCTGGATCGCCAGCCTCGTCTGGGGCGCGATGGCGTTCTTCACCTGGCTGGTGTCTTGAGGCGGCGTTCTCAAGCGCGATGAGATTTGGTTGAATCGCCGTCGCGATTCAGGTTGTTGTTGGTGCGTGATCTTTCCGGAAAACCGCTTCGCACTTTGCAATCGCGCGGCCCTTCGGGTCCGGATCATGCTCTAGAACAGCCAGTGCGCCACCTGCGCCAGCTTGATCCCGCCGCACACGATCATGGCCCATAGTGCCAGGCTGATCTGGATTGCATCCAGCATGTCCCACATCCCCGCGAATCATCTCCCGACTCTTTTCTTTGAGAATGCGCGAAGCGGCGGCGCGCGCCAGTGCTATTTTGGGGCAGTTGTTGTGCGCCGCCAAACCGGCGCCGACCGGCGCTGCGGGTAATCCCAAAACAAAAGAGGCGGGCCTTAAGCCCGCCTCTTCGCTTCAAAGCTCGCTTGAGCCGTCAGTAACACGCGCGGGGATCGGCCTGCACGTATTGCCCGTTCGGATAACGGTAATAGCAATTGCCCTGGGCCAGATAATAGCCGGGGCGCGAGGCCTCCGTTGCACCAGCGATCGCGCCGGTGGCGCCGCCGATCACGGCACCTGCGGCCGCGCCCGTTGCGTTGCCCGAGATCAGGCCGCCGAGCACCCCGCCGACAATGGCACCGCCCAGCGCGCTCGCGCCGGGATCGGCCGGCGGTGGAGGCGGAGGCGGCGGTTCATAGGCGACCGGCGGCGGGGCATAGGCCACCGGCACGTCGTCGTAATACTCCTCCGAAATGTAGCCGGGCGGACCGGCCATCCGCTGCGGATAATAATACCAGACGCCGCCGATGTCCCACCACCAGCCGGAGCGGCCGTTGTGGACTTCATGACGCCAGCGCCCGCCTTCCCAGGCGAGATTGCCGCGATAGGCGTGTCCGCCCCAGTCGCGCGCCGGTGCAGGGCCGTGGGCGTAGTTGCGGCCGGGCGGCGGGCCGTCGGCATGGTGCGGGCCAGGACCCGGACCTGCATGACCGGGCTGCGGCGCGGGCCGGGCCGCCTGCTGCGGCGGCGGGCCCTTCCGCATATTCTGGTTGTTCTGGGGCGGCGCGCCTGCGCCAGCCGGCGGCTGGCCAAAACCCTTCGGGGGCCCCGCGTCCTGCGCCTGCGCCGGGAGCGCGACCAATGACACGGCCGAAACCAAGGGAATGATGATCTTCATGCGGCTGGACGCACTCATGCGTGCTCGACCCCCTGCTCTCTCGATTGCCATGGTCCGCGGCGATAGCCGATTCGGCTCGCGCCGGGCTGATGCCGGCCGACATAACTGACCTGCTTTGGCAGGCCAAGTCCCGTTACAAATGTTTAAGATCAGGGCGATTTTTCGGCTGGAGCGGGCCGCGCCGGAGCGCTTCTAGCGGGCCGGCTCGATCACATTGCAATTGGTCCGTCCGGACATCAGGCAGTCCTGCATCTTGCTGGCCGCAGTGAGATCGCGGGCGAGCCACCAGCCGATTCCGAGGATGAGAAGCGCAATGATCAACCCCGCGATCGCGCCGCGGCGGCTGTCGCCGGACTGGGGTTTTGGCGGGGATTTGGGCTTGTCGCCCGGGGCGGGCTTGGACATTTGCGCTTGGATGTGGCTGACCGATCACAGAGGCGGGCCGGCTTTATCACCTCTGCGGCGTGGCGTCACATCCCGTCCTCAGCCTCGGGTTGGCCGGATCGCATCCTTGCGCGAGGTTTCGACCGCCGGGTTTGCCCGCGGCGCGCAGGTCGTCAGCACGAACGCAGTCTGGGTGCACTCCCAGCCGGCGCCCAGAACGGCGCTGTCGATCGTTTGTGGAAGGGCAAGCAGGACCGCGGCGCCGGTGACGGCCGCCAACGCGAAGGCAATTGCGAGTGCCCTCAGGCTCAATCTGGAGATCGTCATGCCCGTGCTCCGTCTGGTACCGGGCCGGACGCTAGGCGCCGCTCGGTGTCGTCCCTATGAGGGACATCACAATTCGGCAGTTTTTCCGGGCTACGAGAGATCGTCGGGGGAGGCGATTTCGTTGACCTGATCGGCTGCGATTATGGGTGGCTTCGCGACGCGCGCCGATGTACACGCTTCTGCGTCGCGTGGCGCCTGCTATGCCCAGCCGACGTACCAACAGGCAGCGATGTAGGATCGAAAGCGAGGAAGACAAGGTTCGTCGATGAGTGGATTCAGGGAACCCGGCTTCTCCGACCGGCAAAAGGCCGCGCAGGAAGCCCGCAAAAATCTTTTGAAGAAGTTCAAGTCGCAGCCCGGGCCCGATGATCCCGCGGTCGCGGCGAAGCGTGCCGAGCGCGAGGCGCTCGCCGCCAAGCGCGCCGAGGCCAAGGCCGCGCGCGAAGCCGAAAAGGCCGAGCAGAAGCGTCTTGCGGAAGAAGCTGCGGCCGCGGAGGCTGCGCGGCTTGCGCGCGAGGCAGAGGAAGCCGCCGAAAAGGCAGCCGCACTCGAGGCCGAGCAGAAGGCCAAGCGCGACGCGCGCTATGCGGCCCGCAAGGCCAAGCGCAAGTAACGCTCGCAAGTCACGTTCAGTTGAATTTGAACTGAGATATCACGCTTTCGGGCGGTCCACGTGACCGCCCCGAATTTTCGCGGGCCCTTGTCCTGGCCGGACGCTCCGGTTGACGGCGGAAGATCAGTTCTTCTTCATCATCCCGTCGTCTTTCTTCATCCCGTCCTTGGACATATGGCCCTTCTTCATGCCGTCGTCCTTGGACATGGTGTCCTTCTTCATGCCGTCCTTCGACATGGTGTCCTTCTTCATCATGCCGTCGTCCTTGCCCATCTTGTCTTGAGCAAAGGCGGCCGGCGACAGCGCAAGGCCGAGCGAGAGAGCGGCAGCCGAGATGCCGAGCGCGATGCGGGTGCGAATGGTCATGGGTCATCTTCCTTCGAGGTGATGTTGGCCAGCGACGGATGCCGCTACCTGGAGTTCGACGGATCACGGCCCACGCCTGTTACGTGACGCCGCTAATTATTTTGGCGAACGCCAGAGCTGGTCGCGGGGAGCGATCGGTCCGACACAATTTCGCCCGCGTGACCCCAGCTAGTGCCGCCGACGGCTCAAGGGTGAGTGTGCGGCGCAGCAATGGCCGCGACTTGCCGCCGCATTCGGTCTCGAACTATCAGACTAGAGAATATCGGGTCGAAGACCGGCTAGGATGGGCCCTGAAGCCGGCCTCTCAAGACCCGATCACGTCAAGCAAGAACCGTCCAAAGGGATAAATCCATGTTCACGCGTCGTCACCTGCTCGCGACTGCCGTCGCTGCACCCGCCATTCTCCGCTTCAGTACAGGTACCGCGCACGCCGCGACCACGCTGAAGATCTCGCACCAATTCCCGGGCGGCACCATCGACAAGGGCGACTTCCGCGACCGGCTCTGCCGCATGTTCGCCGCCGAGGTCAGCAAGCGCAGCAACGGCGACATCGCCGCGGAGATCTATCCGAACTCTTCCCTGATCAAGACCAACGCGCAGTTCTCCGCGATGCGCAAGGGCGCGCTCGACATCTCGCTCTATCCGATGCCCTACGCCGGCGGCGAGCTGCCGGAGACAAATATCGGCCTGATGCCCGGCCTCGTGACCACCTACGACCAGGGCATGCGCTGGAAGAAAGAGCCGGTCGGCAAGGCGCTGACCGACTTCCTTGCCGACAAGGGCATCATCCTGCTCACCTGGGTCTGGCAGGCCGGCGGCGTCGCCAGCCGGTCCAAGCCGATCGTCGCCCCCGAAGATGCCAAGGGCATGAAGGTGCGCGGCGGCTCGCGCGAGATGGACATGGTCCTCCAGACCGCCGGTGCCTCGGTGCTGTCGGTACCCTCGAACGAAATCTACGCGGCGATGCAGACCGGTGCCTGCGATGCCGGCATCACCTCCTCGACCAGTTTGATCTCGTTCCGCCTCGAGGAGGTCGCGAAAGCGCTGACCTCGGGTGCCGGCGCCTCTTACTGGTTCATGCTCGAGCCGCTGATGATGTCGAAGGCGATCTTCGACAAGTTGCCGAAGAACCATCAGGACATCCTGCTTGCGGTCGGCACCGAGCTGGAGGCCTTCGGCCGCAAGGGCGCGCAGGACGACGATGTCGAGGTCGCCAAGGTCTACGAGAAGGCCGGCGCCAAGGTTTCCGCGCTCGACGCCGCCACCGTCGGCAAGTGGCGCGACATCGCCCGCGACACCGCCTGGAAGGATTACGGCGCCAAGACCGCGACCGCGGCGAACCTCTTGAAGCTCGCCTCCGACGTCGCGGCATGAGCCACGGTCCGCTTCCGGATCGAGACACCCCGAACAGCGCCGCCGCAGCCACAGGCCCTGCGGCGGCGCTCGATCGCGGTCTCGCCATCCTCAACGGCATCATCGTCGTGTTCGCCGCGATTGCGCTGGTCGCGGCCTGCGCCATCCTGAGCTACAGCGTGCTCAGCCGGGCGCTGTTCAAGGCCGCCAATTACTGGCAGGACGAAGCCGCAGTGTTCCTGCTGGTCGGCGCGACCTTCATGACGGCGGCCTATGTGCAGCAGAACCGCGGCCATATCGGCATCGAAGCCTTTGTCGGCCTGCTGTCGCCGCTCGCCAACAAGATCCGCCTCTGGCTGGTCGATGCCGCAACATTCCTATTCTGCGCCTTCTTCGCCTGGAAATCCTGGACGCTCGCGCACGAAGCCTATGTCGACGGCCAGGTCTCGAACTCGATGTGGTCGCCGCCGCTCGCCATTCCCTATTCACTGATGGCGCTCGGCATGAGCCTGCTCTGCGTCCAGATCCTCGTGCAGCTTGCGCTGCCTTTCGCCGGAGCCAGGCGTTCATGAGCGTGTTCGGTATCGGCCTTGCCTACGGCATCGCCACGCTGGTCGTGATGTTTTCGGGCATGCCCATCGCGTTTGCGCTCGGCGCGGTCGCATTGGTGTTCATGGGCATCTACATGCCCTCAGCCTCGCTCGATACGGTGACGCAGAACGTCTACGAGGAGATGGCCTCGATCACGCTTCTGTCGATTCCGCTCTTCATCCTGAAGGGCGCCGCGATCGGCAAGTCGCGCGCCGGCGAGGATCTCTATTCGGCCCTGCATGCCTGGCTGCACCGTGTGCCCGGGGGCCTCGGCGTTGCCAACGTGTTCGCCTGCGCGCTATTCGCGGCGATGGCGGGCTCGAGCCCGGCGACCTGCTCGGCGATCGGCTCGGCCGGCATTCCCGAGATGCGCAAGCGCGGCTATTCCGGCGGCTTTGCCGCTGGGATCATCGCGGCCGGCGGCACGCTCGGCATCCTGCTGCCGCCCTCGATCACCATGATCCTGTTTGCGGTCGCAGCCGAAAAATCGCTCGGGCGGCTGTTCCTCGCCGGCATCGGCCCTGGCCTGCTGCTGGTCTCGCTGTTCGGCTCTTATGCCGTGATCCGCTTCCGCCAGGAATACAAGGCGGCCGAACGGGTCTACAAGAATGGCGGCCCGGAGGCGGCGATCCTCGCACGGGACGAATACACGCTCGCCGAACGCTTCAGCGTGCTGCCGCGGGTGATCCCCTTCGTGCTGCTGCTCACCGGCGTCATGATCGCGCTTTATGGCGGCTACGCCACGCCGTCGGAAACTGCCGGTCTCGGCGGCCTGCTCGCGCTGGCGCTGATCGCGGCGATCTACAGCGTGTGGCGGCCGAGCGACCTCGCGCCGATCATGAAGTCGACGGTCCGGGAATCCACCATGCTGATGATGATCATCGGCATGTCGCTGCTCTATTCCTACGTGATGAGCTATCTGCACATCTCGCAGTCGGCTGCCGAATCCATCGTCGCAATGCACCTGCCGCGCTGGGAGCTGCTGTTCGCCATCCTGGTCATGGTCGTCGTGCTCGGCTTCTTCCTGCCGCCGGTCTCGATCATCCTGATGACCGCGCCGATCATCCTGCCGCCGCTGCGCGCGGCGAACTTCGACATCATCTGGTTCGGCGTGGTCATGACCATCGTGATGGAGATGGGCCTGATCCATCCCCCCGTCGGCCTCAACATCTTCGTCATCCGCAACGTCGCGCCAGACATTCCCCTCAGCGAGGTGATCTGGGGCACGCTGCCCTTCGTGCTGCTGATGATGCTCGCGGTGCTGCTGCTCTGCTTCGTGCCGGAGATCTCGACCGCGCTGCCGGATATCGTGATGGGGCCGGACGGGAGCAGGTGATGTCTCTCCACCGTCATTGCGAGGAGCCCTTGCGACGAAGCAATCCGGTCTCTTCCGCGGAGGGGCCCTGGATTGCTTCGTTAGGCTCGCAATGACGGAGAATTAGGAAGCCGCTCGCTTCTTTTTCGCATTCAACGCGGACGCCACGCGGCTCACCGGCGGCTTGCCCAGCACATTGCTCATCGCGTTCGTGGCCGCCAGCAACTTCTCCATATCGATCCCGGTCTTCACGCCCATCCCCTCCAGCATGTAGACGACATCCTCGGTCGCGACATTGCCGGTGGCGCCGGGCGCATAGGGACAGCCGCCGAGGCCGCCGGCGGCGGCATCGATGACGCGCACGCCCTCCTCCATTCCGGCGTAGAGGTTGGCGAGCGCCTGGCCGTAGGTGTCGTGGAAATGCATCGCCAGTTTTGCTGGCGGCATGTTGGCGCTGACCGCGCGCAGCATCTCCTTGGCCTTGGCCGGCGTGCCCACGCCGATGGTGTCGCCGAGCGAGATCTCGTAGCAACCGAGCTCCGACAGCGTGCGCGCGAGATCGGCCACTGCCTTCGGCTTGACCTCGCCGTCGAACGGACAGCCCAGCACGCAGGAGACATAGCCGCGCACCTTCACGCCGTCGTCCCTGGCGCGCGCCAGCACCGGCTTGAACCGCTCGATGGACTCCGCGACGGTGCAGTTGATGTTGGCGCGCGAAAAGCCTTCGGAGGCTGCAGCGAACACCGAGACCACTTTGGCGCCGGCGGCGCGCGCGGCGTCGTAACCTTTCTCGTTCGGCACCAGCACGTGAAATTCGGCGCCCTTGATATGGGCAACCCCGCGCAGCACGGCATCCGAGCTGGCCATCTGCGGGATCGCCCTGGGCGAGACGAAGGCGCCGACCTCGACGGTATCGAGCCCGGCGGCAACCAGCGCCTCGATGAAGGCAATGCGGGCCGCGACGCTGACGGGCGTCTTCTCGTTCTGGAGGCCATCGCGCGGCCCCATTTCGATGATGCGGACGGGATCGCTCATGTCATTCCCCTGAAGGCTCAACTACAGCAAGCTCCACGCCTTCCTGCACGATGTCGCCGACCTTGCATTTGATCGATGTCAGCACACCGGCATAGGGCGCACGCAGCGTCTGCTCCATTTTCATCACCTCCAGCGTCAGGATCGCAGCGCCCTTGTCGAGCTGCGCGCCCTCCTCTGCCAGCACGGCAACGACCGTGCCCGGCAACGGTGCCGCGATCTTGTCCTCGCCGACATGCTCCTCACTCTCGCCGCCGAACGGATCGACCCAATGCAGGTCGAAGCGGCCATTGCGCGTGCGCAAATACAACTCATGCCCGTCGATCACGGCCGCAACCTGTGATTTGACGCCATCCAGCGTCAGGTCGAAGCCGCCTTCTTTCGCCGCGATCGCGAACGCCAGTTCGCGCTCGCCGATCACCAAGGTCGATGGCCCACCGCCATAGTTCAGCGCGATCTTGTGCTCCGGCCCGTGACCAACACCGTGGCCGACGCGGAAGGCAAAGCTGCGCCGGCGGCGACCGACCGGCTGCCAGCCGAAGGTCTGCCACGGCGAATTCGCCTCGCTTTGCGAAGCTCGCCGCTCGTCGTTGACGATCGCGGCGACCGCGGCGCAGAGCTCGAGCTCGCCGGGCGTCGGCGCAGCCTCTGTCAGCACCGCCAGCTCGCGCTCGATGAAGCCGGTGTCGATCGCATTGGTCCGCACTTTTGGGTGCGTCATCAGCGCCGACAGGAACGGGATGTTGGTGACGATGCCGCGAACGTCGGACTCTTCCAGGGCGCGGTTCAGCCGCTCGATCGCGACGTCTCGCGTCGGTGCCCACGCGATCATCTTGGCGAGCATGGCGTCGTAATACGGCGAGACGGTATCACCTTCGCCGTAGCCGGCATCGATGCGCAGGCCACCCGTCTCGGCAGGCAGGCGCCACGTGGAAATCCGTCCGACCGAGGGCATAAAATTCTTGGTCGGGTTCTCGGCATAGACGCGCGCCTCAACCGCGTGGCCGTTGAGCTTGATCTCGTCCTGTTTCAGCGGCAGTGCCTCGCCGAACGCCACGCGCAGCTGCCACTCGACGAGATCGATTCCCGTGATCAGCTCAGTGACGGGATGCTCGACCTGAAGGCGCGTGTTCATCTCGATGAAGAACACGTCCTTGCCGTCGGAGACGAACTCGATGGTGCCGGCGCCGACATAGTTCACCGCGCCCGCCGCTTTTCGTGCGGCGGCGCAGACCGTTTCGCGCTGGGCGGGATTGAGGGTCGGCGACGGCGCTTCCTCGATCACCTTCTGGTGCCGCCGCTGCAAGGTGCATTCGCGCTCGAACAGCGACAGCAGATTGCCGTGGCTATCGCCGATGATCTGCACCTCGATGTGCCGGGGATTGTCGACATATTTCTCGATCAGCATGCGGTCGTGGCCGAACGCCGCTTTTGCTTCGCGCTTGGCGCTGACGATGGCAGGCCCCAATTCAGCCGCCGAGCGCACGATGCGCATGCCGCGGCCGCCGCCGCCGGCCGAGGCCTTTACGAGCACCGGGAAACCGACCTTCTCGGCCGCCTTCGCCAGCGTCGCATCATCCTGGGCTTCGCCGTGATAGCCGGGCACCAGCGGCACGCCGGCCTTTTCCATCAGCGCCTTCGAGCCGGACTTCGAGCCCATCGCCGTCATCATCGCGGCGGTCGGGCCGACGAAGACGAGACCCGCATCGTAGCAGGCCTGCGCGAATTCGGCATTCTCGGACAGGAAGCCGTAGCCCGGATGCACGGCTTCCGCGCCGGTCTTGCGCGCGGCCTCGATCAGCCGCTCGACATTGAGATAGCTTTCGCGGGCGCGTGCGGGCCCGAGCAGCACGGCCTCATCCGCGAGCGCGACATGCATCGCGTCGCGGTCGGCCTCGGAATAGACCGCGACCGTGCGCAGGCCCATGGCGCGGGTGGTGCGGATGACGCGGCAGGCGATCTCGCCGCGGTTGGCAATCAGGAGCGTGCGAAAACGGCGGTAGAGCTTTGAGCGGTCCATCGCATCACATCCTGAACAGGCCGAATTTCGTGGGCTCGATCGGCGCATTCGACGCCGCCGAGAGGCCGAGCCCTAGCACGAGCCGCGTGTCCGCAGGATCAATCACGCCGTCGTCCCACAGACGCGCGGTCGCATAGTACGGATGCCCCTGGCTCTCATATTGCACGCGAATCGGCTCGCGGAATTTGTCTTCCTCCTCCTTCGACCAGCTGTCTCCCTTGGCCTCGATATTGTCACGCCGGACCTGGCTCAGCACCATCGAGGCCTGCTCGCCGCCCATCACCGAGATGCGCGCATTCGGCCACATCCACAGGAACCGCGGCGCGTAGGCGCGCCCGCACATGCCGTAATTGCCGGCGCCGTAGGAGCCGCCGATCACCACGGTGAATTTCGGCACCGAGGCGGTCGCAACCGCGGTGACCAGCTTGGCGCCGTCGCGCGCGATGCCGCCGGCTTCGTACTTCTTGCCGACCATGAAGCCGGTGATGTTCTGCAAGAACACCAGCGGGATGCCGCGCTGGCAGCACAGCTCGATGAAATGCGCGCCCTTCAGTGAACTTTCACTGAAGAGAATGCCGTTGTTGGCGATGATGCCGACCGGATAGCCCCAGATGTGGGCAAAGCCGCACACCAGCGTCGTGCCGTACAGCTTCTTGAACTCGTCGAACTCGGAGCCGTCGACCACGCGGGCAATGATGTCGCGGACGTCGAACGGCTTGCGGCCGTCGACCGGCACCACGCCGTAAATCTCCTCCGCCGCAAATAGCGGCTCGCGCGGCTTGTGCATGTTGAGATTCGGCCGCACAGAGGGCTTCAGCGTGCCGACGATGCGCCGGGCGATGCCGATCGCATGGGCATCGTTCTGAGCGTAATGATCCGTCACGCCAGACTGGCGCGAATGCACGTCGGCACCGCCGAGCTCTTCGGCGCTGACGACTTCGCCCGTCGCAGCCTTCACCAGCGGTGGACCGCCGAGGAAGATGGTGCCCTGGTTGCGCACGATGATGCTCTCGTCCGACATCGCCGGCACATAGGCACCGCCGGCGGTGCAGGAGCCCATCACGATCGCGATCTGCGGAATGCCCTGTGACGACATCTGCGCCTGGTTGTAGAAGATGCGGCCAAAGTGCCGCTCGTCCGGAAAGATCTCGTCCTGGAGCGGCAGGAAGGCGCCGCCGGAATCCACCATGTAGACGCAGGGCAGATTGTTCTGCCGCGCGATGTCCTGCGCGCGCAGATGTTTCTTCACGGTCATAGGG
The DNA here is from genome assembly GCF_016616235.1 of Bradyrhizobium diazoefficiens. Taxonomy (NCBI): domain Bacteria; kingdom Pseudomonadati; phylum Pseudomonadota; class Alphaproteobacteria; order Hyphomicrobiales; family Nitrobacteraceae; genus Bradyrhizobium; species Bradyrhizobium diazoefficiens. The sequence goes on from NZ_CP067100.1 coordinate 4,239,834, forward strand.
TAGTAGGTGCCGCCCTTGATGGTGGCGTCATTCGCTACGATCACGCATTCGCGGCCGGCGATGCGCCCGACGCCAGTGACGACGCTCGCCGAATGCACGTCGCCGCCATAGAGACCGTAGGCCGCGAGCGGCGACAGCTCCAGGAACGAGGTGCCGGGATCGACCAGCAGGTCGACCCGTTCGCGCGCCAGCATCTTGCCGCGCGCGGTGTGACGGTTGCGCGAGGGCTCGCCGCCGCCGCCGGCGACCTGGTTCAGCTTCTCGCGCAAGTCGGCGACGAGGGCGCGCATGGCGTCGGAATTGCGCGCAAAATCTGATGACGATGGATCGATGCTGGAATGGAGCGGCATGTGGATTCCAATGCGGTGATGGTTTTAAGCTGTCTCGGCCATCAGCTCGCGGCCGATCAGCATGCGGCGCACTTCGGACGTGCCCGCGCCGATCTCGTACAGCTTGGCGTCGCGCCAGAGCCGTCCGACCGGAAATTCGGATGTATAGCCGACGCCGCCGAGCGCCTGGATCGCCTCGCCCGCCATCCACGTCGCCTTTTCCGCAGAATAGAGAATCGCGGCGGCCGCGTCCTTGCGCAGGCTGCGCGCGTGGTCGGCGCGGTCGCAGGCGCGGCCCACCGCATAGACATAGGCGCGCGTCGCCTGCCAGGTCGAATACATGTCGGCGAGCTTGCCCTGCATCAGCTGGAAATCGCCGATCGGCTGGCCGAACTGCTTTCGTTCGTGCACGTAGGGCACCACCGCGTCCATGCACGCCGCCATGATGCCGAGCGGGCCGCCCGACAGCACCGCGCGCTCATAATCGAGGCCGGACATCAGCACCTTGACGCCCTCGCCAATGCCGCCAAGCACGTTCTCCTCGGGCACCTCGCACTCGTCGAAGAACAGCGGATAGGTGTTGGAGCCGCGCATCCCGAGCTTGTCGAGATGCTGGCCATGCGTGAAGCCCTTGAATCCCTTCTCGATCAGGAAGGCGGTCATGCCGCGCGGGCCAGCCTCAGGATCGGTCTTGGCGTAGACCACCAGCACGTCGGCATCGCCGCCATTGGTGATCCACATTTTCGAGCCGTTCAGCACGTAGCGATCGCCGCGCTTGTCGGCGCGCAGCTTCATCGAGACGACGTCGGAGCCGGCGCCGGGCTCGGACATCGCGAGCGCGCCGACATACTCGCCGGAGATCAGCTTCGGCAGATAGCGTTCGCGTTGCGCGTCGGTGCCGTTGCGGCGGATCTGGTTGACGCAGAGATTGGAATGCGCGCCGTAGGACAGGCCGACCGCGGCCGAGCCGCGCGAAATCTCCTCCATGGCGACAATGTGGGCGAGATAGCCCATGTTGGAGCCGCCATACTGCTCCGGCGCGGTCATGCCGAGCAGGCCGAGGTCGCCAAACCGCTTCCACAGGTCGGCCGGGAACAGGTTTGCTTTTTCGACCTCGGCGGCACGCGGCGCCACCTCCGCCTCCACGAAAGCGCGCACGGTGTCGCGCAGCATGCTGATGTCTTCGCCCAGATCGAAGTCGATGCTCGGGATGTTCAAGGCGGTTCCTCCGTCTTCTTGTCGAGCCCGAACCTATCCCCGCCCGGGCGCCGCTTCGGTCGAAAAGGTTGCATTTTCTGCCAAGTTTGGCGAGGATTTTTGATGCCTTTTCAAGCCGCGACCGCGACCCCCCGCCGCGCCATGACGCCCGCCGCCTTCGTCCGGGGCGTGGTCGCCGCCTATCGCGGCTATGGGCGGGATCCGACGGAGGCCCTGGGCAAAGGACAGGTCACCGACGACCTGGTTCGATCCAGTGACGGGCGGGTCACGGCGGCCCAGTTCGAAGCGCTGGCGGGTCACGCCATGCGCGAGCTCGATGACGAGGCGCTCGGCTGGTTCTCGCGCCGGCTGCCGTGGGGCACCTATGGCATGCTGTGCCGTGCCTCGATCACGGCGCCCAATCTCGAGGTCGCACTGAAGCGCTGGTGCCGGCATCACCGCCTGCTCACCGACGACGTCCTGTTCGAGCTCTCGGCCAGTAACGAGACCGCGGCCATCTCCATCCGCGAGCAGCGCGACCTTGGCCCCTTGCGCGAATTCTGCCTCGTCACCCTGCTCCGCTATGTCCTCGGCTTCTCCTGCTGGGCGATCGATTCCGCGATCGCGTTGGGCGCCGCCGAGTTTCCTTACTCCCAACCCGGTCACGTCTCGGTCTATCCGACCATCTTCTGCCGGACCTTGAGCTTCGATGCGGATGTTGCTCGCATTGTATTCGACAAGCACTACCTTTCGCTGCCGCTGACGCGCAGCGCCGCCGATCTCGACAGCATGCTCAAGGGCGCGCTGCGGCTGACCGTGCTGCCGTACCGGCCCTATCGCCGCGATCGGCTCCTGGTCGAGCGTGTCCGGCGCGTACTGCGCGAGGCGCGCGGACGCAGCCTCGGCGCGGAGGATATCGCAAGCGAGCTTGCGCTTTCAACGCGCACCATGCATCGGCGCCTGCGCGAGGAGTCCACCTCGCTGCGCGCTCTCAAGGAAGAGGCGAAGTTCGAACTGGCTAAACAGGAATTGATGCGTGGCCGAGTGCCGATCAAGCGGATCGCGGAGATTGCGGGCTTCCGCAACGAGAAGAGTTTCTCCCGCGCCTTCCGCAGCTGGAGCGGCGCCAGCCCGCGCGAGTTTCGCAGCCGCTATCGGTGATGCCTGCGGGCGCACCGTCGTCTGACCGTCGTAAACTTGTGGCCCCCGAGATGACTCTCGGGGGCCACAAAGCTTTCGAAACCGGCCTCGGGATTCAGGCGTTAGTTCGAGTTGGTCTGGCCGCCCGGGCGAAGCTTGCCGCGCGAGTGTGTCTGCTTCGGCTGGTAGGCCAGCGCATCGTTCGAGGTCTTGGCACCACCGCTCTGCGAGCACGTGCCGCCGATGCCGCCGGCCGCCTGACGGCAGGCTTCCATGGTCGGATAGCCGCAGCCGTGCGCGGCCTGGGCGCCGTTGGTGATGCAGTATTCTTCCGCCTGTGCGGCGGGGGCGGTCATCATGAGAAACGCGGATGCAAACAACGTCGCAGCGGATGCGACGAACGTCTTCGAGGTCAAGGTCATGGTGTCTTTTCCTAGCTCAGGGTCCCACAAAAGAGTCCCCGGCACGCTGGGCACGCCGAGGTTCACATCTGGCGATCTATGCGCCGGGCGGCGTCCCGCAATCACGGCTCAGCGCATTGCAACTATTCCCCAATCACCTTTCACAAATAGGTGAGTTACTAAGCTTTTATGACGTTACCCGAATCGCTCGGTCAGCATGCCGGACGTCGAATTTTCCGATTGTCAGTAGGCGTCCCCCTACCCTGCCGTCGCAGTCACGATCTCCTGTACCGGCAGCGGTACGTCCTTGGCGACGCCCAGCACCGGGAAGCTGCGGACGTTCTTCACGTCAGGCATCGCAGCGAAATGCAGCAGCTGCTGGCGCATGCTCTCGACGCTCGGCGCGACGCATTTCAAGAGATAGTCGGTATCACCCGAGATGCGCCAACACTGCTGGATGCGCGGGATCGCGGCGATCGAGCTCTCGAACGCCTCCAGTACCGGCTGGGCCTGGCTGCCGAGCTGGATCGAGACGAACGACACCACCTCGAAACCGAGCAGCCGCTCGTCGATGACCGCGCGCACCGCCCGGATCACGCCGCGGCTGAACAGCGATTTCAGCCGCCGCAGGCAGTTCGGCGCGGACACGCCGACGCGCAGCGCCAGCTCGTTGTTGCGGACACGCCCGTCCTGCTGCATCTCGGAGAGTATCTTTAAGTCGACGCCGTCGAGCTGGTCACGCACCGCCATCCCCCACCTCGTCATGGTCGTGTCATGCGCGGCAGCGAAGCACGCGGCGAAGTGGCTGCCAACCGCCCTTGGGCTCCTGGGACCATGGCAGACGAGGGAAAGCGTGGCGGGAAGCTTGCCTGCGGCCATCCTTCGAGACGCCCGGCTCCGGCGGGCCCTCAGGATGAGGTCGCGTTTTCGGCGAGACATTAGACCCTCATGGTGAGGAGCCCCAAAGCGGGCGTCTCGAACCATGCAGGCCGAGCTGGTGCGTCAACCTCCTACCGTCAATTGCGCCGCTCTCACAACGCAAATGCCCCCCCGGGCGAGCCCGGGCATGACGAGCTCTTGGAGGGAAATGCCCTCAATGCGTCCAGGGCTCGCCGCGACGGAACGAGAAATTGTCGGCATAGGCGACCGGACGGCGGATCGAATCCTGCGGCTCGATCACCTGGTAGGCGATGCCCTTGCGCTCGCAATAGGCGACTGCCTCTTCCTTGGTGTGGAAACGCAGCGTGATCTGCTGCTTCATGTCGCCGGACGAGGTCCAGCCCATCAGCGGCTCGACCGACCGCGGCTGCTCGGGCTCGAAGTCCAGCTGCCATTCCATGGTCTTGGACCGGCCGGATTGCATCGCGTTCTTGGCGGGCTTGAAAATGCGTGCGGTCATGGTCGGTCCGGGCCTCTTGGTCTTTTCGTTCGATTTCGATGCGTCACGGTAGCGGTTGGTGGAAACCGCGGGCATAGTATAGAGAGACACCTTTGGGAACTAATCGGTGATTCCGGCCCCTTGGGTCCCCTTCACCGAGGGGTATAGTCATTATGCTGCACCGTGACAATTGCGTCCCCGCCGTCCGCCCCGGGATCCCGCCCGGCGGCATCTCCCTGCCGGCCTGTGCGTATCCGTCCCTTCCGAGAGCTTCCGTCGCATGGCCTTCCTGAACGTCAACGCCACGCTGCCCGAGAAAGGCCGCGACCTCCGGCTCGACCTGTTTCGCGGCGTCGCGAACTGGGCGATCTTCCTCGACCACATCCCCGACAACGTCGTGAACTGGGTCACGACGCGCAATTACGGCTTTTCCGACGCTGCCGACCTGTTCGTCTTCATCTCCGGCTACACCGCGTCCTTCGTCTATGCGCGGATGATGCTGGAGCGCGGCTTCATCGTCGGTGCCACCCGCCTGACCAAGCGGGTCTGGCAGCTCTACGTCGCCCACATCATCCTGTTCGTGATCTATATCGCCTCAATCAGCTATCTGGCGCTGCGCTTCGGCGATTCCGAGATGATCAACGAGTTCAACGTCGCCGGCCTCGTCGACAACGCCACCGAGACGCTGCGCCAGGGCCTGTTCCTGCGCTTCAAGCCGCTCAATCTCGACGTGCTGCCGCTCTATATCGTGCTGATGGGACTGTTTCCGCCGGTGCTATGGTTCATGCTGCGCAAGCCTGACCTGACGATGGTGCTCTCCATCGTCCTGTGGCTGACCGCGCGCCACTTCGGCTGGAATCTGAACGCCTATCCGGCCGGTCAGTGGTACTTCAACCCCTATTGCTGGCAGGTGCTGTTCGTGTTCGGCGCCTGGTGCGCCATGGGCGGCGCGCGTCGCTCGGGCTGGCTGATCAACTCGCAGATCACGCTGTGGCTCTGCCTTTTCTATCTCGCCTTCGCGCTGGTCATGACCATGGCCGGCCGCTTCCCGACCCTCGGCGGCATGTTTCCCGAATGGCTGTTCTCGGCCTTCAACCCGAATGACAAGACCAACCTTGCGCCCTATCGCTTCATCCACTTCGTCGTGATCGTGATCCTGGTGATCCGCTTCGTGCCGAAGGAATGGCCGGGCTTGGAATGGAAGGTGTTCGATCCGATCATCGTCTGCGGGCAGCAATCGCTCGCCGTGTTCTGCGTCGGCGTGTTCCTGTCCTTTGTCGGCCATTTCGAACTATCGATGAGCTCGGGCTCGCTGTTCGCGCAGCTCTTTGTCAGCATCGCCGGCATCGCGATCATGACGACGGTGGCTTATTACATCTCGTGGTCGAAGAAGCAGGACAAGCCGCTGAAGCCGCCGCCGGCCAAGCCTGCGGCCGCCGCGCCAGCAAAGGCCGCCTGAGCCGCGGCGGCGATACCGCGCCTGATGGCGGCTGCTCAGGCCGCCTCTTCGCTGTCGAACTCGGTGAACTTCTTGTAAATCCAGTCGCGGCCATCGTGGCGGCGCCAGACCTTGCCGTAGACGAGATGCCCGTTGATCGAGCGGCGCGGCACGATCACGGTCCAGAGGTGCCAGATCTCGGTCCAGCTCGACTGCGAACCGACGGTTCGGACGTTGCGATCGAAAGACATGATGAGAAACTCACAGGATACGCGCGCCGCGACCAACTGTGATCCTGTGTGAGCACCCGTTACAGGCAGCCCGTCGCGAGCCGGGACCGATCTGATAACGATCACCAGCGCGGCCGCAACAGCCGCTCTGTCTTAACCTAACCGGTCAACCTTACTTGTCGTGCATGGCCGGCCGGACCGGTTGAAAGCCGATATCGATTCTTCTAGAAGTGCAGGCGCGATTTGAGAATGAGCGCGCCGTCTTGGACGCGTGACGATTTTGCACCGACGTCGAATTTTGCGAGCAGTGGAATTTTGAAAACAATTGACCGGCTGGGGCGACCGCGATGAATTTGCAATGTGCATGTCTGCGCCTGGCGCTGCGCTCGACGCCGCCCGTGCCACTCGTCAGGATACCCGTCGAGCAGCCGCCGAAGGCTGCCAACGACAACCAGATGGCTTGGCCGTTCCTGCCGTTTCCGCTCGGCTGGTACGCCTGGAACTGATCGCTAAAGCGCATCATCGCACTGTAGGTCGTTGTTTGAGCATGATCACCTTCGAAAGCCGCTGCGCACCTTGCGCTCGCGCGGTCCCTTCGGGTCCGGATCATGCTTCAAAAAGCGCAACGCCGCGCAAGCGGAGTATCATCGCTTGGCGGCGTCCGTTTAGGCATTGGGCGCTGAAATTCCCAACACCTGTATGTCTATGGCGACGAGCAAAGGTTCGACGAAGCTTCGGTAATTGTGCGCCGCTCCACCACGTCGCAACGCCCTGAAAGAACCCGCAGAAGTCGCCCGGCGGAGGACAAGCGCGCAACCGAACAACGGCGTGCCAGAGTCACGTCAGAATCATTGGGAAAAAGTTTAGGAACTCAACGGCGGGACTGGTCGGGGCAGCTGGATTCGAACCAACGACCTGCAGTACCCAAAACTGCCGCGCTACCAGGCTGCGCTATACCCCGAATGTCCGGCGAACCCTGTCGATACACGCTTCCCAAGTCGCCATCAAGCTTACTAACGGGCGCCAGCAAGGCTGGCAACGCCCTCCGCCGGCCGGTCCTATTTGCTGCCGAACAGCGGATGACCGACGCGGTCGCCGGGCCGGATACCGTATTTCTGTGCCGTTCCCGCCACCACCTCCAGCACGGCGCGCGCCGGGCCCCCCGACGAGATGATCTTGGTCGACAGCGGCTCGGTGTTCTCGGCGATGCGCAGGATGCGGCCGTCGGCGCGGATGAAGATCATATCGAGCGGAACATAGGTGTTCTTCATCCACATCGACACCTCCTGCTCGGGATTGAAGTCGAACAGCATGCCTTTGCCGTCGGCCAGCTCCTTGCGGTACATCAGGCCGGTCTGCTTCTCCTCCTCGGTCGTCGCCATCTCGACCGAGAACACCTGCACGCCGTTCTTGGTGACGATCTCGAGCGGCTGGAAGCTGGCGGCGTTGGCGATGGCAACACCGGCGACGACGAGGATGGCGGCAAGCCAGCCCATGGCGATCGATCCGGCCGCCTTTCGATCGGAAGAACGCGTGGCAAGGCGCATGGCAAAGGTCATGGCAGAAAACATTGGAACGGCACTCGGAGCGCGTGGGACTGGAACAGTCCTTACGCGGCGATCATGACAAAAGCCAGAGGCGCGCCGGCCTGCCGGCATCCGTCTTGTCACGATTCCGGGAATGCAAGAGCTCAAGCATGATCCGGAAAAGTGCGAAGCGGTTTTCCGAAAAGATAAAGATAATGCGAGAACAACAACCTAAAGCGCGATGACGTTTCATCGCAATCGCATCGCGCTTTAGTGCGACTGCAATCCCGGCGAGCCGGTCTCGGGATGGATCTCGGCCGCCATCATGCCCTTGGAGCCGGGCCCGAAGCGGACCAGGACATACTGGCCGGGCCGCAGTTCGGTCATGCCGAACCGGCGCAGCGTCTCCATGTGCACGAAGATGTCGGGCGTGCCCTCGCCGCAAGTCAGGAAGCCGAAGCCGCGCAGCCGGTTGAACCATTTGACCTGGGCCCGCTCCAGCCCGCTGGTCGGGGTCACCGTGACGTGGGTGCGCGGCGGCAGCATCTGCGCCGGATGGATCGCGGTCGACTCATCCATCGAGACCACGCGGAACGCCTGGTAGCCCTTGGCGCGCTGGATGCACTCGACGACGATGCGGGCGCCCTCATAGGCGGTCTGGAAGCCGTCGCGCCTGAGCACGGTGACGTGCAGGAGCACGTCGGGCCAACCATTGTCGGGAACGATGAAGCCGTAGCCCTTGGAGGCGTCGAACCATTTGATGACGCCGGTGACCTCGACGAGGTTGGCGCTGGCCTCCCCGAGGCCGGTGAAGGGGCTGAGGGCGCTGTCGCGGCCGGCACCGCCGTGCTCGCCCGGCATCATTCGCCCCGACGCGCCGCCGGGCCCCGGAACTCCAACCTTCTTGGACTCAAATCCGTCCGACGACCCCATAACCCCGGACCCCACACATGCCATGCAACCCGCCTCAACGGCGGCGTCGAATCACGCGTCTTAAGAGAATGTTCTCAATTCGACGCGACGCGAATCTTTCGACTCAAAAGATAACACTCCCGGTTGCGAGGCATAGACAAAAAAGAGATTCGCCGGAACCTATGAACAGCTTGCACAGGCGCGAATCAAATTGACGCCTCAATTGCCGACAAAGGGCCCGAGGGTTTCGCCGATGTCGTGGCGGATCACGAGATCGGCGATGTCGTCCTGATCAGTCGGCTCGCGGTTGATGATGACGAGGCGCGCGCCGGCCTCCTTCGCCATCATCGGAAAGCCCGCGGCCGGCCAGACCACCAGCGAGGAACCGATCGCGATGAAGAGGTCGCAGGCCCGCGACAGCTCGGTGGCACGCTGCATTTCAGCCTCCGGCATCATCTGGCCGAACGAGATGGTGGCGGTCTTCACCGGCTCGTCGCAGACGGTGCAGTTGGGCGCGGCGCCGTCGCGGTCGAACCGGCGCTTCACCCAGTCGAGCTGATAGGACAATCCGCACCCGATGCAGCGCGCATAAGTGGTATTGCCATGAAGTTCAATCACGTGCTCGGGCGCGAAGCCCGAGGCTTGGTGCAGATTGTCGATGTTCTGGGTGATGATCCCGGGAACCTTGCCGGCGCGGTAGAGTGAGGCGAGCGCGCGATGGCCGCGGCCGGGCTTTGCCGCGGCGAACACCTCCTCCATCGCAAAGCGGCGGCGCCAGGATTCGTCGCGCGCCTCTTGGCTGGCGATGAACTCGCCGAATTCGATCGGACGGTAGCGCGTCCAGATCCCGCCCGGCGAGCGGAAATCGGGGATGCCGCATTCAGTGGAGATGCCGGCACCGGTGAACGGGACGATGGTCTTCGCCTCGGCGATCATGTCGCCGAGCCGTTCAACGCCGCTGCGAAGATCTGACGCAATCATGGCGGGCCTCCCGAATCCATTTTGGCCTGGCTGCAACCGGCGCAAGCGACAAGACTGCTGACGCTATTATCAAGCGCGAACGCGTTGCGCTCGGCAATTTCTTCCGGCCTTCGCTTATCACAATCCTGCAATGCCTCCTCCCCATTGACGCCCCAATCAGAAGCGCCAATGCATGTGTTGACGCGACTCAACGTGATTGCGGCGGCAGTGCTTGAGTTCCGGAGTGCACACGTACTCAGGGTGTAGAGGGGATTTGACATGACCGAAGACGAACAACGCAAGATCCGCGAACGCGAAGAGATCGCCGCCCGTGTCGCCGCCTTCCGTGCCACGCAGGAAAAATTCAAGCGCGAGCGTGAGGAATATTTCGTGTCGACGCTCGACAATGCCCGCAAGGTGGAACGGCCGTCGCTCTGGCCGTAAGCAGGCTTCAATCGCCGCGCATGAAAAAAGCCCGGAGCGTCGCTCCGGGCTTTTCGTTGTTCAGCCCTACCAATGACGGTAGTAGTGGTGGTGCCGGTAATACGGCCCACCGTAATAGGCATAGGGGCCAGGGCCGTAGTCATAATAGGCGGGGCCGCCGTAATAACCGTAGCTCGGACCATAATAACCGTACGGATGCGACGCGGCGATCGCGCCCGCGGTGATCGCGCCGGCGGCGAGACCGAATGCGAGGCCCGGACCGATGTGGCGCGCCTCGGCCGGCGCAGGCGCTGCGACCGCCGTCACGCCGACGGCCGCGATGGTGGCCAGAACTGCCAGTGTCTTTTTCATGTTCTCCTCCTTCGCGTACTGCGACGATAACGGCCAGCGCCTGCGATGGTTGCGCGCAGCGCGGAACCCGCGGCGGCAAAAAAATGGAGACCACGGGAACGAATACGCCCAGCGTGGATTGAACCTTCAAGTGCGGAAGCCTCCGCCATCCGGTAGAGGCAACAGCACGAAGACCCCGTCAGCATCCTCCGCGGTGCCGGCGGGGTTTTTGGTTTCACGGGAGCACATGGCAGCAGAGGCAAGCTTCTGCCAGCGGGCGGAGGATCGAGGAGGAGTGATTGCCGATATCCGCTTTGCTGGCTCGCATCCGCAGGCTCGTTCCCAGATCCGGCGATCGGCATTACGACGAGATCGTCCGCAGCTTCGGCGTCGGCACGCTGCGTCCGCCGCCGGTGCCGATGAGCGACGGCGAACTGGCGCAGGCGATCGCCGAGTTCCTCAAGGAGCAGCCCTCGAGCGAGTCCGTTGCGACGCTCGGCCGTCGGCTCGACCCCTCCTCTCCGCTCTGAACTCTCGCGGAACAGCCTTCCCGGGAACATGCGCGCAGGGCGCACGTTGGCCTAGCCTTCGAGAGAAGAAGCAAAGAAAGGGCCGATCATGCCCGTATGGCTCGAAATTCTGCTCAACCTGTCCGGCTATGCCGGCTTCGTGGCGCTCGCGACGACGGGCGTCGGGTGCCCCGACGATTGCGCCGACGATCACATCGCCGGGGGCGAGCGCTAACGCATGATCCGGAAAAGTGCGCAGCGGTTTTCCGAAAAGATCATGCGCAAACAAGGAGCCAAAGCGCAATGCCGATTCGTCTTGATCGCATCGCGTTTTAGTTCGCGTGCGGCGCCTGACCCGCGGTGCGCACCAGGCGGTCCGCCTTGACCGCGACGCGCGTATCCTCGGCTTGCGGCCGCAGCGAGAAGCTGATCACCACGAAAGCGAGGCAGAACAGTGAGCCGACGACGGCGACGCGCCGGTAGGTGTGCCGGTCGCCTTGATAAAAGGACGGTTCTGAAAATGGCGTCATGAGAATGATGCTTGTTGGCAAAGTCGTTGTCTTTGCCAGGACACCTACGCCAACCCGCAGCAAGCGCAACGCGATTGGGCTTTTAACCTAACCGAATAGGGTTATCGGCTTTCCGTGCAAGCTTTCGTTGACGTCTTGATCCAGCTAAGTCTTGATTAGCTAAGTCTTGATGTAGCTAAGTCTTGGCGCGCTTCAGATCTCGGCGAGCCATTTCAGGGTTGCGCGAAAACTGAGGCTGCGATGGCCCGCGACCAGCACCGTGCCGAACACTTCGGCTTCGTCGTCGCGATACGTCCCGGAGAAGCCGCACGTGGCTTCCTCGCCGCCGAACAGCGGCCGGACGAAGCTGTCTGCGAACCGCGTGTGCTGATTGGTGGCGAGCTCGCCCTTCCAGGTCCCGTTGCCGCACTTATACGAGCCGCGCGACCAGAAGTAAGGCCCGCCGCCGAGCAGCACGCCGTCGCGCAGGATCAAGACGCCGCTGTCGCGGCCCTTCACGCCGTCGAGCATGTGGATGTGGATGGAATAAAGCCCGTTCTTCATCGATCGCGCCCGCCGTCCTGACGATAGCGCCGGACATAGAGAGCGTCGAGACGGAAAGCGCGGCGCCGCGTGCCCGCTTGGCCGCGCGGCTTTGTTCCAGCTTCGCTTCCATTTCGTTCTCGAAGAACGAATCGGAATTCCAGAAACCAGCGCGGAGCAGGTCTTAACAAATCGTTCGCATGCAAACGAACCCGCGATCGATTCACCCCAGCGCATGAGGACGGGACTGCGCGAAGCATCACCCGCGCTCGGCCGTGCGGCACTGTCTCGCACCGACACAGAAGGCACGCCTTGTTCTGCATCCGACTCCATTTCGTTCGCAGAGAACGAATCGGAGTCGAAAAACCGGCGCGCAGCGAATGCTAACGATCGGTGAAAGCGTGCGCCGCCGTCACGTCATCAGTGGCGACAGTCTTCTCCGTCCTGTCAGACGCGCAACCGGAACGAGATCGCGCCTGACGGATGTCGCGGCTCTCACCGACGCCCGTCAAGCCGCGCGCTTGTCTTTGCCCTTCTCGGAAAAGCATTCCAGGATCTGGATGCGGAGCTCTTCCGCAGCCGGGCCTTCGACCTTGCGGAGCTTGTTCCAGAGCCTGATCACTTCGCGTTGCTTGTCCACGGTCATGAATCACCTCCAAGGAAGATGACTGACTAGAACAAACTGAGAACAATAAGTCCAGTCCCCTGCGCGCGCTTTCCGGACGACGTCGCGTTTGAGCTTTGGCTGCCGCGTGGCCCCATGGCGGCCGGGATTTCAGCGCTCAGTCAACGTCGCAGCGCCGCCCGACATATTCCGTCACGGCGGCGCGGTTGCGTTTTGGATTCTCAACCTTAAGTCAGGGATGCGGCTGACGGCCAGGCGCTGAAATCCCATCGCCGTTCGGCGCAGAAGCCCCGTGCGCAAGCGCGGGGTTCTTCTTTTGGGCCGCGGGGGATCAAACCGCGTCCTTGGCGACCTTCAGCGGCGAGGCCTTCACCGACTTGCTCGCCGGCTTGGCCGCGAACTGCATCGGCTCCTTGGTGAAGGGATTGATGCCCATCCGCGCTTCGGTCGCGGGCTTGTTCACCACCGACATCTTCACGAAGCCAGGAATGACGAACTCGCCGGACTCGTTGAGCTCCTTGTAGCCGACTGTCGCCATGTACTCGATCACCGACTTCACGTCGTTCTTCGACAGCTGCGTGCCTTCCGCAATTGCATCGATCAACTGGGTCTTCGTCATCTTCGCCATGTTCTGAATTCCTTCTGTGCGCGCGAGCAAACCCTGCTGGACGCGGTCGAACCCGCGAAGCGCGCGCTTGCGATTCACGCCGGTGGCCATGAGGTGACGCGGCTTAGAACCCATCGAGGCTGAAAACGCAAGCCGCGGTTCTCTGGGATGAGGCCTCGCTTTGCGGCAAAATCTGGGCCTTCCGCACCCGGGGAAAATGCGCGCCTCGAACCGTGACGGCCGCGCACAGATCCCCGCCTCCAGGCCGCAGCGGCGATGATCGAGCTGTCAGCGAAGCCGACTAGTCTCTCTCGTCATACCGATCGCAGCGCGCATCGCCACGCTTGACGTCGGTATCGATCTCATCGAGCGGCGGCGTGCATCGCAGCAGCGAATATTTGTCATTGTAGGGTGCGGGCTGCCGCCGGCAGACACTGGCGCCGATCGGGACCTGGATGGCCTGGGTGCCGACCGTGTAGAAGCAGTTGTCCGGCGGTGAACCGGGCTTCTGATCGGATGTTGTCGCCGCATTCTGCGCCAGTGCCGGCGCCAGACCGACTGCAACGAACGCAACCACGACAGCTTTCCACACGGCCACTCTCCGCCCTTGTCAGCTGACAGGATAGTCTATGCCCGGCGGACGCGATATTCAATTCGCACGCTGTTTCCGCGCCCGGCGTCACCTCGTCCCGAAACCTGTGGCTTGGCTCGCATTGTTCAGACTTCAGTAACCTAACCGCTCCAAGCTCTTCGTCACGTATCGTTGCGTTGGAGTACCCCACAGTGCTGGATTTTCACGAGCTGCGCGAACTCGCGGCCGATGTTCGTATTTTCGTCGACGTTGCCGAAGACAAGGCCGAAGCGCTCAGGGCCGTGATTGCGGCCTACGACGTGGTGCTGGCGATCTTCCCTTCGCAGGAAGGCATGGGCCTGCATGTCATCAAGGGCAAGGAGATCCTGGACGGGATCGCAAATTCGCGGACCCATGCAATGTACAGCCACACCGCCATCGCGGTGCCCGACCTCGAGCATGCCGAAGTGCTCAAGCAGCTGACCGCGCCCGCCGAGCAACGGATTGCGGCGTAGGCTCCGCGCCGCCCCCCGGTCATGTCGGGGCGGCTTTTTCGCACGACGGCCGCGGTGGGTTGACGATGTCCCGTTTGTTCGGTCTCGATGAGCCCCTAGGCTGAAGCTGCGCCTTCGCGCGTACTCACGCGCAGCTTCAGCGAGCTTCTCGCTCAACGCCTTCCCGTGCCGGACTCGCTGTCGTACTTGCGTCCTTTGTCCGGTGACGTAGGGTGCGTCTCAAGGTCCCCGCGCCGTTCTACATGCCGTCTCCGACGTCCCTGGTCGCCAAGTGGCATCCGAGCGCCACCAGGGCCAGCGTGACGTTCAATCCGAGCAGGATTCGCAGGGCCGATCCTGTTTCCGCGCTGACATATCGGACGTCATGCCGGTGCGCGTAACGTTCGGGATGTGCGGCATCGGGCTGCCCAGGTGAGATCGTCAAGAGCACGAGCCACGCGACCGTCCCGCATAGTCCTGCGATCCTCGCAATCTTTCCGAGCTTTTCAAGCCAGCGCTTCATGTCGCCCTCACCAGCCGCGCGTCTCAAGTCTTTGGCGCAGTCAGGAGCTTGAGAACGCTGAGAATGGCGAAGGCACCGAGGCCGTAGCAGAGCGCATTCAAGAGCCAGGAAATAGCGATGCCTGCGAAGGCGGAGCCTCCGACCGCTCCCCAGAACAAAAGCCCTGCAGTGATGCCCGGCCACTCCAGCGAAAGAAACGCGTAGTCGGTGAAGGGCTCCATGACGAGGAGCGCCGCCGAGATGAGCGCTCCGATCGCCAACGCGATGATGAAGTTCGTCTTCATGGCGGGCATCACAATCCCAATAGCCCGGCCAAAACGGGAATGATGAAATAGGCGGCGATCCCGAGAAGTATTCCCACGACGAAGCGTGCAGTGCGGCCCTGAATCTTCGTATCGAGCCAAGCACAAACAGCCAGCACGGCCCGTCTCAGCAAGCCGCCGAGGAGGCTTCTGGCGAGATCAAACAGGAGTTCTGCAAAGAGTGCGGCCATGGCCTTTGGTCGGCCCCATCTCGAGCGGGGTTCAACAGGGCGGGCCATCTCGCCGCCATTCCAGGCCTTGCGCCAAGCGCCAATTGACCAGGCATCTGCTCGCAAACGGAAGAAGCAAGCCTCTATCGACCACCGGCCCGGGAACACCCACGCATGTGTCCCGTTTCCCCTGACCGGAAAGGCACTCCCATGCTTCGATCAGCCCTCGCGATCTCTCTCCTCCTGTGCGCGACCTCTGCCCTCGCCCAGACACAGCAGCAGCGGCAGCGAACCCGTCATGCGAACGGCCCCTCTTGCTGCGCCGTGGCGACGCAGCCCAGCAACAATCCGTTCAGCAATCCGATCGGGCAAGGCGTTCCTCCTGCCGCCTCGGCTCAGCCCTATTGGAACGGACAGGCGGCGCCGGCGCAACGACGGCGCTAGGTGCCCAAGGAAGCTCCAACCGAAGCGCGCCCAAACTAAATCGGACAGCGCGGGCTGAACGTGTTAACGACAGGGATGAAGATATCCCTCGCGATCCTATTCATCGTCTGGTCGGCCGCCGCGGCGGCACAGACTGCAGCTCCCCAAACCCTGCAAAGCGACTTGTCCGTGCGCGACCAGATCAAGGCCGCGCGCGCCAAGGACAAGGCCGACGAGAAGGCCGATCACACCTCGCGCGCCTGGGACCGCGACAGCGACGGAAAGCGCCCGTGGGAGACCTCGGTTGCGCCGGAGCGAAAGCCGAAGTCCTGAGGGCGGCCGGCGCATCCCATCGATGAATGCTGGCCCCGCATTTTCAGTTTTTGTCCGAAATCTCGGCTGTCAATCGGCACTCCGGTCGCGCGTTTCCGGATCAGCGCTAGCCGTCCAGCAGCGCCATCAGCCGCTCGCGGTCCATGCCCGGCTCGGGCCGCAATTCGCGCCCTTCGAATTCGCGCAGCTTTGCAGCGATCCCTGGTCTCGCCATGACGTCCTGCAGCAGTGACACGCCGGTCCCGATCTCGACCGCTGCGCGGTAGACATCGGCATCCTCCCCCGCTGCGGCAAGGAAGCGGGCGAGACCCGGATTTGGCGTCGGCATTGGCTCGCCGTTCGCCAGGGCATCCATTTCGGCGATACGGGCGCGATCGGCGGCCAGCTGATTTCGATAGAATGGCGTGACCTGCCGTTCGGTTTCGGCATCATATTCGGCGGCCAGGGCCGCGGGATCGCCGAGCGCGTTGCGCACGACCTTGCGGAGCACCTGCGCGTGCAGGAGACCGACGCTCAACCCGCGTCCGGCCGATGGATTGGTGCAGGCCCAGGCGTCGCCGACCGCAACGAAGCCCGTGATGACCGGCTGGCCGTCCACGGCAAATCGTCGATAGCGATCGAGCACGCCGGCCATCGGCATCACATCGGTGATGGGCTGGCCGTCGAGCCAGTGTGCCTGCAACGGGCACGCGCCGACGACCCGATCGAATGTGGCCGGATCGCGCAAGGCCTTCAGCGCCTTGTTGCTCGCCGCGGTATACAGCGTGACCGACCACGTCTCGCCGTCGCCGTCGAGCGTCAGGATGGAGAACAGGCCCATTGGCGTCAGCGCACGGCCGATCCTGCGTGGCCGCCGTGATCCCGAAAAGAACCGCGTGTGGTAAAGGAAGTTGCAGTCCTGGGACTCCTCGTGCGGACTGCGGCCGCCGGCCTCGGCGATCCATTTGCATGCCGGGCTTTTGCGGCCCATCGCGTCGATCACCAGGTCGGCGCGCATGACCTCTCCGGAGGAGGTTCGGACGCCTGCAACGTGCGGCACATTGGCGATCGCAGACGGGCCGGTGACGAGTTCGCGGGCCCTGACGCCGCGTACAATCCTGACGCTTGGCTCCGAAGCCGCCATCGCCGCCACAGCGGCTTCGATTGTCGGCCGACGACCGGTGACAAACCGCATCGCCGCATCGCCGGGCCGAG
Organism: Bradyrhizobium diazoefficiens; assembly: GCF_016616235.1. NCBI lineage: Bacteria > Pseudomonadati > Pseudomonadota > Alphaproteobacteria > Hyphomicrobiales > Nitrobacteraceae > Bradyrhizobium > Bradyrhizobium diazoefficiens. The sequence goes on from NZ_CP067100.1 coordinate 4,256,922, forward strand.
GCGCCCGATCCCGGATCTTTGGTGGAAGCGATGGCTCGTCGAAGAAATCGACCCAGACACAGCCCGCGCGAACCAGCAGTTCCGTCATCCCGGGCAAGTCGCTATCGCAAATCATCCGGAAGCGAGACGAAAGGTTGTGAGGCTGACGAAACTGGGCCACGCCCGGTCGATCCCAGGCGTCCCAGGCGCCACCAGCGCGTGCCGGCGCTTCGGCCGCGTCCGCCTCGAGCACCGTGACGTCATGCCCGTCCCGCGCCAGCATCGTCGCCGCGGAAAGGCCGATGATGCCGCCGCCACAGATCAGGATTTTGGGCATGTCGCGCTCCGGTGGCAGACCTTCCCGCTGGTTTCGCGGCCAGCGTCGCCCAATGCCGCGGGCGCGGCAATGCCAGGCACGAGCACTACAGCAGAATGGTATTTCCGGATGTGAAGCGGTTCACATGCTGCTTCGCTTTTCGACACCCACGATCGTCAGCGGCTTCAAGAGCTGGCGACGTGACGTCGCGGTGACAGTGCACCAAGCTCAGTCGCCGTCACCGCCCTGCTCGCCATGACCTCCGTGACAGCGCTCCCGGCCAAGAGATGGCCGTCCGGGCCGCAAAGCGGGTTCTCTTTTCAAGCCAACCGCTGCATAGTACGGCATGGCCAAAACAAAAGTGACGTTCAGAACCGTACGTGTCGCCGAGGGCGACTGGAAAATACTCGCCGACTATCCGGACCACGAACAGCGTGAAATTACCGGATTTGCCAGCAAGGCAGATGCCGACGACTGGATGAACGGTGACCGCAAGATCGCGTGGCTCCGCTCTCAAGGCTATGCCAAATGACTGGATAGGCCCGATCGACGCGCGCGGCACACGGGCGGCCGTGAGAGCGCACCTATTCGCTTGTCCGCCGCTGGTCATTCTCGAAACGCTTGTCACTGCAATTGCCGTGTCTCACGGGGTGCAGTCCAGCACTGTCACCGTAACTCAGAACGTCGCTCACGCGGCGCGAGCGCAGTCAGCTCTCCGCCCAAGCCGATCCAACCGAGGGCGCTTCGTACACTGAACGTTGAGATTTACGGACAGGTTAGCTGAGAGGTTCACCTCGAATCTGCTTTCCGAAGGCAAGGTCGTCGTTGAGGCACCATTGCTCCACAACACGTCCATCCTCGATTCGGAAGATTGACAGTTCATCGACCTGAACACGACGACCGCTGGCGGGCATGCCCGCGAACGCACCGAGATGAGTACCCGTCGAATGATATCGAACCGCCACCCTATCTTCATCTATGACAATGTCGTCAATGTGCTCGCGCCAGTCCGGAAAGCTGGAACGGAGCCGCTGGATTGCCCGTCGAATACCGTCGTGTCCGTCCCGGGACGGGGCCGGCCCCCAGCCCTTCGGCATATGGGCGACGAAATTTTCTGAATACACCTCGTGGATCGACCGGGTATCGCCCGTGCTCCAGATGTCGTGCAAGCGCTCGATCAGCACCCGCTTCTCCTGCCTTGTCATTGTCAGGCCCCTTTTTGGATGGTGCCGAGCCTACACAACCGCCGAGTATCCGACAAAACCGCAACTGTCGTCATCTGCGTCCGCTAACCTGTAACCTGCCATTTGGCGGGCTCGCGTCTTCACGCGCGAGACCTCACGCCAAGGGGCTTTCCGTGTGCGCACCTATGAGACGGGCGTCGCCGCGAACGGCTACTCTAAAGCGTCTTCAGAAATCTTCTTCGTCCTCGGCAGCCTGACGTTGAGACCGCCACCCTGCGTGCTCAAAATCTTCTCCCACTCCTTCGACATGCGGGGGACTAAATCCCTATACTGCTTTCCAAGATCGGCCAGCGCTTCAGCCGCTGGCACTCCACCGTGCTCGTAGATAAACTGAATTCGCATGCCTTCGAGTTCGGCCCGCATGCGGTCTTGCCACCCCTGCGCTTTTACGCAGTGCAGGGTCTGTGTCAGGACAGATGCAATTGTCGTTGTGCCCCCCATCACACCCGCCAAGACCGACTGCCCCATTGCTCCAGCGAACAGCGAGATGATCCCACAGACGGCGGAAGCGATAACGATTAACTGATAGAGCGCAGTGTCTTTGGTGTAAGCTCGATTATGCTTCTTGATGGCAGCTTCGATTTCCGCAAGAAACTGGGCAGGCAAATCGCCTTGGGCGTCCATGATTGCCTCCGAAAATCAATCTCTCAGCCAAATACACTTTGAGTTGAAATCATTACCTGAGGTTCGGCAATTCCCATTTTCGGCCTATGGACATAATCCCTCACGCATGTTGCCCGCCCCCTGCCCCTCCCCGCACTTTCCTGCTATCTCTCCTACTGTCCCGGCCCAAACCAAAACCCTCCGACCACCCAGGGAGCAACAACCATGCGATATCTCCACACCATGCTGCGCGTGCGCAATCTCGATGTCGCGCTGAAGTTTTACCAGGATGCGCTGGGCTTGAAGGAGGTGCGGCGGATCGAGAATGACAAGGGGCGTTTCACGCTCGTCTTCCTGTGCGCAGCGGACGATCTCGACGCGCTGAAGGATCAGCCCAAGACGCGCGGCGCGCCGCTGGTCGAGCTCACCTACAATTGGGACGAGGAGAAGTACGGCGAGGACCGCTTCTTCGGCCATCTCGCCTATGAGGTCGACGACATCTACGCCACCTGCGAGAAGCTGCAGAAGGCCGGCGTCACCATCAACCGTCCACCGCGCGACGGCAACATGGCCTTCGTCCGCTCGCCCGATTTGCACTCGATCGAGCTGTTGCAGAAGGGCGAGCCGAAGCCGCCGCAGGAACCCTGGGCCTCGATGCCGAACACCGGCCATTGGTAGGCGCATCGCGGCTGGAACAAGCCCTCGCGCCCGGGATTGTCCCTCCGGCAAATGCGAATCGGAGGAGAACGCGATGGGACGAGGACTCTTGCTGTGGCTGCTGGGCGTGCCGATCCCGGTGATCATTCTGTTGTGGCTGTTCTTCGGCCACTGACGGCAGGCTGCAATCTGCAGCGAAAGCTCCGCCATGGCGGAGCTTTTTGCATGAGAGGCGCGCCGCAATCGCGGCTCGCTGGCGCAGCGGAATCCCGCTATCACCCGCGCAAGACGAAAATGCCGCGGGAGGAGTTTTCATGCCGGACCAAAAGCTGACGATCTGGGGCCGCGCCAATTCGGTCAACGTGCAGAAGGTGCTGTGGTGCCTGGCCGAGCTCGACCTGCCCTTTGAGCGTATCGACGCCGGCATGGCGTTCGGCAAGACGCGCGAGGCCGATTACCTCAAGATGAATCCCAATGCGCGGATCCCGACGCTGGTCGAGGGCGACTTCGTGCTGTGGGAGTCCAATTCGATCCTGCGCTATCTCTGTCTCGCGCATGGGCGCGGCACGCCGATCTATCCCGAGGCGCCGAAGAGCCGCACGAGCGTCGACCGCTGGCTCGACTGGACGCTGTCGACGGTGCAGCCGGTCGATCGCCCGGTGTTCTGGGGCATCGTGCGCACGCCGCCCGCCGAGCGCGACATGATCCAGGTGCAGAAGGATGCCGATGCGGCCGCCGAGGTCTGGGCCATCGCCGATCGCCTGCTCTCATCGCGCCGCTTCATCGACGGCGACCAGTTCACCCTCGCCGACATCGCGATCGGCTGCTATGCACGGCGCTGGCTCGGCGTCGAGGGCATCGCCCGCCCGGCCCAGCCGCACCTGACGCGCTGGCTCGCCGAGCTCGGCAAGCGAAGCGGATTTGCGCAATTTGTCGCACCACCGATGTCGTGACCCGCTGACGCGGCTTAAGGCACGCGGAGGCCGCGCGAAATCGCCATTCCCGCGCATGCCAACGGGCGTCACGCTCGCACTTGACGGCTACTGTGCATGGGGTTGTTTTCGCGGTTTTGTCTTAAGGCCAGCCGCGCTCGACCAGCAGCACGCAGATGATCAGCGCCAACGTCACCACCGCTATGGCAAGCTTCGCCGTCCAGTTCACGCCGCGGCCAACCCACCACAGCAGTGCGCAATACATCACGAAGGGGACGATGATGTCGGGCCGCATCAGATCCGGCGGCATGCAGGCTTACCGCCTGACCGTGGTCTCGAGGCTGACCGAGCCGCCGATCTTCACGCAGGTGCCGGTCGCCTCGACCATGCGGAAGCCGCGGCCATAGGCGGCGCAGCCGCTCGCCTTCGCCGTCCCGCTCGTGCCCTTCAGGGGCAGCGTCCTGCCCGCCTGTGGCGCCGCATCGGGCGGCAGGCGCAGGCCCTCGGCCGCAGCCGCGGACGCGGCTAGGGAGGAGATGAGGATGAGGAACAGCGTTCGCATGCGGTCGGTTCTAGCCCGGACCGGTGGCGCTCCCTAGCGGAATCGAACCGCTCTCTCCACCGTGAAAGGGTGGCGTCCTAACCGATAGACGAAGGGAGCAAACGCAAAGCCCCGCCGCTTGAAGGCGGCACGGCCGTGGCCGCACGAGTCGTGCCCGGCGGCTTGCGGCGGGCGAACCTATAATGGCCTTTGGGCCCGCGGGCAAGCCGTTCGGAACGGACTCCCTGGCGCCGGTGGATAGCCCCGCCCCTGGCTTCACCCCGGGCCGGTTTGAACGGTTTCTTAGGGTTCCCTGAGCTAGCGCTGGAGCGGGAGATTTTGAGCCAATGCCACTGCCCAAGAAGCGCGCAGCCCGCAAGCTGCTGTCGCAGCACGCCTGGATCACGCTCGCCGGCGGATTCGCCGCGCGGCATTGCCTGGTCCACGACATCTCGGATTCGGGTGCGAAGATCACACTGGACGAGGATGCGAGCCAGCTGCCGGGCGTGATCCGAATGGCGTTCGCACGCGACGCACGCACCGGACGGAGCTGCCAGGTGGTCTGGCGCCGCGGCAAATCCGCAGGCGTCAAGTTCCTCTGATCCGGGCGCGCCGGCTGATCATCGTTCCGGACTGCGAATTGCTGCATGAGCGATGATGTGGTCGTGAATTCCTCGCCGCCATGACCACTCGGCGCATTTACCGAAAATTTACCCCTGCTCGCGAGCGCCGGTATCATTTGCTTAGAATTTGATCGCTACCGTGAATCTACGGAAACAATCCCGAAACACGATTAGCGTTCATGTCCGTCGCAGAGTTCCTCAAGCAGCGTGCAGTGGAAGTCGCGGTCAGCGGCAGCTACTCGCTGCCGCGCTGGTATGATTGCGAGGGCAAGCTACGCACCTTCGCCTGCCGTACCAAGCGTGTCTCGCCGTTCCGCATGCTCGTGGACGTGCCGGTCGTCGGCAAGATCGGCGAGCGCGTGACCTCCTATTTCCAGGACTTCGGCGAATTCCAGTGCACCATCAGCGCGACGCTGAGATCGGGCTTCCTGATGGAACTCGAGATGACACGCGCGCGGCGCGCCTGGATGTCGGCAAAGCTGACCTGGCTGGAGAAGAAGCAGAAGGACGCCAGCATTCAGGAGTTCCGGCATGACGCGCGCTTCGTCCCGCAGGTCCCGCACACCTTTCTGACACTGGCCGACGGCAGCACCCATCCCTGCTTCATCATCGACGTCTCCACCGCGGGGGTCGCGGTGTCCTCGGAGTACGATCCGCCTCTCGGCACCCCGCTGGCGGTCGGCGCCTGCGTCGGGCGCGTCATCCGCAAGTTCGGCCACGGCTTTGCGGTCAAGTTCGCCGAAAAGCAGCAGCGGGACGACCTCGTCCGGCTGGTCGTGCGCCAGGCCGTGCTGCAGCCGGCCCGAATGGCAGCTTGCGGCTAGACTGCCCTATCACGGCCCCAATGCCGGATCAGCTTTTGAGGGTCCAGGCCTTGCGCCGGACGTCATTTGCGGACTTGCGATCGGGGGACCGGATGCCAGTCAACAAGATCACCTGGGACAGGGTCGGCCGGGTGACGGAGCCCGGCCGCTACATGTACACCTTCGGCTGGCTCACCATCACCGCCGGCGATCTCGCGGTCTGGCAGCAATATCCGCAGGCCGCGTTCACGCTGCTCGCGCAAGCGTCGGAGCGGGCCGAGGCCGTTGGCGAGGAGTTCCATCTCGGTGCCTTCGACATCGCGCCTGACGCGCTGCCATTCACCACGCATTGAGCGGGAATGCGCGTGGCCCGCACGCGCACATCGAACAGTGACCAGGCGGCCTGCCCGCCTCTGGCCTCGCCCGTCACGGGCGCATGGTAAGCTCGAGGAAGTCTGCATATTTCCTTGATCTGGCTTGCCAATCGCGATCCGGGATCGGACCCGCGATCATTGATAAGGATGACGACCACGCTCCGTCATGCAATTGATCGCGCTTGCATTCCAAACCTTCGCCGCCGAAACGGATGAACGTAAGCTGCAGCTGTCGGCAAGCGCATGACACATGGTCGCATCGGTGGACGTAGCTAAGCGGATCAAGGGAACCTATTTTCGGCGCCGATGTACCTGATTGAAGCGTTACCCACCGTCATCGGAACGGCCGCCATCGCCCCGGCGCTGCTGATGCTTTGGCTCGTCATTGCCGCCGAGGAGCGGCCGGGACCGCCGGCCCAGGTCTGGACCGCGTTCCTGCTTGGCGCGGCCAGCATCTCATTGCTCGGCCTTGTCCGTGCGCCCTTCGTCAAGATGGTCGCGGCCCCCGACAATCCCTGGGCGATGCTGGCCATGCATTCGGTGTTCGGCGTGGCGCTGCCCGAGGAAGCCGTCAAGGTCATCGCCATCGTGCTGGTCTCCTCGACCAAGCGGCGGACCTTTGCCAATCCGATGGACAGTGTGGTCTATGGCGCCGCGGTCGGCCTCGGCTTCGCCGCCTACGAGAACCTCGCCTATCTCGTCCAGCATGCTGAGATGTGGCGCTCGCTCGCTGCCTTGCGGAGCGTGCTGACGGTGCCGTTCCACGGTGCACTCGGCATCATCGCCGGCGCCTATCTGACGATGGCACGCGCCGGCACGGCGCTGGGCGCGAACCGTCATCATCGCGACTGGGCCCGCCTCTCCAGCCGCCTGCTGATCTTCGCCGGGCCCCTGGCGCTGCATTCGGCCTTCGACTTCCCGCTGCTCACCCTCCAGCGCATGCCGGATCTCGATCCAACCTTGCGGATGTGGCTGGGCGGCGCCAGCCTGCTGATCGGCTTCAGCTCGATCGCCTTCGCCATTCGCCTCGTCCGCCGCGTCGCGCGCCACCACGCGCCCCGTACCAATATCGCGCGGGAACGGCTCAGCCAGCTGCGGCGGATGTGGGCGCTGCTGCTCGCCGGCGGCGGTGTCGGCTTCCTCGGCCTCGCCTTCGTGCTGACCTCGATCCACCACTGGCTGATCAACCCCGAGCGCAATTTGACGCTGGCGCTGATCCCGATCGGCCTCGTCTCCATCCTGCTCGGCCTTGCGCTTCTGGTTGTCACAACGGCAATCTACGTTCTCGGCCGCAACCGCATCCGCACCAGCGGCGAAGGTTTTTCGTCGGCGCATGGCGGCGGTTGAGCCGCAGGATGGCAAGTGCGGTATCCGCACATTAGATTGGGCGCACGTCTTTTGATCCGGAGCCTGCCGATGCCATCGCCCGAGGATTTTTCAAGGCTGCAATCCACCATGAGCCAAACGGTGAAGGCGCATTGGAAGGCCTTCCTGTTCGAAGGCATCTTGCTGGCCGTGCTCGGTATCGCGGCGCTGATCCTGCCGCCGCTCGCGAGCCTTGCGATCGCGATCCTTCTCGGCTGGATGTTCCTGATCAGCGGCATCGGCGGGCTGATCGTGACCTACTGGGCGCGCAGCACGCCGGGCTTCTGGTGGTCGCTGATCTCGGCAGCGCTCGCGGTGCTCGCCGGCATGCTGCTGCTGGCGCGGCCGATGCAGGCGGTGCTGACGCTGACCATCGTGCTCGGCGCCTATTTCCTGGCCGAGGGCGTTGCCACCATCATGTATGCGCTGGAGCACCGCCGCGAGCTGAGCGGCCGCTGGTCGTGGCTCCTGATCGCGGGCCTCGTCGACATGGCAATCTCGTTCATGGTGATCACCGGGCTGCCGAGCTCGGCGGAATGGGCGATCGGCATCCTCGTCGCGATCAATTTGCTGTTCGGCGGCGCCACCCTGATCGGCATGGCGCTGGCGGCACGCAATAGCAACACCTGAGACGCCTCGTCGCGCCGGCGCCGTTTTGGGGGTGACAAGGCGCCAAGGGCGCGCTATATGCCCTGCCATGATCACCGTTGCCACCAGCTATTTTTGGTACTTTAGCTACGACAGCTCGCTGGCGGCAGGAGGATCACGCTCAATCTGAATATTGAAGCAAACGTCCGAACAAGCCGCCAGACCTGGCGGCTTTTTTGTTGGCCGGCAGGTTCGAAAACAAACAGGAGCCCGCCGTGCTGAGCACGACCGACGATCTTCGTATCCGCGAACTGAAAGAGCTGAGCACGCCGGAAGAGGTGATGCGGGAAGTCCCGCGCACGCTCACCGCAACGCGTGTGGTGATGGCGGCGCGCAACGCCATTCATGCCATCCTCAACGGCCAGGACGACCGCCTGCTGGTCGTGGTCGGCCCTTGCTCGGTGCATGATCCCAAGGCCGCGCTCGACTATGCCGAGCGCCTCGCACGCTTGCGCGAAGACCTCGCCGACCAGCTCGAGATCGTGATGCGGGTCTATTTCGAGAAGCCGCGCACCACCGTCGGCTGGAAGGGCTTGATCAACGATCCTGATCTCGACGGCAGCTTCGACATCAACAAGGGCCTGCGGCTGGCCCGTAACGTGCTGTCGGCGGTGAACAATCTCGGCCTGCCCGCCGGCGCCGAATTCCTGGATATGACGACGCCGCAATACATCGCCGACCTCGTGTCCTGGGCCGCGATCGGTGCGCGCACAACCGAGAGCCAGATCCATCGCGAGCTGGCTTCGGGCCTGTCCTGCCCGGTCGGCTTCAAGAACGGCACCGACGGCAATGTTCGCATTGCCGCCGATGCGGTGAAGTCAGCCTCGCATCCGCATCACTTCATGGCCGTCACAAAGCTCGGACGCTCGGCGATCGCCTCGACCGCGGGCAACGAGGACTGCCACATCATCCTGCGCGGCGGCAGCAAGCCGAACTATGACGCCGCAAGCGTCGCGGCAGCCTGCAACGAGCTGGCCAAGGCCGGCGTCGCGCCGCTGGTGATGGTGGATGCGAGCCACGCCAATTCGAGCAAGAAGCCGGAAAACCAGCCGCTGGTCACGGCCGATATCGCCGGCCAGATCTCCGGCGGCGAAACCCGCATCGTGGGCGTGATGATCGAGAGCAATCTCGAAGGCGGCCGCCAGGACGTCGTGCCGGGCAAGCCGCTCGTCTACGGTCAGAGCATCACCGACGGCTGCATCGACTGGGTGACGACGGCGACAGTGCTCGAGCAGCTCGCTGACGCGGTCGAGATCCGGCGCAACACCCGGCGTGCGGGGCTGCACGGGCGTACGGCATAAGCCTGAAAAGCGCGGGTGGGGCGCTGTCGCGCCCTGCCCGCCGGCGCAGTCGCGTCTCAGCAGCCGCGGCAGATGCTCTTGATCTTCTTGTCGAGCGCCTGGTTTTCCTTGCTAAGGGGATCGTTCGCGTCGCTCACATTCTTCTCGTTCGGCACGTCCCCGGCGCGCGGCTGGCGATGACCGACCGGCGCCTGCGGCACCGATCCCGATGTGGCGCCACCCGACGTCGATCCCTTGGTCCCGGTCTGCGCCATCGCTGCGCCGCCGAGCAAGACCACGAGCGATGCTGCCAGCATGATCTTCTTCATATCCGTGCCTCCGTTCCTCAAACCGACGTCGCCGTTATCACCGCTCAGGTCTCGGGCGGATAGAGGTGAACGTCGCCGCAATAGTCTAGGATACGATAGCGCGTTTCCGTGCCGGCTTCACGCGTGCCGGCTGCGGTATTTTGCGCCGCCAACACATAATTCGGCCCGACCGGCGATTTGCCGGCGCCGCCGGGAATATCGATGACATAGTCAGGCTGACACAGCCCCGACACCCGCCCGCGCAACTGCCGCATCAACTCCTGCCCCTCGGCCAGCGTCGTTCGCAGATGCGCCGTGCCGGGCGCGAGATCGCCGTGATGCAGATAGTAGGGCTTGATCCGGCATTGGACGAAAGCCCGCATCAAATCCGACAAAGCGGCCGCGGTGTCGTTGACGCCGCGCAAAAGCACGGACTGGCTCACCAGCGGAATTCCGGCATCGGCGAGCCGCGCGCAGGCGGCGCGCGCCGGCCCTGCCAGCTCGCGCGCATGGTTGGCATGCAGGGCGACCCAGGTGGTTGCACCCCCGACCTTCAGCGCTGCGACCATCTCCTCGCTGATACGCGCGGGATCGGCCACCGGCACGCGGGTGTGAAGGCGGATGATCTTGACGTGATCGATGGCGGCAAGATCAGCCATG